>NZ_JBQKKT010000005.1:0-173268 GCF_052116585.1 Luteococcus sp. Sow4_B9 | reverse complement strand
AACACAAACCCCACAAAGAGATTCACATCAATGGCCACGGGTAAAAATAGGCATTGACTTTAGACACGCTGTTGAGTTCTCAAGATCCGGGCGCGACCCGCACATCCCTCCGAAGAGATCCGCTTGGGGCGACTCGACCAACCTTACCGGGTTCCGCTGGGGCGGTCAAATCCGCCTGACTTCTTCCGGTTGGACTCGCTGGGGTTCTCCCAAGTTCATCCAGTTGTTCACTGCCGTGTGGCAGCTCGGAAAACATTAGTTCATCGTGTCGCCGGATGCAAATCGAGCCAAGGGCCCGCCTCCTGTGGGACACTCCACGAGCGCCTAAATCCCTTGTGACTACGCATTTTCGTCGTCGGCGGCCATGACATGCATCGTGATGCCCTGACGGCGATCTCGCGCCCAGCAGCCAGCTGAGTAGCGTCACAGCCATGAACAGTCACGAGGCACGTTGGCCTGCACACCTTGCCGAGGGCGCTGACCGTACGAAACTTCTTGCCCTCTTCGAGTCGGCTCGCCCGGCGCGAGTGGAGGAGTTGAGCGGAACCTGGCGGGGGTTGGGTGTTCCCTCCGGACATCCACTGGACGGACTCCTCGAGCTCGCCGGGTGGTACGGCAAGCGGTTCGACTGTCAGGAGGAGGTCCATCCTCTTCTGTTCGCCGATCGCCGTGGCGTGTTCTGCGTCTCTCCCTCGGCTGTGCCATGGTCACTGATGCCAGCGCTGGTTACGCCCCTTCGCCGACGATCCGTGCGAACGGTGGTGCGCCACATGGTTGAGCGGGGACTGCTCCGGTGCGCGTCCACCCGTCGGCCTGGGGCACGGCTGCGCATGATGGACTTCCGTGGCACGGTCGGGGCGGCCATGGTCTACGACGCCCTTCCCATCGAGGATCATTTCCGCTGGATTGAGCCGTGCGTTCTTCTGGGGTTGATGGACGCCCGCGGGTTCGAGCCCTTCTTCTTCATGCTGAAACGAGAGAGCCCAGCTCAGTGACGAGAGAGCCCGGCTCAGTGATCCGTCTGTGGGGACGCACCCCTGGAGTCAGCCGGCGAGGTCCAGCGGTGATGGCTGCCCAGACCCCGCGACTGCCCCTGACTCGCCGGGCTCCCTTGAGCCAGGATGCCGCCTGACAGCGGACGCCGCTTCGCTCAGATCGGCTCTGACAGAACTTTCAACATCAAGACACCCGTTGTGGGGCCTGAGGGATTCCCCAGGAGGGCCGTGGAGCCGTTCCGACGCATGGCCACGGCCTCCAGGCGGCATGATCAGCGCTGTTCAAGCGCTTTGCGTCGGGAGTAGTAGGCGCGCGACCGGTTGCGGTCGCCGCACTCCTTGGCGACACACCAGCGTCGGTTGCGACGGGGAGAGAAGTCCAGGAAGACGCGTCCACACCGCTCGTCCTCGCACTGGTAGAGATGATCGAGATCGTCGCGTTGGGTGAAGGCGACGACTCCGCGCACGATCCGATGCCTCAGGACCTCAATGGAGAGGTCCTCATCCACCCATCCCCACCGCCAGTCAGAGAAATTGAGGATTGCTCCGGACAGCGCCTCCCGATAGAGCCTGGAAATCATTCTCGCGGAATACTCGCCGTTGCCGAAGAGCAGGTGGTAGAAGGATTCCCTCACCTGGACAATTCGAAGCCTTTCGACGTCGGCAACTTCCGGCCTTTCCCGCGCAAACACCAAGAATTGCTGCGCCTCGTCGGGCGCCACCAGGCCAGCACCCTGCGCCCACTGGACTGCATCTTCGAAGCTCGTGAGCGCGTCGATGGAGGCCCCGGGATCCAAACGCCACTGCAGGGTGTTGATCAGATCCAGCACCGGATCTCCCGACACCCGGCTGTACTCCGTCGTTCTGGCGACTTCACTCATGTTGGCATTTTCTCATATGTGAGCGATGCCGTTCATCATGGTCACAGGATCAGTTGCATGGCAGTTCTGGGTCGCACGGGGATGGCTGTCCAGTTGCCATCGCCCACCCGGATGAGCATGGTGTCGTCGGTGATTCTCATGGGTTATCGACGCGCAGTGGGTGGGACGGTCAAGCCACAGTGCGACGCCCACCGGAGCGCTCGGCAGCTCTCGGCGCACCGCTACAGCCCAACCGAGAATGGCTCGGGCCCCAACCATGCCCGGACATGCAGGACCCCAAGGGCGCCATGTCGACTCACATCAGGACTCATGCAGCGGCGGTTCCACCAATTCGGATTGAGCGTTTCCACCGAAATGAATGGGGTGCCGCATAGACCGCGAAGGAGTTCATGCATGAACCCAGGAGAAGTTGGGTCAACGAAGAATTGTGAGCGAAGGGCCACCCAGAAATGAATGCAATGAGTTCTGGATTCCAAGAATTCATGACCGCGAATGCAAAATTGCAATATCATTAGCCATTCTTGCGAATTTCGGAATTCGGAGGAATGTGGATGCCTCGAAGTTGCGAAGCGGCCACCACCAACGTGCGGCACTGACGAGCATCGCCAACGCCCCTGGCGCCATGGCTGCAGCCCCGCCCATCGACCAGGCCCCGGTGGCCCAGCCCATCGAGCCAGCCGATCGGCCCAGCCCGTCGCCCCAGGCGGGAGACGCCACAGAGGTGGACCGACCGTGCCGCGACCATGGCCATCAGGGCTCGTGGGGTGGTGAGGCGCACATGCAAGGCGTCGGGCACCTCACTGTCGAACCAGACCCCCCGCCAGCATTGAGGCAGTGCACGAGCAGCATGAAGACGCCCATGCTGGGATCGTGCCCAGCGGGATCATGGGATCGTGCCCAGCGGGATCATGCGATCGTGTCCAGCGGATCGACGAGGCTGATGATCGCCGCGAACGGACCCGCACCGATGAGGCGCTCCACGAAGCAGGGCCATAGCCACCGTCAACAGTGTCCTTCGACCAACAGTGTCCTTCGACCCGCCTCCCGCGGCAGCCCTGCCCAGCCTCAGAGGCCGAACAGTCACCGGATCGGAGAGTTGCCCGTCACGTCGTCCGAGGTCGGCTCGTCGTCGATGTACTCACCCTTCTCGTAGTCGTATTCCACCGGGTTGCCGTCCTCATCGGTGCGGGCGTACCACTCGGTGACCTCCGGGGCCGTCGAGTCGAAGTCACTGCCCGTCGCACGCTCGTCGGTGGCAGCCGTCGGCTCCACGGCGAGGGCGAAGTTGTCGCCATACTCGTGGACGCCGTGCTTGACCGCCTTCTGGATGGCCTGCTCCTGGTAGTGCTCGCGGATGGCCTGCGGATCATTGCGCAGCAGCTTCACCAGCGCCACGGCCATCAGCACCAGGATCACGGCGAAGGGCAGCGCCGTCACGACGACCAGGTTCTGCAGTCCCGCCAAGGCGTTCTGGCCGCCGAAGAGCAGGATGACCACGGCAATGCCCGCCATGCAAAGCGCAAAGAAGGTGGTGACCAGCTTGTTGGGCGACGGATTGCCACGCTGGGCCAGCTGTGAGTTGACCAGGGAGGCGGAGTCCGACGTCGTGACGAAGAAGACCCCCAGCATCACGATCACCAGTGCGGAGACGATGCCGCCACCGGGCATCTGCTCCACCACCTTGTAGAAGATCTCGGCGGGCAGCGGCAGCGAGGCGGCTGTCCCGTCGGGGGCGATCATGTTGGCCGTGTCGCCGGCAGCCTCTGCCTTGCGCTGCAGCCAGATCGCGGTTCCGCCGAGGATTCCGAAGGCCAGCACGATGATCGACGAAGGGATCAGCAGCACCCCGAGCACGAACTGCTTGATGGTGCGGCCACGGGAGATCTTGGCGGTGAAGACGCCGACGAAGGGCGCCCAGCTCACCCACCAGGCCCAGTAGAAGGTGGTCCAGGAGGAGAGGAAGGCCTCCATCTCCGGCCCCTCGGCCATGTTGGCACTGAGCATGTCGGGCATGTGCCCGAAGTAGTCGACGATGGCCGACGGCACCATGTTCATCAGAAAAGCCGTGGGGCCGACGATGAAGAAGAAGAGCGCCAGGCCCAGAGCCATCAGCATGTTGATGTTGCTCAGCCAGCGAATCCCCTTGGCCACGCCAGACACGGCGGAGGCGATGGTCGCGATGGTCAGCACGCCGATGATTCCCAGCGCCAGGGTGTTGCCCGTCGGGCCGAGGCCACCGACGATCTCGACGCCACGGGCAATCTGGAGCGCACCGATGCCCAGGGTGGCGGCGGTGCCGAAGAGCGTCGCGATGATGGCCAGGGCGTCGATGATGCGAGCGCCGATGCTGTCGGTGCGTCCACTCCACAGCGAGGTCACCACCGAACTCATCAGCGGCACCTTGCCGCGGCGGTAGGAGACGTAGGCGACGGCCAGGCCGACGATGGCGTAGATGGCCCAGGCGTTCAGCCCCCAGTGCAGGGCCGCCTGCGCCATCGCCCCCTTGACCGCGGCCGCCGTGTTCGCGTCGTAGTGGGCGCCGGGCCGCGGACTCAAGTAGTAGGTGAGCGGCTCGTAGGGGCCGAAGAAGATGATGCCGATGCCGATGCCCGCGCCAAAGAGCATGGCCGCCCAGGAGGCTGTTGAATATTCAGGTTCCTCGCCATCGAGACCGAGCGTGATCTTGCCGAACCTGGAGAAGGCGATCACCAGCAGGAAGAGCACCATGCCGATGGCCAGGACGTTGAAGGTCCACCCCAGATTGTGCATCACCCAGCCCAGGGCGGCACTCGAGACGTCGAAGACCTGCTGTGGGGCGGCCAGTCCCCACGCGACGAAGGCGACGATCAGGAAACCCACGACTCCGAGAATTCCCTTGTCAACGCCGTAACGGATCTTCTGGTCCTCAACGGAGACGCCGGGCACCAGCGCGGGGTGGATCTGGTGTGGGTAGTTCACCTCCCGTAAGAAGGTGCGGGTGGCCGAGGCTGGCGATGCTGCTCGTGGGTCAGGGTGGCTCATGGAGGGTTCCTGGATTCCTGGACAACGGTGGCACAGTTCGTCGTCCACCGTAGACCCGGACTGGTGAATTCAGGAGTTCATTTGCCCGCGTCGCGCCCGCGAAGACCCACTTCCCGCCTCGTCCACGCCAAGGCCCGGGCTCCCCGTCGGGGATCCCGGGCCCCAGCAGCGATGGCCTCGCACGCATCAGGAATGCGTGCCGATCATGGCCTTGCTCAGTGGTGGTCATCCTCCGACGTGACGTGGATGGTGCCGGTGGGGCGCTGCTGCGGGCCGTACAGGGAGTACAGCTTCAGCTCCTCCTTGGGGGGAGTTGTTGACGATGTTGTGCCAGGTTCCGGAGGGAACCAGGATCGCGTCGCCGGAGCCGGCCTGCTTCACATAGCTGAAGAGCTTCTCGTCGCCCATCATCACCAGTGCGGTGCCGGACTCGATGCGGAGGAACTGGTCGACGTCGTCGTGCATCTCCAGGCCGACCTCACCACCAACCGGGATGTTCATCAGGGTGAGCTGGAGCTGGTCGCAGCTCCAGGCAGCGGTGCGGAAGTTCTTGTTCTTGAGGGTGAGCTTCTCGACATTGATGACGGCCGGCTTGCAGCCCAGATCGGTGAAAGTGCGGCCGTAGGCGGTCTGGCTGGCGGCTGCGGCTGGCATCAGGTTGGCCGTCCCGAGGGCGACGGCGGAAGCAGCGGAGGCGGTGAGAAGCTGACGTCGATTCAACATACTGACGCCTTGATTCTGTTGTGTGGCGAGGGATCCAACGCCTCCACCAGCTCATGGAAATGGTTTGAGGTATCGGCACGCGTCTCGCACTACGGGCCGTCGGATTCTTCCGGGCGGTTGGGACTCGTAGTCATCCGCGATGGCCCACAAGGTGCTGTGATGAAATTCACTGGGGATTGGCAGTCAATTCCTCGCGCGTCGGGTAGGACGGCTGGGCACCCTGACCGGTGGCGGCGACGGCACCCACCCGGACCGCCAGCCGGATGGATTCCTCCAGACAATCCCCGTCGGCCAGACCTGCGAGCAGGGCGCCGGTGAAGGCGTCACCGCAGCCCGTCGTGTCGACGGCCTCCACCGTGGGCGCGGGAATGCCGGTGGTGGACCAGCCGTCGGGGCCATCCATCAGCAGCGCCGCTCCCCTGGCGCCAAGCGTGACCACGACGTCACCCCGGAATCCCTGCAGCAACTCACTTTCCGGTGAGTGGATGGAGGCCCCCGGAAAAACCTGGGCAAACTCGTGCTCGTTGACCACCAGCACGTCGGTGCACTGCAGGAGCGCCGCCGAGAGCTCGGTGAAGGGCGACGGATTGAGCACCACCGTCGCGCCGGACCGGTGCGCCACTGCGGCGGCGGACTCGACGGTCTCCATCGGAATCTCGAAACAGAGTCCCAGGACGTCGGCGGAACGGATGGCATCAGCATGCTCCGCGAGGCGCTGCGGACTCAGCGTGCCGTTGGCGCCCGGCGAGACGACAATCACGTTCTCCGCCGCGTCATCGATCAGGATCATGGCGGTGCCCGTGGGCGTTGGATCGTCGTGGACATGGGTGACGTCGACGCCGCTGCGGGCCAGGCTCTCCAGAAGGAGGGTGCCGTGATCGTCGTCGCCCACCCTGCCGACGAAGGTGACGTCGGCACCCAGGCGTGCCGCCGCCACGGACTGATTGGCAGACTTGCCGCCCGGCAGGGTTGCCAGCGGACCTCCGGGCACCGTCTCACCCGGGCTGGGAATCCGAGCCGTGTGCACCACCAGGTCCACATTGGCCGAGCCGACCACACAGACCTTGCCCATGCGCACCTCCTTGTTGTCACCCATTGTCCCTGTTCGCCGACACGATGCGCCCCTAGTCTGGATGACATGTTCCGGCACCTCTTCTGGGATATGGGTGGCACGCTCGTCGACACCTACCCGCAACTCGACGCAACCTTTGCCGACGTGGTGCGCCGCCATGGCCACGACGTGGAGATCCCGGACGTAGCGCGTCTCACGCGCCGCTCCACCGGTGAGGCGATCGCAACGCTCAGCACGCGATTTGGCATTGAGCCGACGGAGTTCGAGCAGGCCAATGCCGAGCTCAAGGCCCTGTGGAAGAAGGAACCCGCCCCGCCCGTGCCGGGAGCGCGGGACCTGCTGCGCGACGTGGCTGCTGCCGGCGGGATGAACCTGGTGGTGACGCACCGCGAGCGCGGATCCGCCATGGGCCTGCTGGACGGCCTGGGGCTGACGGTGGACGACCTGATCTCCACCGCCGACGGGCATCCGCGCAAGCCGGACCCGCAGATGTACCGAGTCATGCTGGAGCGGCACGGGCTGGATCCGGCCGAGTGCCTGGGTGTGGGCGACCGCCCCATTGACGCGACCGCCGCCCATGCCGCGGGGATCAACGCCGCAGTGCTCGAATCACCCGAGGCGCCCGTGGACGACGACGCCGAGTACAGCGTGGCCCACCTGGATGAGCTGAGGCCACTGCTGGGGCTGTGATCCGCGAGGGCTCGTGGAATTCACGTGGAATTTGGTTGGCCCGCATTCCCTCAGCAAGCAAGGGATGGCGGCGGATTGGGCGGGGCCGCGGCCGGTTATGACTCTTGGCACATTTGACGACGGCTGGCACATTGACCGCATTGCCCATCCCCCAGGAGCCGGACATGCGCAAACCAGTCAGCCTGATCGTCCTCGGGTGCGTTGTTGCCGCCTGCAGCCCCGACGCCCCCGCGGCGACCACCAGCCCCGACGCGACCCCCAGCGCCGTGGTGACGTCCGATGGGGCGACCCCCGGCGGGAGTGCGAGCACCCCCGGAGCGACCGGTTCTGCAGGTTCCGGGGCGAGCGTGGATCCGAGTCAGGACCCGCTGTATCTGGAGGCGGTGGAGGTGTACCGGGCCTACCACGCGGAGATGGCGAAGTTGGAGTCGCATTCCTACGAACCGGCGACCTTGCCCGCCACGATGGATACCTACATCACTGGGACGATGAAGGAAGCGATTCAGAACTCCATCACCAATTCCCTCAGCGAGGGGCTCGCGCCAGCTCGTGGCTCCTCATCTCGACTCACTGCCATTGCGCCGAATCCCGGGGTCAGCCGGGGAGGCAGTCTCGTTTCCATTCGCGTGTGCGTGGACTCGACGGAAGGAGAAGTGATCGACACTGGGACCGGCAAGGTAGTGGGAAACGGTGGCCTTGCCTATAAGGAGATCTACTTCCAGCGATTCGATGGCAAGCTCAAGGGGTTCACGAGCGACTCAAAGGCCGTTGAAACATGCCCGCTCTGACTCGATTCGTTCTGATCGCCTTGGGGAGCGCAGGCTTGCTGCTCATCAGCCCCACTTCCGCATGGGCCAATTGCAGTGCGGACATGAGTGCGTGTTCGAGTACCGAGACCGGTTTCACCCGTGTCGCCGGAAACTCTGGAGCGCGCGTCACCGCCACCCGCACCACCACCCGGAGGGTCGCCCGGCCCGCGGCCCGACCGGCCACCCGATCCGGCGGCTCCCACGCCAACCGCACCTACCTGGGCCCCACCTCACTGCGCTCAGGCGGGCAGCCTGCCGTGCGCCATTCGTCGGGCGGGCCGGGGCTCCCAGCAGTCCCACCGCCGTCGGCGCGCAATGGCAACCGGCACTACGTCGACACGACGTGCATCGCGTCGGTTGGTACGCCCTGCGCCTTCGAGGACTATGTGGTCACGGCCCCACCAGCCCAGCCGGCCCCGCCGGCCGCCGATCCTGCGGTACCGGCACAGCCTGGCCAGCCTGCAGCGGCCGCGCCGCCGCCAGCCCCGGTGATCGACGTCATCAGCGTCGCCACCACCGCGGCCAGCCAGATCAACCTGCCCCTGCCCGCTCCCCACCTGGGCCCGGAACCCAGCGTCAACGAGTGGAACATGCTCGCGGTCGGGCTCCCCGTGTGGATCTGGACCGATGACACCGACACCATCAACGCGTCGGTCACCGAACAGGGGATCCCGGTCACACTCGTCGCCCATCGTGTCCGGACCACCGTGGACACCGGCGACGGCACCACGCTCACGTGCACCAGTGCCAGTCCCCGCCCCACCGACGCCGACCCGATGGCCGAATCACCCGACTGCGGACACACCTGGCGCAGCCCCGGCAATCCCACCATCACCGCCACCAGCGTCTGGGCAGTCGAGTGGAGCGCCCTGGGCCAAGCGGGCCTGATCACCATGCAGCGCAGCGCCGATCGCACCGTGGAGGTGGGCGAACTGGTCTCAGTCGTCACCCGGTGACCACCATCGGCCAGACACGGCACCACCCCGATCGGTGCCGTCACGGTCCACCCGCGTCCACCTGAGCGGATCGTGCACCGGCTCCGGTGCACAACCCGCACCGTTCGGCGGGCTTCGCCTCAAAACTCCAACAGACCGCGAATGTCGTCGGCGCTCAGGGCAGCACCCACCGCCCCGTCGCCGGAATCCACCACCTGGTTGAACAACTCCCGCTTGCGCTCCTGCAGCGCCAAGACCTTGGCCTCGATGGTGCCCGTCGCCACCAGCCGGTAGACCATCACCGGCTTGTCCTGGCCGATGCGATGAGCACGATCAACCGCCTGCGCCTCCGCGGCCGGATTCCACCACGGGTCGAGCATGAAGACATAGTCGGCCTCGGTCAAGGTCAGGCCGAAACCGCCCGCCTTCAGGGAGATCAGGAAGGCCGGCGCGGTGCCGTCGCGGAACTCGTCGACGCGGGCCTGGCGATTGCGGGTGCGGCCATCCAGATAGACGGTCTCGATCCCCTCGGCATTCAACCGGTCGCGCACCATCCCCAGGAAGCCCGTGAACTGGCTGAAGACCAGCGCCCGGTGACCTCCGGCCACCACATCGGCCATCAGCTCCACCAGCACCTCGATCTTGCTGGACTCGATCGCGGCGTTCTCCTTGTCCACCAACCCGGGCGCCAGACTCAGCTGCCGCAGCCGGGTCAGCGAGCGCAGGATGGTCATGCGGTTCTTCTGCATGTCCCCCACCAGCCCCATCACGCGCTGGCGTTCCCGATTCAACTGCCGGTCGTAGACCCGACGATGCTCCTGGTTCAGCTCCACCGGAACCACCTGCTCCTGGCGCGGCGGCAGCTCCGGGGCGACGAGTTCCTTGGTGCGGCGCATCAGCACCGGCTTCAGACGTCGCAACAACTGTGCCAGCTGCGCGGCGCCCACCTCGCCACCCTCCTCAATGGGCTTGCGGTAGTCGTCGGTGAAGGCCTTGGAATCCGGGAAGACACCCGGTGCGGTGAGTGAGAGCAGCGTCCACAGATCCATCAGGTTGTTCTCCAGCGGCGTGCCGCTGAGCGCAAACCGCGAGCGGGCAGGGATTCGTCGCATCGCCAGATAGGTGCGCGACTGGCGGTTCTTCACGAACTGCGCCTCGTCCAGCAAGACCAGCTGCCAACTGACCTGTTCGAACTCCTCCACATCCAGCCGGGCGACGGCATAGCTGGTGAGCACCACGTCGGCGCCCTCGATGGCCTGCGCCACAGGGATTCCACGCTTGCGGGAGGTCTCGGCCAGGTTCGCCACCCGCAGCGTCGGGGCGAACCGCTCCGCCTGCTCGGCCCACGCCCCCACCACGCTCGACGGCGCCACCACCAGCACCGGCCCGTCGAGCAGCTCACGCTCCTGCAACGAACAGACCAGCGCGAGCGCCTGCAACGTCTTGCCCAGACCCATGTCATCGGCCAAGATTCCGCCCAGCCCGACGCTGCGCAGGAAATCCATCCAGCGCAGGCCCGTCAGCTGGTAACCACGCAGCTCGGCGCGCAGATTGCCGGGCGCGGCGAGCTCGGGAGCGCCGTCGGCTGACAGGAGCCGGGAGGAGATCTGCGTCCACGCCTGGTTCTCGCGGGCCACGACGCCCAGCTCCACCAACTCCTCCCACCAGCCGGCATTCTCCGGGCGCAGGCGCAGGACGGACCCGTCGCTGTCCGGGTCGGTCAGCAGGCGAGCCTCCGAGAGCAGCTCCCGCAACCGGTCAAGCTCCGGGTGATCCAGGGCAAACCACTCACCGGAGTCCAGCACCAAGTGGTCATCGCCGGCGCTCAAGGCGCGCAGCAGATCAGGCAGCGGGATGCGGTTCTCCCCCACCGAGACCTGCACCTCCAGGTCGAACCAGTCCCGGCCCGGATTCTCACCCACCTCCAGACGGATCTCCGGAGCCTCGTCGAGCTCCAGATAGCGGGGCGCATCCTCCCAGACCTCCACGATGACGTCATCGCGATCCCGCAGGGCGTCGAGCCGCTGCCACAACTCCAGCAGGGGCTTGCCCACCAACTCCTTCGTGGCGGGCAACTGCTCCGAGATCTTGCTGGGGGCGCCGAGCAGCTCGTCCACCAGCGGCCGGAAGGCCTGCTCCGCAATGGCGTCGCGGGAGGCGAAACTGCGTCCGGAACTGGCGGTGACGTCCACCGAACTGGCCGCACCGGTGAAGGAATAGCGAAAGCCCAGAGACAGCGTCGCGGCGACCTCCTGCTCGGAAGGCGACTGGCTGAGCTGCACCAACAGCTGCGGCGGCCGGGCCACGGGAAGTTCCAGATCCGGGGCCTGCGCCACCGTGGTCACCCGACGAAGACGGGGCAGGTAGTCCAGCGCGAACTGCCCGACATCCTGCGCGGGGATCTCCACCTGGGTGAGGTGCACCAGCGCCTGACCGTGCTCGTCGAGCGGCTCGGTGAAACCCACCGCGATCCGGTTGCCATTCTCCCCGGGCAGCAGCGCGCCGTGCGGGGGGACGCCCAACATGTTCACCGGGCGCACGGATTCCCCATCGAGCAGCAGGGTGCGCTCCAGACGCAGGCCCTCGTCGTCGGAGGTGAGCCGGGTGCCCAGGGTGAGCTCCGGACCGCGGAAGGTGACGGCCTTGGACTCCTTGGCAGGCACCAGTTCCACACCGGCGTGGACGGCCTCCTGGATCAGGCGCCAGCCGTCGTGGCCCAGCTCGGAGAGCAGCAGGTGGCTCGCGCGGGCGGCGGCGTAACCCCAGCGGGTGCGGCGGGCCTCCGTGGCGGCCCGCTGGATGCGGCCCAGGGCGCGCATGTGGGCGGGGTCGTGCACCGGGCCCCGCGGGATCACCGGTGGGATGTCGATCCGGTCCCAGGTGAGCTGGCCGCGGGCCCAGGTGTTGCGGGCACCCCAGTAGACGGGGCGCAGTTCCACGTCGTGCAGCAGCAGCGTGTACTGGATGCCGAGCGGTGTCCCGCCCTGGTCCTGCTGGGAGGTGCCCAGGATGCGGGTCATCTCCCGCTGCCAGCGCGGGATCTCCAGACGGTCACTGGAGGTGCGCAGGTGCTGCACCAATGCCACGCCGTGCTTGCAGTCCTGGCGGACCGGGCAGGTGCAGGTATTGCTGGCGCGAGTGCCATTCCAGGTCACCAGCACGTAGTAGGGCGAGTGGCCGGTGCCGGTTACCTGGGCGGAGACGGCCTTCTCGCTGGCGATGGTGACCTTGTCCACCCGACCCTGCTTGGCGTAGTCCGACCCACGGAAGAAGGTGGGGGCCCCGAAGCTGGCGACGAGTTGCTCGTCGGTCACTTCCCGAACCCAGGAGGGGTACTGCTGCGCGGCCATGGGATCGACTCTGCGCCCTGCGAGCCCGGGACGCAAACCGGGGGCTCTGTCAGGGGACTCCGCAGGGGACTCCGCAAACCGACCGTACGTTGACGCCCGGAGCGCCTGGCCGAGCCTGCGCCGCCCGCCGGAGCGACATTCGGAGGTCGGTTTGCGGAGTTCGACCCGATTGACCGCGGGGCCGGGTGGTGTTGGCCGGCTCGGTCAGGGCACTGCCGCGGCGAACGGGCCTGTGCAGATCCGCCCGGTCAACGCCCCCAGCGGGGCCCGACGAGAGCCCCTGCCTGGCGCAGGTGCTCCGGCATCGGGCAGCTGCACCGAGCGAGCTCCACCTCTTGCAGGCGGGCCAGGGTCACGGCCCAGTGGCGGGCGCAGTAGTACTCCGGCTGGGCAGCGGGCTGGCCGTCGGGGACGGCGCGGGTGACGAAGTGGGTCGGGGTCTGTGTGCACAGCGAGTCGGTCCACTGACAGTGGTCGCGGTCCCCGTCGCCCCACTCCATCGGGGTCGGCTCGACGGGCTGTCGTTCGGGCTGGTTGGCCTGGCGGGAGCGCTCCAGCAGTGCAGCGCGCCAGCGAGCGGTGCGTTCACCCATGACGGCCTCCGAATTCCTTGTCCAGCATGGCTTCGACGCTCTTCAGCCCGGCGGCGAGTTCCTCGTCGTCCAGCACGACGGCGGCGTCGAGCCAGCGACCCCAGCGGCGCTGGAAGTGGTCCTGCAGCCGGTTCTCGCGTTCGCTGACCTGGGTGGGGCGGATGCCGATGGTGGCCTCCTGACCGTCCTGGTCATAGCCGGCGCTGATGTTCATGGGCCAGTCGCGCTCGTCGGTGCCGCGGGGGATGACCAGACAGACGTCGACGCCGTCGAGCAGGATGGCCCACCAGGACTCGCCGTCGGCCGTGGTGCGGGTCTCCACACCGAAGTGCGCCAGCTCGGAGGTGGGGACGAAGGAGACGGCGTGCACCCAGCTGGGTGTGCTGCCGTCGAAGCCGACGCGCGTCATGGAGCGGAATCTGTCGCCCAGCTCTCCGCGGACGAAACCGACGCTCTCGGCGGTGCCGAATGGCATGGGCAGGTAGCGCAGGCCGGCCTCGGGGGTGAGCGGGCCGGTGGGGTTCTCGCGGACCGGGCCGAGCAGATCGCACAGGAGGGCGGGCTCCTTGCCGATGGCCTCGAACGCCACGACGCGGGTGCGCAGCGGGGTGGGGGCCAGGGCTTCGTCGAGCCAGCCCTGCAGCTCTGGGAGCGTGGTGAAGTCGGTGAGGCAGCGTTCCTGGCTGTCGTGACGGACCAGGTGGTGCTCGGCGCGGAAGAGCTGGGCGGCGACGGTCTCGCCGCCGTAGTCATCGGCGGCGAGCAGGAGGCGCCCCGCGGCGTCGGTGGCCAGGATCCAGTCGAACCAGGCGAGCAGGCTGCTTTCGAGGCCGCCGGTCTGGTGGGAGTAGATGTTGCGGTAGCGGGTGGGTTCGCCGTTGACGCGGCACATGGCGCGGCCGGGGGCGGTGACGGTGAGCTCGTAGCGGGCGGGGCTGCCCCGGGCGTCGAGTCCGTCGGCCGCCCACGTGTCGCTGCCCTGCTGGGCGAAGGAGTCCACGGTGAGGCGCGTCCCGTACGGAGGCAGGTAGCCGGCGGGCAGGGAGACCGGCGGAGCGTTGCCATGCGATTCGGGGACCATGACAGTGGTTATATCGGTCATCATGGGCCAGTTCTGGTCAAGTTGCCAAGACTTCCTGCTGTCGTGTGACTGAAGGGGATGCGACGGAAGTAGCGGGTGGACCTGAACACTTGGTCAACGAGCAGCGCGGCCAGCGGCTGACCTAGTCTGGGCACAGACCCAAAGGAGCGACGATGGCGAAGAAGATCCCGGCCAAGGTTCCCGCAGAGATCGCCGCGTGGCTGGTGGCCGCGGCCATGCCCACCATCAAGGACCCCAAGACCTGGGAGCACGTGGTCCAGAACGAGACCGTGCAGAAATACGTCGCCAAGGCCAAGGAGAAGTTCACCCCCTCCGAGCAGGGGCCCGTGAAGGACCAGGTGGAGCACCAACTGGAACTGGTGGAACAGGCGATGGCCGGCTATGCCGACTTCCCCGAGCTGCAACCGCCGGTTGAGGACTGGCGACGCCGCATGGCGCAACTGCGGATGCGGGCGCCGCTGGTGGACGGACTGGCCGGCAAGCAACGCCCCAAGGAGGTCAAGCGGCTGCTGCGCGACAGCAACCAGCTGATCCTGGACGTGACGAACTTTGGCCTGGGCGGGGAAGAGCCGGCGCGGAGGAGGGTCCGGGTGCCGGGGTTGCGGGGGAAGACGAAGCGCCCCGACTCCAACGGAGACGGGGCGCCCTGATCCGACAAGTCAGGCGGTGAGGAAGGCCTCCAGGCCGGCCAGGTCATCGGTGTTGATGTAGCCGACGCCAGCGGCCGCCAGCTCGGTCCACAAGGCCTCACGGGCGGGGCCGGGCATGTCGTTGGTGGCCCAGAAGCGCACGGTGTAGCCAGCCTCGTGGGCGGTGGTGACGTAGTCGACGAGCTTGGCGCGCTCGGCAGCCGGCATCTCGCCGACGCCCTGCCAGGTGAACAGCTTGGTCCAGTTCTCGCTGACCAGCGGCATCAGATCGGGGCTCATGCCAGAACGCAGATCGGTGCTGCGACCGTCGTAGAAGCCGCGACGCACCGTGGCGTCGGTCATGGTCTGCACCGGGCGATTGCCGGAGATGACGGCGGTGACGGGGCCCTGCTTGACCTTGCCGTGGCTGTAGCGGGTGAAGACCTGCGGGTAGCCAGCCAGCGCTTCCTCGATGGCGGCGTAGGTGCTCTCACCCTCGGTCTTGATGTCGATCAGCAGCTGCAGCGAGCCGTCCCAGCCGGGGTAGACGCTGCGGCCCTTGCCCTTGACGATCTGGCGCAGCGGCTCCAGGTAGAGGCCCTCGAGAGTGCGGGCAGGGTCGAGGTCTTCCTTGTCGTGGGCGATCAGCAGCTCGCCGTCGACCAGCCAGACGTCAGCCTCGACGGAGACGAAGCCGTGGGAGAGGGCGTCGTACAGCGGGCGGGTGTGCTCGTAGTCGTTGTGGGCGTGGGTCTGCGGGACCGGGGTGCCCAGGTCGACGGGGTTCTTGGCGGCGTGAGCCGGGGTAATACCGGTGGCCAGCAGGAGCGCGGCCAGCAGCGAGGTGACCAGCGCGAGGATCTTGCGGGGCATGGGTTCTCCTTGGGGGTGTTTGTTGCCCTGCAAGGAAATCGCGGGCCGGTGACGGGTTGGGGAACGACAGCTGTCGCGCGGGGAAAGTCCTACGCCGCGCCCTTCCCCCGCCAAGACCACGACACAAAGGCGTTTCACTTGTATCTGAAAGCGAGCTATCCTCGAGTCAAGAGGTTGTGAGCCAAAGGAGCAACACCCATGACCACCCTGACCACCGAGCGCATCCACATCAGCAGCAAGACCGTCCACCAGGTCCGGTCCACCCAGCCCAGCAGAGGCACCAGGATCATTCTGCGCACCGCGGATGGCACCGACGTCGAGCTGCCAGACGAGGTGCAGGCGGTCCTCCACCAGACGCTGGCCGCCCTCGCGGAGCGTGGGCGGGTGAGCATCGGCACCACCCCAGAGCAGCTCACCAGCACCGTGGCAGCTGATCTGTTGGGCGTCTCGCGCCCCACGTTGATGAAGTTGGCCCGGGAGGGTGCCATCCCGTCCTTCAAGGTCGGCAGTCACACCCGATTCCACCGTGATGACGTGATCGCTCTCAGGGATTCCCGCGAGCGTGAGCGGATCGCTGCTTTCGAAGCACTCCGGGCCTTCGACGAGGAGCACCCGGAGCTGTCTGACTGATCGGACCAGGCATGCAGGCGCCACCGCCCACTACCGATGTCGCCTGCGTGCTTGTGAAACGGTGTCGCGCCCCGATTGCCGACAGCTCGACGAGTCATTGCTCAAGGCTGGTTGCCCCATGTTCGCCGCTGTTGTCCGGCAGGCTCTCCGCACGATCGCTCTGAAGTCCGCAGCCCGCCAGTCCTACGGCTTGATGAATGACTGAGCACACGCCCGACGGGACGGTGCGCCTCCGCCCCACAACCCTGTCTGACGCTGAACAGGTCAGCTGCTGGGTCTCCAGCGCCGAGGAGCTGTTGCTCTTCGCCGGCCCCAGACTGGCCTTTCCTCTTGAGCCGCAGGCCCTGCTGGACACCGAGTCCGAAGGGTGGCAGGTGCGCTCGCTGTGGGTGTACGGGGAGCTGGTGGGCACCGGCTCCTTCATCCTGCGGGATGACGCGGTGCACCTTGGGCGTCTGCTGGTGGATCCCCGGCGCCGCGGCGAAGGACTTGGGCGAGTCCTGGTCACCGAGCTGCTCGAGCATGCCCGGCTGCACAGCCCAGAACTGGCGAGGTCTCTGCGGGCGACGTTGAACGTCTTCGCCGACAATGCGCCCGCGCGGAGACTGTACGGATCGCTGGGCTTTGCTGTTGTCGAGGAGTCGGTGCAGGCCGGGCGCACGACGCTTGCGATGGAAATGCCGCTCCGGCCGGACATCGAGCACGTGGCGGTGATGGCCCCGCAGGTGCTGGCGCGGCACCCCGAGGTGCAGTGGTTGGTGGAACCGGGCGACGACGACCAAGCGCTCCGGCTGCACCTGCGTGTTCCCGGCAACCCGCGTCGCGTGGCGCTGCTGGAGGTCCTCCCGACGGCATCGGTCTTCTTGGGGCATGTGGCCGGGGCAGGAACTGGGCCGGACTTCGCCGACATGGGCCCCGAGGAAGTGGAGGAGGTCTTCACGGAGTACGTCGACCGACTGTGCGCGGTCCTGTTGGGACCCACCACCGTCAACCACGTGTGGCGCGGCAACCGGCTGCACAACACGCGCGTCACCGGCAGTCGCGAGGGAGCGGGCGACTCCATCTCAGGCGAGTTCTTCGGGCTCCGCCGACGCGTGCTGAGGCGTTTCGAGGTGGACTTCGACGAGACGACGCTGCACTTCCCGGACGACGTCGTGCCGACGACCTGGCGCCCGGGTGATCCGGTGGAGCCTTATCCAGTGGATGCGCCGGACAACTGGTGGAGAACCCCGTGACGGATCAGGGTCGCGCTGCCCGGATCCGCTTGCGGGCCTGGCTTCGGGAGATGTGTCTGGCGTCGAGGCGGGGTTCGAGGAGCTGCTCGATCCGCTGCCACGGGATCACGCGACGAATGGCCGCGCACTGGGTGGCTGGCCGACCCTGACCTCCCGCAGCGTCTGCGGCGGCCTGGACCACAGCCGGATCCTCGCCCAGTGCCTCAGCCAACCACAACAGACCGGGCGCGCACTGGAATCGGTTGTAGCCGAGCCGTGCTGGCGTTCCGCGCGACTGCCGCCCAAAGGCTCTGGGGCCGGACAGCTCATTGAACCAGGCCGATAGGTGCTGGCGCTGGCTGCTCCACCAACGGTCCCCCGGCAAGTGGGCTGCCTCATAGGCATCCGAGATGGGGCAGTGTTCCGGCAAGTCCCGGATGAGGCGCGCAAGCTGCCTCCCGCTCATTTCCCCCGACATGCGCGTGAGGGTAGTGGCTGCAGTCCGGGAGCGGGTTCCTTCTCACTTGATTTCGTCACTCGCGCAAAGCCCCTCGAGCGTTCGCCAAAGAGCCTCGTCCACGAGGGTGGCTTCACTCGATCCCACCCGAGGTGGCTTGATGGGCGGCCGCTCGCCCAGCCGAAGCCTGTCCAGCACAGCGTGCGCCGGGAGCTCTGGGTGGGGCAGGGATTCCAGCGCGTTGAGGACATCGTCCTCTGTTGCCTCAGCCTCCCATGCGGCGAGCACACGGAAGGATTCCAGCACGTCCTCGACGGGGTACCAGCCGCGGATCAGGTGGATGACGACGGGCACCAACGCACTGGTTTCTGCGACGGGAATCTGGCCGGGGAGGCCGTCGCGGACGAGCTCCTGGTAGGCGCAGGCATCGGCATGCAGCGCCTCCAGAAAGTAGGCGTGCTCCTCGGGGTCCAGCAGCGGCTCATCGCTGGCAATGTGCCGGAGAGCGTGGCCGCTGGCGGTGTCGGTCAGCCAGTGGCCCAAGAAGACGAACTCCCGGGGATAGCCGCACGATAAGAGCGGCGTCTCCCAGAAAGGCCGATCCTGATCCCGCTCGAACCGGTGCCACGCCCAGGCAAGGTCCCCTTCGACCTCATCCGGGCGCAGCATGTTGAACCGCAGGGGTTGCTCCATGGGCCCAGCATTGCGGGCGGGTCTGACAGTTTCAGGCTGTGCGTCCCTCCCGGAGGCCGGCCATCCAGAGCACCACGTCCAGATGGCGCAGCATCGGGGTTTCCTCCCCCAGATCCACACCGGGACGCTGGGCTCCCGCGACGGCCTGAGCAAGCGCGTCGAGAGTCTCCTTGTCCCGCATGATTGCCGCGAAGGCCGGCCAGTCCTCATTGGCCTGCATGGTCAGCCCCAGGTACTGACTGACGACCGTGTCCCGCACGGGGAAGAGCTTGGGCCTCTTGCGGGCACAGATCTTGGATGCCGTCACCCACTTGTTGCCTTCGAGCCGCTCCTTCACAAAGGAGTACAGGGCACCCATTGACTCCGCATGAGCTTCAGCGTCCTCATCGCCAAGGTCCCACTGTTCGTCAAGGTTCCGCAGGAAGTCTGCCCCGTCATTGCTCTCGAAGCGACGGATTCCCCGTGGCGAGACACTCACCGACAACGTGGTGATGGCAAGCAGGTCTGCCGGCGTGATCCGGTGCGGGTCATTGCCCTCCAGGGTGGTGAACGTTGCCCCGGCGTAGTTCCCGTCAACGGCGTAGTAGCGCGCCAAGTCTTCCGGCGCGTCGGGTGAGGAGACGGCCCGGCGGGCGCGCACCACTGCGCGCGCGTTCACGGCATCGTTGGGTGTCCACCATTCGCTGTTCATCACTGTGATTCCTGTCTTGCACGGTGTGGGCAGCAGTGCCCACACCTTCCGGGGTGATGGCGGAAGCATCTCGGAACGAACCGAGGGGTGCCCAAGAACACGACCCCAATTAAGGTGCTCATCAGAATCAGGGACCCATCAGGTGGTCCAGCTGGGCGCCCAGGTCCTCCCCCGCTAGCCTGAGCCCAGACCACACAAGGAAAGTGACTGCTCCGCGATGACTGCGACTCTTGCTCCCGGCTCCATCGTCGTCGTCCGCGACGAGGAGTGGCTTGTCACCCAGGTGCGTCAGACCAGCGACGGCCAGCTGATCACGGTCCAGGGTCTCGGCGAGCTGGTCCGCGGAACGTCAGCGACGTTCTACGAGTCGCTGGACACCATCGAGGTGCTCGACCCTCGCGATGCGACCCTCGTCGCCGACGGTTCGCCCCGCTATCAGAACGCGCGCCTGTGGTTGGAGTCCACCATTCGCAAGACGCCGCTGCCGCTGACGGACCAGCGTCTGACGGTCAGCAAGGAAGCTCTCGCGGACCCGCTGGAGTACCAGCACAATGCCGTGCGCAAGGCGCTGAGCCCGGAGGCATTGCGGCCCCGCATTCTGCTGGCCGACGCTGTGGGTCTGGGAAAGACGCTGGAAATCGGCATGATCCTGTCGGAGTTGATCCGCCGGGGCCGGGGCGAACGCATCCTCACCGTGTGTCCCCGCCATGTCCTGGAGCAGATGCAGAACGAGATGTGGAGCCGCTTCGCCATTCCGTTCGTGCGTCTGGACTCGGTGGGCGTGCAGCGGGTGAAGCAGAAGCTGCCGGCCACGCGCAATCCGTTCACCTTCTTCAACCGTGTGATCATCTCCATGGACACGTTGAAGCAGGAGCGTTTTGCCAGCGACCTGCGTCGGCATCGCTGGGATGCGGTGGTAATTGACGAGTCTCACAACGTCACCAATTCCTCCACGCAGAACAATCGGTTGGCGCGCGTTCTGGCCCCCAATACCGATGCCCTGATCCTTGCCTCGGCCACGCCGCACAATGGGCGCAAGGAGTCCTTCGCGGAGCTGGTCCGGCTGCTGGAACCGACGGCTGTCACACCTGACGGCGAATTGATCGACGACGAGGTCAAGCGGCTGGTGGTGCGCCGCCACCGCAACAGTGACGACGTGGCCCGGGTGGTGGGGGCCGACTGGGCGGAGCGCAAGCCCCCGCAGCACATTGCGGTCACGGCATCACCGGCCGAGGATGCCGTCGCCCAGGAGCTGGCCGACGTGTGGCTGCACCCTAAGGACGGCCCGTCGCCCTATTCCGGGCAGGTGAGCACGCTGTTTCCGTGGACTCTGGCCAAGGCCTACCTGTCCTCCCCCGCCGCGCTGCGCGAATCCTTGAAGGAACGCCTGCGCAAGGTGGAGAACGGGGCCACGGACAAGGAACAGACTGAAGCACGGGCGCTGCGTCGTCTGCAGGAACTCAACGACGCCACGTGGCATGAGTCCGGCAAGTTCGACGAGCTGGCGAAGTACCTCAAGTCCATCAAGGTGACGCGCACCGGCACCAATCGGGCCGTCGTGTTTGCCGAGCGCGTCCCCACCTTGCACTACGTGCAGCAGCGGCTGATTGACGAGCAGGGCTTCAGGGAAGAGCAGGTTGCGATCCTGCACGGTGGCCTGTCCGACGTGGAGCAGCAGGAGATCGTCGACAGCTTCAAGCAGACCACCTCTCCGATTCGGGTGCTGGTCACGGGTGACGTCGCCTCCGAGGGCGTGAACCTGCACAAGCAGTGCCATGAGCTGATCCACTACGACATTCCGTGGAGCCTGATCCGCATTGAACAGCGCAATGGCCGTATTGATCGCTACGGCCAGCGGGAGAATCCCCAGATCACGTCGCTGCTCCTGATTCCGTCCGCCGAGGACTTTTCCGGTGACGTGCGTATCCTGCACCGCTTGTTGGAGAAGGAGGACGAAGCGCACGCCGCGCTCGGCGATGCCGCCTCTCTGATGGGTGAGTACTCCGCCGAACGTGAGGAGGAGGCCATCAAGCGGGTCCTCGCAGGCAAGCAGGATCTGGACAGCGTGGTGCGCAGTGTCTCGTCGGTGCAGCAGCCGGAGGTGGATTCCATCACGGCGCTGTTCGCCCAGCTCGCGCAGGCGGCCCCGTCAAGCCCGCCGCAGGCCGAGCCGGACGCGTCCACTCACCTGTACGCCTCCAGCGTCGACTTCCTGCGCGAGGCTCTCGTGGCCGCCTACCAGACGCCCGAGGCGACGGAACCGGCTGGCGGTGTTTCCTGGCAGGAGATGCCCGACGAGGACCTGGTGGCCTTCCAACCACCCAAGGACCTCCAGCAACGCCTCGAAGTCCTCCCCCAGAGCTATCTGGAAGAACGCAAGGTCCGGGATCGGCTGCTCCTGGCCACCAGCAAGCGCAAGGGCAAGGAGCTGTTGGAAGCCGCCCTGAGCGATGCGTCGGACTCGTCATGGCCCGAAGCGCTCTACCTGAGCCCGCAGCACCCGGTGCTGGACTGGGCCGCGGACAAGGCCTTGGCCAATCTGGCTCGCAACCAGGTCTTCGTGGTGCGGGGCGACGTGACCAGCCCCACCTTGCTGCTGGTGGGCACCCTGACCAATCGGCACGGGCAGACCGTGGCCGCATCGTGGGTGAATGTCACCTTCCCCAATCCGGTCAATCCGGCGTTCGCCATGGCCGAGGTGGTGGAATCTCCGGCGGATCTCTTCCGGACTGTGGGTTTTGCCAGCACCATGGTGAACCCCGGTGCCTGCGCCAACGTCGAGCAGTTGCAGCCACTGGTGCGGCACGGCGTTGACCAGGCCGAAAGCCAGATGAACCTGCAGATGGAGGCCGCTGAGCAGGAGGCTCGGGCCCGGATCCATGCGTGGAGCGAACGCACGTCGCAGTGGCAGCAGCAGGCCAATGAGCTGGCCCAGCGTCTGGACTTGAAGGAGCGTCGCCTGTCGGTGCTCCAGGAGGAGGAGTTGATCCGGGACATGGCCCCCACGCAGCGCCTGGTGCGCCCGTTGCTGTTGGTGCTTCCGCAGGATCATGCCGTCAGTGAGGGGAGCCGGTAGTCATGCCGATCAGCGATGCCTTTGTGGTGGGCGAGGACTTCCTCAGCGAGCACTACTTCAACAGCGACGCCAACAACGAGTCCTTCCGCAAGCTGGTGTTGGAGCGCCGCAAGGAGTGGGAGCAGGCCAAGCAGGATGGTCTGGAGACCTCCCGCAGCCGTTTCACCGCGGCCCGGGGCGAGCTGGCGGTGCAGATTGCCGCGCTCTACACCGATGCCGATGACCAGGGGAACGTTCGCCCGGCACAGAGTGTCCCGGCCGTGACGGAGGTGTACGAGCGGCTGCTTGCCGTCCTCGGCTACCGCGGCGCCGGGTTGACCACCCACGTCGAGGGCCCGGTGACGTGGTTCAACACGCCCGGCGTGACCGAAGCTGCACCCCTGGCGGTGGTCATGGCCATGCCTGCCGCGACGGTGGATGATGTCTTCGCCAAGGCCGATGAGCACCCCCTGCACCTGACCGAGCCGTGGCAGGTGGACGAGCGCACGACGGAGACCCTGGCTACCAGGGCGATCTCCCGGATCTTCCTGGCCGATGATGCGCCCAGCTTCGTGCTGTTGCTGGCCGGCCGCTTCGCGCTGGTCACCGAGCAGGCCCGCTGGGCCGAGGGCCGCTACCTGGCGGTGGACCTGCAGGCGGTGTGCGACCGCAATGACGGCAAGCAGGCCGGCGAGATCGAGCGGATGCTGACCTGTCTTGAGGCCAACTCTCTGGCGCCCGACGCGGACGGCCAGGTCTGGTGGACCGGCACCCTTGAGGACTCCGTGAAGCACACCGTCGGTGTGAGCAAGGACCTGCGTGAGGGGGTGCGGCGCAGCATCGAGATCATCGCCAACGAGGTGGTGGCTCGGCGCCGTGCCCAGGGCTTGCCGCCGCTGCCGGCCAGCCAGGCCCAGCCGCTGGCGCGCCAGTCGCTCCGCTTCCTGTACCGGATCCTCTTCCTGCTCTACGCCGAGGCCTCCCCCGAGCTGGGGGTGCTGCCCACTGGCGCCCCGGAGTACGACGCTGGTTACAGCCTGGATCGTCTGCGCGAGCTGACGCTCACCACCTTGTCCTCGCAGAAGTCCAAGCAGGGCACGCATTTCTACGACTCGCTCGAGGTCCTCTTCCGCCTCGTGGACCAGGGCCACACCACCACCCCGACGGCCGAGCCCACCGTGACGGCGGCCGAGCCCGTCGAGGCCCCCGACGACCAGACCCTCACCTTCCACCCCCTGCGCGCTGATCTCTTCCTTCCGCAGTCCATTGCCCTGATCTCGGAGACGAAGCTGGGCAACGAGGCCCTGCAGCAGGTGCTGCAGAAGTTGCTGCTGAGCGCGGAGACCAGGGGCAGGGACCGCGGCTTCATCAGCTATGTGGATCTGGGCATCAACCAGTTGGGCGCCGTCTACGAGGGCCTGATGAGTTACACGGGTTTCTTCGCCGAAACCGACCTCTATGAGGTGGCGCGCGACGGAAATCCGGAGAAGGGGTCGTGGGTGGTTCCGGTGGAGCGGGCCCAGGGCATCGACGCCAAGGACTTCGTGAAGCGGAAGGATGTGGCCACTGGCGAGGAGCAGCCGGTGATCCACAAGCAGGGCCAGTTCGTCTACCGACTGTCGGGGCGTGCGAGGCAGCAGTCTGCGTCGTATTACACGCCCGAGGTGCTCACGAAGTTCACGGTGGGTCAGGCTCTGGAGGAGCTGTTGGACCAGGACGGCGTCACTACGCCCGCCGAGGACATTCTGGGCATGAGCATCTGCGAGCCGGCGCTGGGTTCGGGGGCCTTTGCCATTGAGGCGACGCGGCAGTTGGCGGAGCAGTACCTGAAGCGACGTCAGGACGAGTTGGGTGAGCGCATTGCCCCGGAGGACTATCCCCGCGAGCTGCAGCGGGTGAAGGCCTATATTGCGCTGCACAATGTCCACGGCGTGGACTTGAATGCGACGGCGGTGGAGTTCGCGGAGATCACGCTGTGGCTGGACACCATGGCCGAAGGCTTGCAGGCGCCGTGGTTCGGCCTGCACCTGCGCCGCGGCAATTCGCTGATCGGCGCCCGACGCGAGCTGTACTCCGCCGATGATGTGAAGACCAAGGCCTGGCTGGGCAAGCAGGGAAAGTCCCTGCCGCTGACGGACCTGGCCGAGCGCATTACCACCGACGCCACCGGCCCGACGGCCGCCTACGGCAAGATCCACCACTTCCTGCTGCCCGCCGAGGGCTGGGGTGCGACGGCGGACTCCAAGGAGGCGAAGGCGCTGGCCCCGGAGCGGGTCGTCGCGGTGAAGGACTGGCGCAAGAAGCTGAAGACCAAGCCGACCCCCGCCCAGATCAAGACCCTGCAGGCCATCGCCGTCCAGGTGGAAGAGCTGTGGACGATGGCTCTGCGCCGCCTGACCGTTGCGGAGCAGCAGTCCCGCCGCGACATCCCCGTCTGGGGCATGGACCGCGGTTCCCTGAGCTCGTCGAAGGGGATCGAGGGCACAATCCCCAAGCCGGTCCAAAGCACGATCCCTGAGCCTGTCGAAGGGTCGCCCGCGCACCCCACCGCGACCCCCGAGCACCCCACCCCGATCCCCGAGCCTGTCGAGGGGCACGTCTCCCGTGAGCAGATCGAGGAATCCCTCGCCGACCCGAACGGCGCCTTCCAGCGCCTCAAGCGCATCATGGATGCTTGGTGCGCCCTATGGTTCTGGCCACTGACCGGTGACGAGATCACCCCGCCCACGTTGGCCGGGTGGCTCAGTGCCTGCCAGATGATCCTGGGCGCCGCGGTCACCGAGAAGTCCAGCAGGAAGCACTTCCAGGATGATCAGGTGCTCAGCCCCGCCGACGAGTGGGCGCACTTGGCCGAGCAGGAACGTTTTGTACTGGCCGGCGCCAATGCGAAGTCTGTTGAGGCAGCACTGGAGCTGCACCCGTGGCTGCGGGTCTGTCAGCGAATCGCCGATGAGCAGGGCTTCTTCCACTGGCCGTTGCACTTCGCCCCGGTCTTCGGTCGCGGCGGCTTCGACCTGCAGGTGGGAAACCCGCCGTGGGTACGCCCCGACAGTGACGTGGACGCCCTTCTGGCCGAGGGTGACCCGTGGTGGCAGCTCAGTGACAAGCCGCCGGAGACTGCCAAGAAGGCTCGGAAAGAGGCAACACTCGCCATCGAGGGCATGCCCGGCCTCGTCGCCTCCAGCGATAGCGAAACCGTTGCCCTCCGCGCATATGTCGGTGCTCGAACGAACTATCCAGAGTTGGACGGTCTACGTCCAGATCTGTACCGCTGCTTCATGGCCGCAACATGGGCACACAACAGCCCGCACGGAATGATTGGGTTGCTGCATCCGGACAGCCACTTTACAGAAGAGAAGGCAGGCACCCTCAGGACTGCAACGTACAGCCGATTGCGACGCCATTGGCAGTTCGGCAATGACTTGAAGCTCTTCGACGACATTGACAACCACGTGGCCTATGGCACCAACGTCTATGGCGGTAACAGACGGGAGCCCTGCTTCCTGCAGGCGAGCAATCTCTACCATCCCGACACCGTCACCGGATCCCGACGTCACAATGGGGAAGGCGAAGCACCAGGCTTCAAGTTCGAGGGCCATTGGGACCAACGCCCTCACAAGGAGCGTATCGAAGAGGTCACCGACAAAGTCCTGTCCGGCTGGCGAGACATCCTCGACCCTGGCCTCAGGGACCCTCGTCGGACCCGCATGTTGTACACGGTCAACCGAGAAGTTGCCGAAGCACTGCAGCAGCTATCCAATGGACCTCGATTGGCGACTCTCGGACTCGCGTTCTCCGCAGGATGGAACGAGACCACCGACCGACAAAAGGGTTACTTCACCCAGCAGTGGGGCGAGCCAGCCTCGTGGGATGAAGTGATTCTCCAGGGCCCACATCTCTTCGTCGGAACCCCGATGTACAAGACCCCCCGCGCCTCCATGAAGTCCAACAAGGACTGGGCCGAGACCGACTTCGAGACCTTGGCCCCGGACGCGATCCCTGTCACGGCCTACAAGCCAGCCGGCGACCCCGCCAAGTACGACCGCGACTACACCCACTGGCCCAGCCCCGAGCCCGACGGCGCCCCCATCCCCGCCCGCAGCCAGTACCGCCTCGCATGGCGGAAGATGGCCGCCAACACGGGTGAGAGGACACTCATTTCAGCGATCATCCCGCCCAGCGCAGCACATATCGACGGCGTGGTAACAGCCTCCGCGTCTACTCTGAAAGATCTCGTGCGTGCGAGTGCTGCGTGCTCGTCCCTGTTGGCCGACTTCAACGTTCGGGCAGCACCAATGGCTAACTTGCGCACGTCCGTGTTGGAGCGGATGCCGCTGATCGGCGGACCCCTACTTGCAGCGACCCTCCTTCGGTGCCTTCGCCTCAACTGTATGACCCATGCATACGCTGACCTGTGGCGCGAGGTCTATGACCCGGCCTTCGCCACCGATTCGTGGACATCGTCGGAGCATGTCTTCTGTGAGCTGGGTGCCGTCGGCCCCGAGTGGACACCCGACACTGCACTGCGTCGGGCGGCTGACCGTCGTCAGGCCTTGGTGGAGATCGATGCCCTGGTGGCGCTGATGCTGGGCGTCACGGCCGACCAGCTCTGTACGGTCTACCGCACCCAGTTCGCGGTGCTCTACGGCTATGACCATGACAAGTACACCTTCGACGCGAATGGCCGCATCGTCCCCAACCCGGTGCTGGTGACCTGGCGCAAGAAGGGCGACCGGACCACCGAGGAAGAGCGCACCCACACCAATGAGGCCGGCAACACCTACGTCTACGAGTTGCCCTTCCAGCCCTACGACCGAGAGCATGACATGCGCGTCGCCTACACCGAGTTTGAACGCCGCCTGGTCGGAATGTCAGGAGAGTCACGGTGAGCACCCCCGATCTCACTCAGGCGCTGGTTGTTGGCGTTGCCTCCAGCGCACTGTTCGACTTGACGGAGTCGGACGCCATCTTCATGGCCCGCGGCAGTGAGGCGTACGAGCAGTATCAACAGGACCACCTGCAGAACCCGCTCCAACCCGGTCCAGCCTTTCCCTTCGTCAAGCGGCTCTTGAGTCTCAATGACCTGCACGACGGTCTCGTCGAAGTCATCGTCATGTCACGCAACAGCCCCACATCTGGACTACGTGTCATGGAGTCCATTGCCCATCATGAGCTCCCCATCTCCCGGGCCATCTTCAGGCGCGGCACTGGGTCGGAGGACTTCATGGAAGCCTTCAACATGTCTCTCTTCCTGTCGGCAAATGGCGACGACGTGCGCAGAGCGGTGGAAAGCGGTCAGCCTGCAGGTCAAGTACTGAAGAGCAGCCCGCGCTTGGAGACGGATGGGAACCAGCTCCGCATCGCCTTCGACTTCGATGGTGTCCTGTCGAGCGACGAATCGGAACGTATCTACGCCGAACAAGGGATCGATGCGTACCAACAGAGCGAAGCCGACCAGGCAGATCTGCCATTGCCAGCCGGCCCGATGCAACGCTTCTTGGCTGCCATCAACAAGATCCAGCGACTCGAGGATGAGCTCGTGGACAAAGACTCCACTTACCAGCGCCGAGTGAGAGTCAGCTTGGTTACGGCGCGGAATGCCCCAGCCCACAAGCGCGCTATCCAGAGCATCAAGAGCTGGGGTCTCCAAGTGGACGATGCGTTCTTCTTGGGTGGCATCCCCAAGACGAAGGTTCTCAACGTGCTGCGTCCGCACATCTTCTTCGACGACCAGCGACGACATCTCACCGATGCCGACCTCGAAGCACCGGCCGTGCACATCCCCTTCGGAATTAGGAACGTCACCACCGATACCTCAGCCCCAGATCAGGAGCAGTGACATGCAAGGTTCACTCCAACCGCTCGTCGGCATGTTCAGCGGGGACGACACGTGCCTGGTGATCCCCGTCTACCAGCGCAACTATGACTGGCGGCGAGCCAACTGCGAGCGTCTGTTCCAGGATTTGGTGGAGACAGTCAAGAACGGCAAGGCGAGCCACTTCTTCGGCTCGATTGTCTACAAGGTGGAGGGAGGTGTCGGAGAGTCCACGATCATCGATGGCCAGCAACGCCTGACCACCGTCAACCTGCTCTTCCTTGCGCTCCACAAGGCGCTGACCAGCGGGTTGGTGCCGCCGGATGACCGGCTCACCAAGCGTATTGAGGACGGTTACCTACGGTCCGAGTACTCCTCGACCGGCTACAAGCTGAAGCTAAAGCCGGTCAAGGCGGACGCCTCGGCCTACACCAAGCTGTTCAATGAGCACCAGGAGAAGGATGATTCCTCCACGGTGACGGCAAACTACCGCTACTTCCTGGATCGGATCACTCAACTTGAAGTATCTCCGCAAGAGCTCTTCGACGCGATCCGCAAACTCCAGGTGATGCGGCTTCAGCTCGACGACGCGGATGACGCCCAGCTCATCTTCGAAAGCCTCAACTCCACCGGCCTCGACCTGTCGAAGGCAGACATGGTGCGCAACTGGGTACTGATGGGCCACGACCCGAAGACCCAAAAGCGGCTGTACGAGGAGTACTGGAACCGCATCGAAGAGGACGTCGACTACGACACCTCGGAATTCCTGCGCCAATTCCTCACCACCCGCTTGGGCCGCACCCCACGCATCGATGATCTCTACGACGAGTTCAAGGACTGGGTGAAGGCCGATGGCCGCCCGATGGAGCAGGTTCTGACGGAACTCCGCACCTTCGCACGGCACTACCGGCAGCTGCGCACTGCCAGCACAGGGCAGCCCGACCTTGATCGGCTGCTGTCCCGGTATAACCTGATTGATCGCAGCGTGACGCATCCCTTCCTGATGCTGATGATGGAGGGGGCCCGCCGTGGCGACCTCACCATGGGTGAGCTCTTCTCCACCATCCAGGTGACCGACACCTACCTGACGCGACGGTGGGCCCAGGGACTTCCGACGAACACCCTGAACAAGACCTTTGCCCTGCTGCACCGTGAAGCGAACAAGCTGGTGGGCAAGGGAGCCACTTGGCCCGAAGCCGTCGCCTACCACTTGCTGCACCGGACCGGTTCGGCCGCCTTCCCCACCGACGAGGAGTTCCTGGAAGCGCTGCAGACCCGCGACTTCTACCGGATCGCACCTCAGCAGCGGAACTACTTCTGGGAGTCCCTGGAGAATGGCCACTCCAAGGACGTGCTGCTCATCGCCGAACCGCTCGCTCGTGGCGACATCAGCATCGAGCACGTCATGCCGCAGAAGCTGACCGCGGACTGGCGCACGGAGCTCGGCCCGGAGCACGAACGCATCCACGCCACCTGGCTGAACCGTCTGGGCAACCTCACCGTCACCGGGTACAACTCGTCCTACTCAAACTCGTCCTTCGCGACCAAACGAGACCGGCCCAACGGTTTCAAGGACACGCCATATCGCCTGAACAACCAGCTTCGGGACCAGACGCAGTGGACCGAAGCCGAGATCGAGTGCCGTGGCGAGGACTTGGCACAACGAGCCTTGGCCTTGTGGCCCCTCCCGGAGTGCACCTTCGTGCCCCCGAAGCCGCCCGAGGACATTGAGGCCTTGAGTGATGAGGGTGACTTCACCGGGCGGTCCATCCTGTCGTGGGAACTGCACGGAACCGAACACCCGGTGACCACGTGGAAGGAGATGCTGATCGGGGTCCTGCAGACCGTCGCGCAGCTCGACTCCGCCGGGCTGCATCGAATCGCACCCCACACCACGGATCTCCGCCTACGTCCGGATCCCGATGACCAGAACCCAGGCTGGCGCACCGTCTCCGGAGATGTGCAAGTGTGGTCCTCCAGCTCCACCTCGTGGAAGATGACCCTGCTGCGTCGGGTGTTCACCGCCCTCCACCTCGACCCCGAGGAACTGCTCTTCCACATGAAGCCGGAGGCCGACTCCGATGAGTGACCGTCCGCCACGCCGGAACAGGAGACACGCATGACTCGCCCCGTACCCACACCGGTGTACCACTTCACGCGAATTGAGCACCTGCCCACCATCGTCCGTGACGGGCTGCTTCCAGATAACGCGGCACAGGCGAAGGTCCTGCGGCACGAGATCGGGAACAAAGACATCAAGGCTGCCCGCCGCCGAAAAGCAGTGCCCTGCGGGAACAAGGGGTTCGTCGCCGATTACGTGCCCTTCTACTTCGCTCCTCGCAGCCCGATGATGTACAGCATCGCGAGCGGCAACGTGGAAGGCGTCGATCCCGACACGACCAATCTTGTCTATCTGTGCTCCACAACCCAAAGACTGCAGGCCTCAGGGCACTCGGTTGTGTACACCAATCAGAATGCACGGGCACAGTTCGCGGAGATGACAACAGACGACGGAGCACTCGAGACAGACGACTTTGTTGACTGGCGGCTGATGCGGGCCAAGATGTGGAAGGATGACCCTGACAAGGACCCAAACCGCAAGAACCGACGGCAGGCCGAGTGCCTCGTCCAACCTCACGTAGAGTGGGACCTCATCGAAGAGGTCGTTACCAAGACCAGGGGCGCCCACGACCGGACCAAGGCGATCCTCGAGGCCGCTGGGGTGGAGACCCCAATTTTTGTCAGACCCACTTGGTACTTCTGAGGAGTGATCATGACGTTCTCGTACGGGAGTGGCAACCTCCTCACCCAACCTGCCGATGCGTTGGTCAACACCGTCAACACGCAGGGCGTGATGGGCAAGGGCATCGCCCTACAGTTCAAGAAGGCCTGGCCGGAGATGTACCGAGCCTACGCCGCAGCTTGCAAGCGCGGTGAAGTGCAGCCCGGCATGATGCACGTCTGGCCCACCAACGTGATGACCGGGCCCCGCTTCATCATCAACTTTCCCACCAAGCGCCATTGGCGCGCGCCGTCGCGAATGGAAGATGTAGAAGCGGGCCTAGACGATCTTGCCCGGGTGATCCAGCGCGAAGGCATCACTTCCATCGCGATCCCTCCGCTGGGCTGCGGTAATGGCGGTCTGCAGTGGTCCGAGGTGGAACCGCGCATCCGCGCCGCGCTGGCGGGAGTGTCCCAGCACACCGACATCCTGCTGTTCGCCCCGAACGGAGCGCCGGCTGCACACGAGCAACCCGTCGGTGGCGATGCTCCCAAGCTGACGCCCGCCCGCGCTGCACTGCTCGCTCTGATGCGAACGTACCAAGAACTCACTTTGGAACCCCCCAAGCTAATCGAGATCCAGAAGCTGGCCTACTTCCTCCAGAATGCGGGCGAACGGCTCCGGTTGAAGTTCGCCCCGCATCTCTACGGTCCGTATGCTGATGACCTGCGTAAGACACTGCGGGACATGGAAGGGCACTACATCGTTGGTTTCGGCGACGGTTCCTCTCCGGTGATAGCGGCGGAATCCATCCGCGTACGCCCCGAGACATTGCCTCGCCTCGACAATGTCCTGGAGGAGAGCCCTGCGACCAAGTCACACCTCCGCGCCACCATGGCGGCGGTGGAAGGCTTCGAGAGCCTCTACGGCCTGGAGCTGCTCTCATCTGTCCACTGGGTGATGGCTCATGACGATGCAGCTGCCCGGGATCCAGGGAAAGCCTTACGAGACATTCGCGAGTGGAGCAACCGCAAGGCCAACCTCTTCACACCCGAGCACGTGGAAACGGCGTGGAGGGCGGTCCATGACAGGCAGCTCCTTGGCGCCAACTGACCCTGGGAGAACCGTGAGCGAACTCCTTCCCACCCGGCAGGCCGACGTCCTGCAGACTGCTCTGCTGGACTACTTGACCACCACCTTCGCACTCGCGGACACCGATGCCCGCAGCGCATTGGCGGACTTCCTGCAGCACCAGAGCGACGGCATCTTCAAGGGCCCCTACATCAGGACCCGTCTGCCCTTCGCTCCGGCGGCCGAAGGGTGGGAGCAGTCGCTGGATGCCATCCCGGCGGGATTCACACCTTACGGGCATCAAGCCGCCGCCTGGGCACGGCTGTCCAGCCGCGGCAAGCGCCCCGACCCCACCCTGGTCACCACCGGAACCGGCTCCGGCAAGACCGAATGCTTCCTGATCCCGGTGCTCGACCATGTGCTGAGGGCGAAGCGGAACCCCTCGACAAGCTCGGGGATCGTGGGTGCAGGCTCGGGGATCGAAGGTACAGGCTCGGGGATCGCGGGTGGAAGCTCATCCCTTCGACAAGCTCAGGGAACAGATGGGATGGCTCAGGGATCGTCTGGGGGGACGAAGGCGCTCATCCTGTACCCGATGAATGCGCTGGCCAATGACCAGGCCCAGCGCCTCACCAGGCTCCTCACGGACAAGCCAGCTGACGGCTCGGCCAATCCCTATGCCGGGATCACCGCCGCCCTGTACACCGGGGAGGAGGGCCCCAAGCGCACCAGGGTGAGCGCCGACGGTCTGATCACCAGCCGCGAGATCATCCGCAGCCAGGCGCCGGACATCATCCTCACCAACTACAAGATGCTGGACCACCTGCTGCTGCGCTCCGACGACGCCGAATTGTGGCGCCAGAGCGCCAACACCCTGCAGTACGTCATCCTCGACGAGTTCCACACCTACGACGGCGCCCAGGGCACCGACGTGGCCATGCTGCTCCGCCGCCTCGGCCTCACACTCAAGAGCCACTGGACGCCCGGCCAGCACTCGCCCGAAGACGAGGCCCGCCCGCTGGGCATCATCACACCCGTCGGCACCTCCGCCACCCTGGGCGACGGCAGCGACTCGTCGGACATGGTCAGCTTCGCCAGCGAGATCTTCGGCGAGACCTTCGACGAATCCTGCGTCATCACCGAATCCCGTATCGCCCTGGACCAGTGGCTCACCGACGCCACGGTTCCTGACGGCTGCACTCCGGCGGCCCTGTCCGCCAGCCTCATCGACGACGTGGTCGCGAACCTCGGCGACAGCCTCGACGGAGACGTGATCTGCCGCGGCCTGCTCAGCGCCCTGTTCCGCACCGAGGACGGATCCCCCAGCCCCACGGACCAGCTCGAGACGTCCGACCTGCTGCGCCACGCCAAGGCCCTGCCGATCCTCGGCCAGCTCATCGAGGCCACCCGCACCGCCCAGGACCTCGACGACCTCGTCGAGCAACTGGTGCCCATCGACGCCCGCACCGCATCACCAGAGACGGCAACGGCCTTCATCAGCCTGCTCATTGCCGCCCTCAGCCACCTGCGCGCGACACTGGGCCGCAACGTCGCCAGCGTCGAAACCCACCTGTGGGTACGCGAACTGACCCGCATCGACCGCGTCGCCTCCAGTGCCGTCACCTACCAGTGGAGCGACGACGGCGCCCTCATCCCGCTGTCCACCGACGAAGCCACCGAAGGATCGGACAAGATCGCCTTCCCCGCCATCTACTGCCGCCACTGCGGCCGCTCCGGCTGGGGCGTCGAACTGGCAACCGTCGGCACCGAGCTGTCCGCCAATGACCGCAACATCCGCACCAACCACGCCGCCCACACCGGGCAGTTCCGCGCCCTGATCAGCGCCCCCACCGAGGCCGCCCGCGCCATCGACGAACCCATCGACAGCCTGCGCTGGCTCAACCTCAACGAACGTCGCATCACGGCAGAACTCCCCGACCGGGACGACCCCGACTATCGCCACGGCCGTCTGGTGCCCGTCCTGATGCTCACCGGCAGCGACGCCGGCGACGAGTCCCGCAAGGACACCTGCCCCAGCTGCCAGCAGCGCGACGGCATCCGCTTCCTGGGCTCGGCCGTCGCCACCCTGCTCTCGGTCAGCCTGTCCACCCTCTTCGGCTCCGGAGAGCTGGACCCAGCTGAGAAGAAGGCGCTGGTCTTCACCGACAGCGTCCAGGACGCCGCCCACCGCGCCGGCTTCGTCGCCGCCCGCTCGCACACCCTCACCATGCGCTCGGTGATGCGCGACGGCTTCACCGACGAGGCCGAGGAGAAGAACCTCGACGAGCTGGCCGACGCCGTCCTGCGCCGAGCCGGGGACGATCCCTTCCGCCGCTACCGGCTCCTGCCCAGCGAGTTCGTCAATGACCCCAAGATGGCGCCCTTCTGGGAGGCCCAGCGTCAGTCACTGGTTCCCCGCGATGTGCGGGACAAGGTCAAGCGTCGCCTGCTCTTTGACCTGACCCTGGAGTTCGGACTCAATTCCCGCGTCGGCCGCACCCTGGAACAGACCGGCTCGCTCAGCGTCCACGTCAATGCCGGCTCGGCGGCGATGATGGCCACCACCGCCCGCACCGTCCTGCGCAACGACAACCAGCAGACCCTCGATGATCCACTGGCCGACCTGGACGATGCCGTCCTCACCCAGTGGGTACGGGGCGTCGTGGAACACATGCGCACCCAGGGATCGATCGAGCACCAATGGTTCGACAACTACATCCGCAAGGACGGCCAGCGGTGGGCCATCTGGGGCGGGCGCCCGCGCAACCAGGGCATGCCAGCCTTCCCCAAGGGCCGCTCGGCCCCGGCCTTCCCGCGCATCGGCGGCTCCCGACCCCACGGCGACCCCCTGCTGGACTCCGTCTCCGACAGCCAGAGCTGGTACGCCCGGTGGACCGGACGCTGCCTCGGCATTCCGGCACAGCACGGGGCACGGTTGGTCCGAGCCCTGCTCGACCGGCTGGGCCGAGACCTGGTGCTGCGCACCACGCCCACCGAGGGCGGCGCCATCGTCTACGGCATCCTCCCGTCGCGCGTGCTGGTGAGTCCCACCACCGACGAGGACCTGCGCGCCGGACGCCACCAGCTGCGCTGCGACGTCTGCCACGGCCAGTTCACCGGCTCCGTCGAGAGCGTGGAACAACTCACCGGAGCCCCCTGCCTGTTCGCCCGCTGCGCCGGCAGGCTGAGTCCGTCCGCCATGGACGCGAAGAACTTCTACCGCACCCTGTACGCCAGCAGCGACATGCGGCGCATCGTCGCGCACGAGCACACGTCCCTGCTCGATGCCAAGACCCGGCTGGAGTACGAGAACGGGTTCAAGGCCAGTCAGGCAGACCCCCACAGCCCCAACACCCTGGTGGCCACGCCGACGCTGGAGATGGGCATCGACATCGGTGACCTGTCCGCCGTCTTCCTGGCCTCCCTCCCCCGCACCGTCGCGTCCTATCTGCAGCGCATCGGGCGCGCCGGACGCCAGACCGGCAATGCACTGAACCTCGCCTATGTGACGGGCCGCGGCGAGTTCCTGCCTCGGCTCGGTGATCCCACGTCCCTGATCAACGGGGCCGTGCGGCCCCCGTCGATCTATCTGAGCGCCGAGGAGATCCTGCAGCGTCAGTACCTGGCGCACCTGGTGGACCGCTTCGCCCGGGACCACGACGACGTGCACCATCCGCGCACCGCGCGTGCCGCCCTGGAAAGTGCCGCGCCCGGCACCTTCCTGGGTGAGCTCATTGACCTGGCCGAGGCCAATGCCGTCGAGCTGTGGACCTCCTTCGTCGAAGCCTTCGGCGACACCCTGCGCCCGGAAGCCAAGGAACATCTGCGGCAATGGGTGACGCCGGCCGACGGCCCGCACACCAGCCCATTGGCCGTGGCGGTGCACCACGCGTCGGACCGCTGGAGTGCCCACAAGGAGCTGTTGGAGCACCGAGCCATCGGCATCCAGGAATCCCTGCCTGCGTTGATCCAGGCCGCCAGCGTGGCCGCCGCCAGCGAGGATGACCAACGCTCCCTTCGCACCGCCGAAGCGGCGCTGCGGCTGACTCGCGCACGCATCAAGCAGCTCACCGGCGAGTACTGGATCTCCGTGCTGGAGGAGTTCGGGCTGCTCCCCAACTACACCCTGCTGGGAGATGCCGCGACCCTGGAGGTGGCGGTCACCTGGTTCGATCCCGAGTCCGGCAAGTACCAGTCCGAGGACAGCGACATCCAGCGCCCCACCGCACAGGCGCTGCGCGAGTTCGCGCCCGGCGCCACCTTCTACGCCCGTGGCTGGGAAATAGCCATCGACGCCGTGGACCTGGGCACCGAGGCCGACGGGATCCGGCCCTGGGCCTTCTGCCCCGCATGCGGTCATGCGCAGGACCTCGCCGAAACCGGACGCGAGCATGCCGCCACCGCCTGCCCCCGCTGCCGAGCCGAAGGCATGCGCGATGCCGGACAACGCCTCGACGTCGTGGAACTCACCCGCGCCTCAGCCGCCATCCGACGCGACGAGGCACGCATCGACGACCGCACCGATGAACGCAAGCGCACCCGCTTCAGCATCGTCACCGCGGCAGACCTGGACCCCACCGCCATCCAGAGCGCCTGGTACGTCGACGGCTACGACTTCGGCGCCCAGTACCTGAACCGGCTCACCATTCGCTGGTTGAACATGGGCCGGCGCACCACCACGGCTGCGGCACGTGAGATTGCCGGGGATCCGGTGCCCACCTCGCTCTTCCGGGTCTGTGAAGGTTGCGGGCACATCGACAATTCCACCGGCTCCAACTCGATGGACGAGCACCGGCCGTGGTGCCGTTTCCGCAAGGACATCGACGAACATGTCCGCCCCATCGCCCTGTCCCGAACCCTCACCACCCAGGGCGTTGTCATCCCCTTGCCCTGGACGGTGACGACGGGCGACTCCTTCGCGCTGCCCAGTCTGCAGGCAGCACTGCTGTTGGGGCTCCGGGACCAGTTCGGCGGGTCCCCGGACCACATCGGCGTCGCCGTCATGCCCTCGCCAAACCCTGACGGGAACAACATTCCGTCCCTGCTGCTGCACGACACCGTGCCAGGTGGCACCGGATACCTGGCAGAGCTGGGCTCGGCAGAGAACCTGTGGGACCTGCTGCTGCGTGCCTACCGCACCGTGCGGGACTGTGAATGCCAGCACGAGCGTCGCCTTGCCTGCCACCGCTGCCTGTTGCCCTTGGCCTCGCCACAGGATGTGGACCGGGTCTCCCGCAGCAGTGCGGCTCGACACCTGCGCGCCATCCTGCTTGCTGGGCAGGAATCCGACGAAGAGCCCGGTGACACGATGGGGTGGCAGACGACCGCCCAGCAGACCGTGGCACCGAGCCACGAATCCCACTTGGAACTGCGCTTCCGGGAAGCCTTCGTGGCGATGGCACGACATATCGGCGCCACCGTGACCGAGAGCCCCGGCCGCTGGGGCAACACGATCCACCTGCGCCTGGGCCATGCGGAATGGAAGCTGGAACCCCAGCTGGAGATCGGCAACTGCCGTCCCGACTTCGTCCTGACCAGCAAGCTCCCCGTCCCGAAGATCGCCATCTTCACCGACGGCTACGCCTTCCACGCCACCCCCCTGCACAACCGGATTGCCGACGATGCTGCCAAGCGTGAACTGCTGCGGCTGGCCGACATCGAGGTGCTGGCCGTCACGTCCAGGGATCTTGATGCCCAGGAGAACGCGAGCAGCCGACCTGTCCCAGAGTGGGCACAGAAGGCGCGACTGCCAGGGCTGACGCAGATGTACGGGTTCAGCCAGTCCATCCCCGACGCCGTGCTCGGCGGCCCCCTGGCCATCCTCGCTGCGTGGATCCAGGCGCCGGATCCCGACGCGTGGCGTCGCTTTGCCCGCGCCGTTCCCATGCTGGTGCCGATCTCCGCCCAGTTGGGGGTGCCCGAACGAGCCTCACTGGCCGAAATTGCGCCCGCCTTGCTGCAGTCCCCGGATCAGGTCACCGGCGACGGCAGCTCCAACTCATGGTGGTGGAGGCAGGGCCCGGTGGGCTTCCTGGCCCGTCGCAAGCCAGACACCCAGCCGATGCTCGTCGACGTCGCCCTGGTTCTCGACGACTCCCAGCAGGCCTTGACCAACGATGACTTCCGAGGCTCGTGGGAGCGCTGGTTGGAGCTGAGCAATGCGCTGATCTTCCGGCCTCTGGACGTGACAACCTCCATCGTGGCCACCAGCCAGGCAGGGCCACGGCCCGAAGCCCAGGCCGCTCCGCGTCGTATCGACCTCAGCGACCGCTGGCACGACGTTCTGGAGATCCACTTCGCGCCACGGATCGAACAGCTTGCCGAGGAGTTGTCCCAGTTGGGTGTTGCGGCACCGGACTGGGTGGGCGAGGAAGTGGGACAGTACGGCATCCCGGTGGACTTTGCCTGGCCCGACCGAAAGATCGTCGTCATGTCCGACGCTTCTGAAGAGGACATTCGGGACCTCGAATCCGAGGGCTGGCGCCTGGTTGAAGCCTCCGCCACCGCCATCGTCGCAGCACTGGAGGAGACCACCGCATGAGCAACCTGATCATGACCAAGCAGGGCAACCGACTGGACGGCTCCATCAAGCAGAAGGCATTCACCTTCCTGGAGAAGCTCACCACCGATGACACGGCTCCCGGCCTGCACATCGAGCCCATCAACAATTCCGCCGATCCGCGCGTGCGAACCGGACGAGTGGACCAGCAGTACCGGGCCGTGCTCTTCAAACTGACCAGCGGCAACGACACCACCTATGTCTTCCATGGCATCTGGAACCACGACGAAGCCATTGCCGTGGCGCAGAAGACCGTGCTGTCCCTCAATCCCATCAACGGGATGCCCGAGATCCGCGACGTCGAGGTGGAACGCGCTGAGGCCGGTCTTCCCCCCATCGTTGATCCCGCCTCGGCAATGGCCCACGATCCTGCGGCCCCCGCCAGTGACAGGGAGGTAGCGGCTGACACCCCAGAGACCGCCCCATTCCGGATCCACGCCACCGCGCAGGAGCTGGTGGGGGTGCTTGGACTGCCGAAGCGCCTTGCCGACCAAGCCGTCGACGCAAAGTCCGAGGAGGCACTCCTGGCCCTGCAGTGCGACGGGCCCGAGTGGCAACAGCTCGCCCTGGTGGGGCTGGCATCCGGCATGAGTGTCACAGAAATCCTGGAAGACCTCGGATCCCCCGTGGCTGCTGCCACGCCTTCCACTGCTGTGTCGGACGAGGCACTGTTGGAGCGTCTGACCCATCCGTCGGCTCGGATGGAGTTTGCGCCCATCGACGGCATGGAGGAGCTGCGACGGGTCATCGAGAGCGGCGACTTCGGGGCTTGGCGGGTCTTCCTGCACCCCGAGCAGAGCAAGTGGGCCACCAAGCGCAACAATGGGTCCTTCCGGCTGTCTGGTGGTGCTGGCACGGGCAAGACCGTCGTCGTCCTGCACCGGGCCAAGATGCTGGTGGACCAGTCCCCCCGGGCGCGCGTCGTGGTGACGACGTACACCGTCAATCTGGCCAACGCACTGTCCCGTGACCTGCGACGTCTGGACCCGTCAATCCATCAGGCCCAAGCACTGGGTGAAGCAGGCGCCTACATTGGCGGTATCGACGCCATTGCCCGGCAGGTACTTCGTGGAGCCGGGGCTGCGCTGGCGTCGGCCGTGGCCGCCGTGCTGGGGATCAGCCGCGGCGAGCTCGGACAGCCGACGCCCAATGACGGATGGCGCCAGGCCATCCGCGAGTCCGGCGCAGACCTCCCCGTTGCTCTGAAGTCCGCCAGGTTCTTCGAGGCGGAGTATGCGTTGGTGGTCCTGCCCAACCGCATCACCAATCTGGAGAGCTATCTGCGAGTCCGCCGCCCAGGCCGCGGAGTACGGCTCAACCGTGCCGAGCGCACTCAGGTGTGGCGCGTGGTGGAGGCCTACCGTCGCAATTCCTACATGGCGGGAACCCTCGACTTCCAGGAAGTGGCGACCATCGCCGCCGTACACCTGGAGACCGTCGCGGCCAATAGTGGCGGCCGCGTTGCGGATCACGTCCTGGTGGACGAGGGTCAGGACATGACGCCGGCGCACTGGCAGCTGCTGCGTGCATTGGTGGCCGAGGGGCCCGACGACCTATTCATTGCCGAGGACAGCCACCAGCGGATCTACGGCAACAAGATCACTCTGAAGCACTTCGGCATCTCCGTGCAGGGACGGTCCAGACGGCTCACCCTCAACTACCGCACGACTGCGCAGAATCTGCACTACGCGGTGTCCATCCTCGACGGTGGTGAGTACCAGGACCTTGAATCCGAGGCCGAGAGCACGGCCGGATACCGGTCTGCCCGTACCGGCCCTCGTCCCGTGCTGCGTGGCCTTGCGTCGCTGCCGGATGAGCTCGACTTCGCTGCCGAAACCATCCGACGGTGGATCAAGGACCTCGACGGCGCGCAGTTGGAGACCATCGCCGTGCTGGTGCGTGACAGCCGACAGCGAGATCTGGTGGTTGCGGGCCTCGCGGAACGAGGAGTCAGCGCCCGCGCGGTGGACCGGGACCAGCCCAAGGCAGGTGCCCCGGTTGTCATGACCATGCACCGGGCCAAGGGCAGCGAATTCACCCGGGTCCTGTTGTTCGGAGTGTCAAAGGGATCCATCCCGATCAATCTCCGCGACTTCGACTACTCGCCCGACGAGCTGCAGGACGCGCTACTCAGGGAACGGTCACTGCTGTATGTGGCGGCTTCTCGGGCGCGCGACGAGCTGGTGGTCACTTGGAGTGGCGAGGCGAGCGAGTTGACGCCGCAGTAGAAATGTCAGTGGCGGGTCCTAGTTTTCTTGCCATGGAAGAGAATCTGGACGTCACGCGCATCGCCACTCGCCGCGAATGGTTGGTTCATCGGACTCATCAGATGTCACCGGGACAGGTCTTCGGATGCTGGCTGGTCGGCATCAGTGTCCTGTTCACAGCAGGTCTGGCAACCCACGCCTTTGCACTGGCTGGCCTACAGTTTCATCGCGAAGTGAACGGGCTACCACTGGAAGCCATCGTTCTCCCGTGGTGCGTCTTCGGAGCGGCGGCGACGCTCACCATCCTGCCCATGTGCTTGGTGGGCATCAGGATGTTGGACCAGGCAACGTGTGGCCTGCGATTTCGTGTCATGCGGCTACGTCGCGCCATTCAGTTGAGCATTCGGCGGGGGCGGCATCGGGGCGAAAGCATTGACCTGGACGGACTTGGGCTTCTGGCGATGCTCCTGGTGATGCTCATCATTGGGTGCTTCGTGACAACCTCGTTGGTACTGGATCTGTCCCGGCAGTCGCCGCTGCTCGGCATGATCGGCATCGCAGCCGCCCTCTTGTTCTTGGGCATGCTGATCACGGGCCTGATTCCTCAACTCTTGGGGCCGACTGACATGGGACGCGCTCTGGGCGTGATCCCGGCTGCGCGCGATCTGCCACTCCCCTCTCGAGCGCGCTGCGCCGTCTGTGACGAGGGACTTCAGGATCGCCGCCTCCATCGCCGCATGTGGCGCTCACTTCAGCCACGGGTCGAGCGGGTTCTGTCAAGGATGGGCCGCCACTCCAGCTGGATCTCCTACTTGCTGGACCACCGAGGGATGGCTGGGCTGTTCCTGACTGCGCTGGTGCTCATCGCCCTGATTGGAACGTCGAATTCCTCTGCACTGGATGCCTTGATCACCCTGTCTTCCTTTGTTGCTTTGGCTCTACTGGCCGTTTCCCTGCCCCCTGGCCCCAGCCTCTTCGATGCATACTTCGCTCCTCCCAGCTGGAAGAGGGTGCTCGGCATGATCCTCAGCATGGCGGGAGCAGCACTCATGCTGTACAACGTTCGCTGTATCCGTCGCCTGCTGACCATCGTCCAGCGTGAGGGAGCCCAGGCCTCCATCACTGTGGAGCCCGACCAAGCAGTCCTCTTCATCATCACGCTCGAACTGCTTGCCCTCTACTGCCTCGTCAATTGGTGTCTCACCCTGTTCGGATATTCCCTCCGATGGCGCAATTCGACCGCTGTGCGCAGCTTCCTGCTGCCCCTCCTAGGATTCGCCCTCGGAGCCATCTCGGCCAACTGGGCATGGATGGCCGCCGTATCCCTACTCGCGTGGATGGCAGCCACGTCCAAGTCATATCGTGACAAGTGGCACGCTTCTCCCACTGTCACGCAGGAGTCGAGTGCGGGCTGTGCCACCCAAGAAGGTGCCTCCCGTGCCGATGAGCTCTCCGACGTTAATCCGACTGGCCCGGCGCGTTCACGGTCCTGGAGTTGACGGACCTCCCAAAGGTCCGATGACAGATGCCGGCTCGGGAGCCTGACCACAAATGAGATCCACGCCACTTTATTGTTCTGGAGCGCGCGAGGCACCGCCTGAGCGCATGCGAGGCAACATCAGTCGGTCTCGCATTCACAAGATCCATCCAGTGCACGTGCCATCGTGCACTGGGGACAGACCCCTGCGTCCAGTTCGGACCGACCAGAACCGCCCCCTGATGACGGTCCGCCATGAACGGGATGGTCGATGCCCCACGTTCCCTTTCGGTCTGCTTGCCAAGCCCGGCCGTCCACCGAGTACAGGAGGGGACTGCCCCGGGTTTGGTTGACACTGACATCTCAGGTCCGTGAGGGCCTGGTGAAAGGATGCATGTCATGCCCAAGCCCCATCCCCAGGAGTTCCGCGACGACGTGATCGCGGTGGCCCGCAAGGGCGAGGCGCCGATCGGCCAGATCGCGAAGGGCTTCGGGATCAGTGAGTCCTGCCTGCGCAACTGGCTTGCCAAGGCCGACCGTGCCGATGCCCCGGCCGGCGACAGCCGGTCGGCTGCCGAGTTGCGGGAGGCGAAGAAACGCATTCGGCTGCTGGAGCAGGAGAACGAGGTCCTGCGCCGCGCCGCGGCCTACTTGTCTCGTGACATCAACCCAAAATGATGTTCCCCTTGGTCACCGACTTGGCCCAGGCCAAGGGGACACAGATGCGGGTGCCGGTGGCGGTCTCGTGCCGGGTGCTGGGCTTCTCCCGGCAGGCCTATTACCAGTGGCTCGCCGAGCCGATTTCCCAGCGTGACTGGGACGATGCGCACCTGATCAACGCCGCGATCGACCTCCACGACGAAGACCCCGGCCTGGGATACCGCCTGATCGCCGATGACCTACCCGAAAAGGGCATCACTGCTGGGGAGAACCGGGTCCATCGACTCTGCAAGCTGCAACGGATCCGCTCGTTCCACTCGATCAAGAACGGCTCGTGGAAGAAGCCTGGTCCTCCGGTCCATGAGGACCTGGTGCAACACCACTTCACCGCCGACGAACCGGACGTGTTGTGGTTGACCGACATCACCGAGCACCACACCAGCGAGGGAAAGCTGTACCTGTGCGCGGTCAAGGATGTCTTCTCCAACCGGATCGTCGGGTACAGCATCGCTGCACGCATGAAGGCCAGCCTGGCGGTCAATGCCCTGCGGATGGCGGTGCAGCGGCGCGGTGACGTGGCCGGGTGCGTGGTGCACTCCGACCGGGGCAGCCAGTTCCGGTCGAAGAAATTCCTGCGCGAACTCGACGCCCACCACCTGACGGGGTCGATGGGCAGGGTTGCCGCGAGCGACCACAACGCCGCCATGGAAAGCTTCTTCGCCTTGCTGCAGAAGAACGTCCTCAACCGTCACCCTTGGCCGAGCCGGGCCGAGCTGCGGCTGGCGATCATCACCTGGATCGAACGTTCCTACCACCGCCGCAGACGTCAACGACGCCTCGGCAAACTCACCCCAGTAGAGTTCGAAACAGTCCACCAGACGACCACCCAGGCCGCCTGACCTACCCCCTAGAAACCGTCAAGCAAACCCGGGGCAGTCCCCTCTGCGTTGTGGTGTGCATGCGTCGAATATCCCACGCCACGGGTGCGTTCAGGCCCAAGATTCACTCTCCGTGAATCCCCGGGAGCGCCTGACCCTCAGAAGTTCCAGTCCACGCTGTGCATCCCGGGCAATGGATCACGCAGCACCACCTGCATGTCCCGCTTGGGGCGCATCCGCTGGCTGACCTCCTCATCGGAGCCGTCGCCGTCCTCGGTGAGGTTGGCCAGGTCGAAGTAGTAGGTGAAGTGCTTGGGCGTCTGGGCAAAGTGCGCCTCCAGAGCCCAGTGGCGCATCCCATCACGGACCATGCGCGTGAAGCCGTAGCTGTCCTGCGGTGTGGTGAAGGTCCAGTCCATCGTGTACGCAAAGGTGTGCAGCTGGCCGCGCACCAGCGGCCATGGCAGCCGGATGTCGGCGCAGAGCAGGACGTCGTCATCGCCCAGTTTCACCACGTCGCGCAAGACGCAGCCCGTGTCAGCGCTGATCAGCGGCGGTTCCTCCTCGACGAATCGCTGGCGCAGCGCGATCGGCACGGACTGCACCCCGTCGCGGGCGGCGCGAACCACCTGCAGCGTGTGTTCGGTCTGCCGCCGACGATCCTCGGAGATCCACAATGTGTCCTGGACGAAGACATTGTCCAAGCTCTCGCGGGCATCCAGTCCCAGCACGTCGAGCGCCCGCTGCAGCTGCTGCACCACCGGCGCCGACCGCACGTCGTCCCACCGGGACACCGCATCCGACGGCACCAGCGAGCTCAACTGCCCCACACCCAGGCCCAGGATCACCTCCAGCGCGGCCACCGCCCGCAGGTCCTTCTTCTCGGTGGGCAGGGCCCTGCCAGAACGCCAGTAGTCCAGCGTCGCCAGGTCAATCCAGACACCCTTCTTGTCCAGCTGCCTCTGCAGGCCGGCAAGGCTCTCCCGGGATTCCTTGATGGCGCGGGAGAGCACGGCGGCAAAGGCGCGCCCGTCGCCGTCCTGCCCGCCGCCCGAGACGGAGGACGCGCCACGCCGACCAGTCAGAAGCTCCACTCCATGTCATACAGGCCGATCGGGGCCTCCAACGTCGTGTACTGCATGTGCTGACCCACCTCCAGCGGCAGCGGGGAGGCGTCCAGGCCGTAGCCGTCGCGGTGTCCCAGCGTCGCCGACGTCGGGGCGTCGCCCTCGAAGGTGACGTCGAAGGAGAAGATGTCCACCGGCCCCGGCAGCGCCAGGCGAATGCCCGGAATCGGCTCCACGCCAGTGATGAGGAAGGTCATCTGGCTGGTCTGCAGACGGCCGGCCTTGGTGTTGCTGGTGCGACGCGTGGTGGCCTGCACCATGTCACACAGCTCCCCCACGGGCACCGGCGCCGTCACGCGCTCCCGCCCCGTGCCATTGATGGCCTCCACGCTGGCACCCCGGGGCACCAGGAGCAGCAGCGACGGCTCGTGCCGGAAGGATCCCAATGGCCGGGTGACCAGGTGGACGGTGCGCTCCAGCACCATCCGGTCGGCGCTGAGGCGGCTGGAATCGTGCGCCATCTCCGCAACGAACTGCTGCTCGGTCAGGGATCGCACCTCCGCCATCCGAGCCCAGGCAGGCGTGTTCCGTGGCAGGCCCACCAGCGGCTGCCACTCCCGCTCCCCCTCGCCGGCCGACGGGTCGACCATGTCCAGGGAGATGCTGGGCAGCATCTGCTCCAGGGCCCGCAGCACGCGTAGGTCACGCTCGGGCGACGGCGTCTCCCGCCCGTCCACCCAGTTCTGCAGGGTCTGCGGCGACGTGCGAATGCCACGCACCAGGAGCTGCGCGCTCAACTGCTCGGTGCCCATCCCCGAGGCGTCGAGGGCCTTCGCGAATCGCGTGGCGAACGTGGGGCCGGCAAGGTTGTGGGGCATGTCACTTCTTCCATTCGATGGAGTGCAGGCCGGGCAGGGGGCCCCGCAGCACCCGCTGGACCTGCTTGGCGGAGCGGATCCGCTGCGTCATCTCGGTACCCGTGGGCGTGCCCAGGCGGGTGAAGTTCTCCACTTCGTAGTTGTACTCGACGTAACCGGGAGCGTCGCCGGCGAAGTCGATCGTCGCGGCCCAGTAGCGCAGGCCGGGCCGCACCAGGCGGGTGATGCCGTCACTGTCACGGTCGCGGGCGAAGGTCCAGTCCATCCGGTAGCTGAACATGTGCAGCTGCCCCTTGCGCAGGGGGCGAGGCAGGCGCAGCTCGGCGCAGAGCAGACCCTCGTCGTCGAGCATGGCGACGTCATGCAGCTCACACCCGGAGATTCCGCTGATCCGCGGCGGCTCGTCCTCGGTGAAGATCTGGCGCAGCGCGACCGGGATGTTGTGCACCCCGTCGCGGGTGGCACGGACCAGCTGGGTGGTGACCTCCGCCTGCCGGTGGAAGTCGGTGGAGATGCTGACCGAGTCCTGCAGGAAGATGTGCTCCAGACTGTCCAACGACGGGAGCCCCATGACGGCATAGGCCTCTTCCAGCTGCCGGTCGATCGGCGCGCTGCGCACGGGATCCCAGCGCGAGACGGCGTCGCTGGGCAGCCGCGACAGGAGCTGCCCGGCGCCCAGGTCGAGGATCTCCTCCAGCACCGTGACGCCCTTCAGGTCGCGATTGCCGGTGGGGATGGCCTGACCATTGCGCCAGTAGTCCAGGGTCGCAATGTCACGGTGGACGCCCTTGCGGGCCAGCTGCTCCTGGAGCTGCTTGAGGCTGAGCCGGGAATCGCGAATGGCACGCGACAGCACGGCGGCGAAGTCGCGCCGGCCGCTCATCTCGTCCATCGGGTTCCCATCCACGCCCGCCAGTATGCCGGACGATAGATTCCACCCAAGTCGGTGAAGGAGCTCCTCAACCAGCCCTCAGATCGGGATCCCGAACCACCCGAAGACGTCATCGGCCACGCATCTGGGCAGGCCGCTTCTCCATGAACGCCGTCACCGCCTCGGCAGCATCAGCCGAAGCCGCACACACGCTGATGTTCTCCACCTCCATGGCCAGGGCCTCACCCAGCTCCATCCCCAGCCGCCCGAAATTCCGGCGCATCCCCGCAAAGGAGAGAGTGGGCCCAGAAGCCAACCGGGACACGATTTCCCCGGCCGATTCCTTCAGCAGCTCGTCACCCACCACGAAGTCCACCAACCCCACCTGCTGCGCCTGTTCGGCATCCAGCAGTTCGTTCAACATGCAGAAACGCTTGGCGCGGGAAACCCCCATCCGCGACGCGAAGCCCACCGTCGAACCACCCGCATTGGAAATGCCGAGCCCGGGGAAGGCCGGACGCAGCCGCGCACTGCTACCCGCCACCACCACGTCGGCCAAGGAAACCATGCCGAGCGCACCACCCACACACCAGCCACGCACCTCCGCCACCGACGGCACGGGCAAGCTCCCGAGCTTCTCCAGCGCCGGATTGAAGGCATCGAACAGGCCCGGCATCCGCGTCCCCAACTCCTCGATCCGCTCATGGAAGGGCCGCAGGTCGCCGCCCTGGGAGAAGTGGTCACCCTCCGCACGCAGCCAGACCACGCGAACCCCGTCGGCGTCCGCCACTCGGTCCAGGGCACGCTCCAGATCCTTGCCGAAGCCGACATCCACCCGATTCCCCGATTCGGGCGCGCACAGCACCACCTGCGCAATTCCGGCGTCGATCTCCACCCGCACCTGCTCAGGCACCCTTGCCTCCTGGTCATCGTTGACTGGACCGTCGTGCCTCGATCATCCCTCATCGGCCGTGCCAGCGGGGCAACTTTTCACAGCCCCCTGAAGATTCACCAGTGATGTGCGTCGCGCCCGGAGACCTGACCCTTCAGCTGCCAAGAATTGTCGGGCCCGGGAGACCAGCTCTGGCGCAGGAGGAGGATGTGATGGACAGGAAGACCGCAGCAGCCACACTGGCCGCAGCGCTGCTGGCCACCGGCTGCGCAGCCAGCGGCGAAGGAGCGGGCGAGCCCGCCGGATCGTCGACCACCGGATCCAGCCAGTCTGCTGCCAGCGCGAAGGCCTCGACCAGCCCAGCCGCGGACCCGTCCAGCTCGGCCACCTCCGCATCCACGGACCCGTCGCTGGCCATCAACGTCCAGGACGGAGCCAACGACGTGCCGGTGAGCACGCTGATCACCGTCACCCCGACGGCCGCCACCGTCACCGACGTCACCATCACCACCACGGCCAGCGGCAAGAATGCCGTCACCAAACTCACCGCACAGGCCAACGACAAGGGCATCTGGATCGCCGACAATCGTCTGGACCCCAGCGCCAGCTACACCGTCACCGCCACGGCCACCGGCGACGATGGCAAGGAGGTCACCAAGACCAGCAGCTTCCGCACCGCGGCCCTGAGCCGGCAGCAGGAGGTCTTCCCCACCCTGGCCCCCGTCATCAACGGCCCCTACGGCGTCGCGCAACCCGTCGTCGTGCAGTTCGACCTGCCCGTGCAGAACAAGGCCGAGTTCGAACGCAACATGCACGTCACCTCGGTCCCGGCGCAGGAGGGCTCCTGGGGCTGGCTGGATGACAAGACCGTCCACTGGCGCCCCAAGCAACACTGGAAGCCGGGCAGCACCGTCAAGCTCGACGCCCGACTCAACGGCGTCGACGCCGGCGACGGCAGATACGGCCAGCTGAACCGCGAGCTGGAGCTCAAGATCGGCAAGAACCAGCAGGGCAAGGTGGACATCGCCAAGCACACCATCACCTGGCTGCGCGACGGAAAACCGGTGGGAACCTGGCCCATGACCGCCGGCAAGCCCGGCTTCGTCACCCGCTCCGGCACCAAGGTGGTGATGGAGAAGGCCGAGAACATCACCATGAACTCCGAGACCACCGGCATCGCCCAGGACTCCGCCGAGGGCTACGAGGTGAAGGCGGCCTTCGCGCTGCGCGTCACCAAGTCCGGCGAGTTCATCCACTCGGCGCCGTGGAATGAGGGCAACTTCGGTGTCCGGAATGCCTCGCACGGCTGCGTCGGCATGCGTGACGACGAGATGTACAAGCTCTACACGACGGCCCAGATCGGTGACCCAGTGGTCTTCACCGGATCCGACCGCAAGCTGGAGTTCGGCAACGGCTGGAGCGAGTGGGACATCAGCTGGGAGCAGTGGAAGGCCAAGTCCGCCCTGAGGTAGCGGCTCCTCTCACCTCCCTCCGGGCGGTCCCCCGCCCCCGACTCCGCAAACCGACCTCCCGGTGTGGGCCGGGAGCACTTCGCCCCGCTCTGGCAAGGGGGCGCTGGCGCGGCCCGAAGAGCTGGAGGACGGTTTGCGGAGTTGGCCCCGGCAGAGGGTGGCCGGGGAGCCTGCAGCGGTGGTTCTCCGCGCCGACCGGCTCTTGACACGCGGCGGATCTGCGGCGACAGGTGAACTGCGGTGACAGGTGAACTGCGGTGACAGGGGATCTGGGGTTGGCGTGCGGCGACCGGCTGGCGGTTGGCTCTGCGTGCACGGTGGGGCCCGACCTGCCACACTCGAAACACAGACCGTACATCCGGTGAAAGGAAGACCATGCCCGTCGTCGACACCAAGGCAGATCTGAAGGGCAAGACCCTCACGATCGTGGCCGAATTCCAGGCGCCCATCGAATCGGTCTGGCAGGTCTACGCCGATCCGCGGCTGCTGGAACGGGTGTGGGGCCCCGAGGGAATGCCCGCCACCTTCACCCTGCACGATCTGGCGCCGGGCGGCCGGATGAACTACTTCATGACCGACCCCGAGGGCCAGAAGTACTGCGGCTACTGGGAGGTCATCGAAGTCCACGAGCCGCACCACATCGCGGTGATGGACGGCTTCGCCAACCAGGACTTCACGCCCAACCCGGAGCTCCCGGCCAGCCGCAATGACTTCGACTTCGAGCCCATCGACGGCGGCACCCGCGCCACCTACACCAGCCACTACGCCAGCGCCGACGAACTGCAGGCGGTGCTGGACATGGGCGTGATCGAGGGCGCCACCTCGGCCATCAACCAGATCGACGGGTTGCTGGCCCGCAGCTGACCGACTCGGACGTGGTCGGCCAGGGTTGCGACTGCCCCCGGCGCCTCAGGCGGTGCGCAGCATCCGGCCGGCCACCAGCAACAGGACCAGGGCCACGGCCGCCAGCACGGCGCAGACCACGAAGACCCCGGCCACACCGGCAGCGCCCGCCGACCCCAGCGAGATCACCACACCGCTGAGGACCGAACCCACCCGTCGGGTGTTCATGAACATGCCCGACGCCATCCCCGGCGCGGCGATGATCTCCTGCACCCATGCCAGCCCCAGCCCCTCGATCAGGGCGATGAAGACCGCATTGGGCACCTGCAACAGGAGCAGCATCCACGGGCTGTCCACCACCAGCAGGCCCAGGTAGTAGAGCAGCGCCAGCGCCGAACCAACCACCACCAGGGGGAACTTCGGGCGGTTGATCGCCAGCCGCCCCGAGAGCACCAGCACCGGAATCTCCAGCAGGGCGCACAGGCCCAGGCACAGGCCGGCCCACAGAGGGGCCAAGCCCAGGTGCTCCGTCACGAAGAGCGTGATGACCGCCACCGCCACCGCGTTGGTGGCTCCGGTCAGCACGAAGGAGAGCAGCGCCAGCCCCACCGGCACCTTGCCCACGGCGGCGGTGGCTTCCGCGAGGACCGGCTCGTCGAGGGTTCGGCGACTGCGCGCCCGCATCATGTGGACGGTCAGCCCCAGGTTCACCAGCGCGATGATGGCCACCGCCACCAACAGGGCGCGGCTGCCCAGGGAACCGATCACCAGAGTCGCCACCGGCGGGCCGATGATCCAGGCAAAGGAGAAGACGGCTCGCACCGAGGTCACGTCCTGCAGGCCGGCCCCTTGGTGCTTGAGCTCGGCGAAGAGCATCGAGCCACCGACGCCAGCCGGGGCGCCCAGCAGGAGCAGGGCCACCAGCGCCATCGAGAGGGATGTGGCGAACCACAGGGCGATGGCCAGGGCGATCGTGAACAGGCCCGCGGCCAGCATGGGCAGCAGGTAGTCGCGTCGACGGTCGGCCCAGGCGGGGATCACCAGCTGGGCCACGAATCCGGCGCCCTGGTAGCAGGCGATCACCCACCCGACCTCCGACATCGACGCGTCGTAGAGGGTCACCAGGAGCAGGGTGAGGGCAGGCGCCAGGAAGGCGAACTGCAGCCCCCACAGCAGGGCGGAGCCTGCGAGATCTGGGTGTCGGCGCATGGTCTTCCTCCTGGTGCCGCTGGGCAGGGCAACGGCCTCATTCTCTGGCCGGCCCAACGAGCCAGAATCCTACCACTTGGTAGGTAAATGTCTGCAAGACTCGACCCATGTGCGAACCGCAGGTCTTCACCCGCCCCGCCAGCTGTGATCGGGACAACGAGGATGCCGCCGCCACCGCCCCCGGAATCGGTGTGGTCACCGACGGCGCCGGCCTGCCCAAGAGCATGCGGCAGGGCTGCCACCACGAGGTGAGCTGGTACTCCACCCATCTGGCCCAGACCTACCGCGACCAGCTCGCCCGCCGCGACGACACCATGGCCGGCTCTCTGGCCACCGCCATCCGACGGGTCGCCGAGCTCCACCCCGAATGCGACCTGGCCGCAGGCTCCCCCAGCGCCACCCTCGCCGCCTGGCGCGTCACCGGCTCCGTGCTGGAGACCCTGGTCCTGTGCGACGCGTCGATCCTCGTCGCACTGACCAACGGACAGGTCACCGAACTCACCGACGACCGGTTGGGTGAGCTGGCCACGCGCGCCGCAGCCAGCGCGACCTGCCCCGACGGGATTCGTGCGGCCCAGGCCCAGGTCTTGGAAGAGCAGCGCAACCAATCCGGTGGCTGGTGGTGCTGCCACCACGACCCATCCGCGGCGGCCGAGGCAAGGGTGGAGAACTTCCCGCTGGGCTCGGTCCGCGGGGTGATCGGCGCCAGCGACGGGGCCACCCGTTTCCACCAGTCGCTGGGCGGCAGTCTCACCAGGCTGACGGAGACGGTCCTGCGCGGGGATGCCGAACGAATCCACCAGCAGGTGCGCGAGTGGGAAACCAAGCGCGCGTCCGCCCTGCAGAACCGGGCGCGCAAGGTGCACGACGACTTCACCCTGGCCTGGCAGCTCTTCGACCGGGCCTGAACCCACCAGGCAGCTGATCGATCCCCCCTCGCCTCGGTCTGTCCTGCCTCGATCCGCCACGGCCTCGATCAGCCCCTGCCGCGATCAGCCCCTGCCTCGATCCACCATGAGCTCCAGCTGGCGATACCTCGACCGGGCGCTGGCAGGAGCACCGGCACTGCGGGATGAACTCCGCAGACCGACCCCGGGTTCGTCCGGCGCGATGGACACCCCACCCGGCCCGGCTCAGAGGCCGGCATCGCCCGGTCGAATTGCGGAGTCCGATCGGCGGACCCCCGACTACGGGCAGCCAAGCCGTGCAGACCAGAGCCTCGTGACCGCCGCCCCAACGCCAGTGCGCCCTAGTGTTGGGGCATGGCCTTCACCGGAATCCCACTCGAGGCGGTCGACTTCTACCGCCAGCTCGAGGTGAACAACAACCGCGAGTGGTGGCTGGCCCACAAGGACGACTATGACCGCCTGGTCCGCACCCCGATGCTGGCCCTGGCCGAGCAGGTGGGCCCGGCCTTCGGCGAGACGAAGGTCTTCCGCCCCTACCGCCAGGTGCGATTCAGCAATGACAAGACGCCCTACAAGGCGCACCAGGGCCTCTACGCGCACAGCCACACGCACGCGGGCTGGTATTTCCAGGTGGACTCCACGGGCTTCCATCTGGCCGGCGGCAACTACTTCATGGACGGCCCGCAGCTGGCCCGCTACCGCGAGGCAGTGCAGAACGACGCCACGGGCGTGCAGCTGCAGGAGATCACGGCCGAGCTGGAGTCAGCGGGATACCTGATCGACGGGGACCGGCTGGCCACCCGCCCCCGCGGCGTCGCACCGGATGCCCCGCGGCTGGAGCTGCTGCGCCACAAGACCATCTCGGCCCGCCTGGATCTGGGGCAACCAGCCTGGATGGCCACCGCGGAAGCCGCCGAATACCTCAACGACGGCTGGGACGAGCTGCGCGACCTGATGGCCTGGCTCACGCAGTACGTTGGCAACTCGGACGTCTCAGGGCCCCGGGCGCGCTGAGCGGCGCGCGCCTGGACAACCCCTCACCCGGCGGCCGAGCCACCCCTCAACCCCGACGAACGGACCTCACCAGCGGCAGGTGCGCCCGCATCCCCGCCGACGCCACCACCGCCAACACTGCGGCCATCAGCAGCGGCCAGAATCCCCGCACCAGCACCGACGCCAACTGACCGGCCGTGGCCGCGCCAGCGCTCACCCCCAAGGTGATGCTGGTGGACAAGACCGTCATCATCGTCGCCATCCGATGCCGCGGCGCGATCGCCTCCATCCAGGTGAAGGAGGTGACCAGGATCACCCCGGCGCCCAGCCCCAGCACGAACCCGCACGCTGCGGCGAGCCAGGCCGCAGGAAGCGTCATCATCGCCAGCGCCCCGGCCGCCACGAACAGCCCGCCCAGCAGCACGCGGGACGGAAGGCCGAAGCTCTGCGGAAAACGAGCAGCCAACAGGCTGGCCACTCCACTGCCGATGCCCACGAATCCATAGACCAGACCCGTCACACCGGGCGTGCCGCGCGAGTCGAAGACCGCCGTCAGCGCCGTCTGCGTTGCACCGAACAGCGTCCCCACCGCAAGACAGCCCAGCATCGGCCACAGCACGGGCAACAAACCCACCGAGGGGCCGCCAGCGACAACGGTCGGCTGCCCCGCAGGCGTCGGGTCATCGGCCCAGTTGGCGCGGTCCAGCGCCAGGTACAGCAGGAACAGGCCCTGCAGAACCAGTGTCAGGGCAAGGATCGCGCCCACCGCCGGCAGGGGCCCCAGCAACGTCACCAGGGCACCCGCGAGCACCGGTCCCACGACGAAACCCGTCTCGTCCACGGCCCCCTCGTAGCCCAACGCCCGTTGCACCAGATGCGGCGCGCGCAGCCGAACCGCCAGCCGAGACCAGTGGCTCCGGGCCACCGGCCCCACCTGCGGATTTGCCGCACCCACGAGTCCAGCGCAGAGCAGCAGCGCTGCCAGCGGCGCCGACTGCACCATCAGCCCCAGGAAGATCGCCTGCCCCACCAGGGAGACCAGGGTCGCCCCGGCGAGCGCGGGCAACGGCCCCAACCTGTCCACCAGGCGGCCCACGACGGGCCCGCCGATCGCACTGCCCAGCCCCACGGCCGCCACCGCCAGACCACCGGCAGCCAGGCCATAGCCACTCTGGCTGAGCACCAACAGATATCCGAGCTGCACCATCGAGCTGGGCATGCGGCCCACGAAGGCCGTGACGAGGAAGGGCCAACCAGCTGCGTCGGGCAGCGACGGTTCGGGGCCGCGGGGCGGCATGTCACGTGGGGCGAGGGGCCCGGGGGACGGGGGTGTCATGACTCTCCTGAATACGTCGAGCCGACGCGGCCCGGCCTCACTCGCGTCGAAGAAATTCCCTTTACGTCAAGACTACGACGAAGAACCCCGGCAGCCGAACACCAAGCCAACCGAGTACCGAGCCAGCGAGACCTCAGGCCGGCTGGCTGACCAACTTCAATCCCGCCACGCACCCGACGATCCCCAGCACCAGCAGGATCTTCACCAGGCTGACCGACTCGGCGCCCGTCGCCATCGAATAGGCCACCGTGGCCGTCGCGCCAATCCCCACCCACACCGCATAGGCCGTACCGACGGGAATCTCGCGCATCCCGAAGGCCAGCCCGACCATCGAGATGGTCATCGCGACCAGGAAGACCACGATCGGCCACGGGCGGTGCAGGCCGTCGATCCGGTCCAGGGCCGTCGCCCAGACGGCCTCGAACAGGCCCGAGAGAATGAGGATGATCCACGCCATGCGGCCCATCGTCGCACGACGCGCCAACGGACCCGCGCCAAACGACTCGCCCCGCGCCACCGTCAGTCCGAGGTGACCCGGGCATGGCGCCACTGGCCATCCGGGATGGTGACCTGCGGCTCACTGCGGCCACGCGACACCCAGGTGCGCACCGGTGTGGCGCTGACGGCCAGCACGGTGAGCACCGACAGACCCGCAGCGAACAGATTGCCCAGACCCGTCGACATGTCCGACGACACGGCGGCCAACTGCAGGAGCGCATCGATCGTCGCCACCGACATCAAGGCCACCCACGCCAGACGTTTGCGGGCAATGACGAACCACCACAGGACCACCGCGACGGCTGCTGCCAGGGCGCTCACCCGGATGTCCAATGTGCTGCCCAGCACCCGCTCCGCCGCGCCACGGAAGGCCACGAACCCCCACGCGGCCATGGCCACCAGTGCACGCAGAGCCACCAGCAGCCCACCGATCACCAGCGGCGCCGGCGGGATCCCGTGCTGGGCGAAACCCGGATACGGATAGGCACGGGCGCCGACCTTCTCATGCCCCACCCGCATCAAGGCGCCGGAGACATCCAGGACCGGCATGTCACCGTCGGTGCGCACCCGGTCTCCCCCGCCATTGCGATGGTGGTAGGCCGTGGAGAAGTCCTTGATGACCGTGACCGAGGTCTCCGGATCGGCATAGCGGATCGTGTCGATCAGGTAGTCCCGCTCGATGTCGATGTTCTCGTCGATCTTGTGCGTCACCTGCCAGGTGAACATCGAGAATCCCACCGCCCGGTCATAGGTGGCCGCCGCCAGCCACTGCGCCTTGTGGCCACCCGGCATCACCCAGCCGCGCGGCACCCGCCAGAACCGCACGTGGTGACGCTGGCTCAGGTTGCCGTCCACCTCCTGTTGGTAGGCGAAGTCCTGCAGGCGGCCGAACAGGTACAGTCCCGAGACCGGCGCCGAGGGATAGGAGCGGCGGGTCAACCAGGAACGGATGGTGTTCCATGCGGTGCGTACCGAGAGGTCATCGGCCCTGATCCATCCCGCCGCGCGCATGGCGGCGTGGACGTCGTGCTCATTGCCGTCGAGGGCCAGATTGATCGGATCGCCCAGGACACCGTCAGCGGTGCGAGTGCGGCCAATGAAGTAGTCGGGCAGGTAGAGCAGCGTCATCAGCTGGTGCACCCGCGGCAGGGCCAGATAGGCCGTCACCGCCCAGAAGAGAAGCAGATGCAACAGGCGAACCCGATGGCCGGAGAAACCGCTGGTCAGAAGGATCGCCGCCAGCCAGAAGGCCAGTGCCAGAGCCGCCAGCGCGAACCCGGCCGAGACCAGCTCGAAGAGCTTGAAGGAACCGCGCGCGGACACCTTGCCCGGCGGATGCCGGTACTCCGGCGGCGCCGAGGGCACCGGGTAGCGCTGCGGGCTCATGCCTCCATCCTGCCGCAGATGTATGGGGGCTCCGGGCCCCGACTCCGCAAAACGACCACCAGATCCAATGCCCCGTGCCGGCCTCCGCGGGAATGCGGGGGCCGGCGCGGAACGTGAGGTCGGTTTGCGGAGTCGGCCGTGTCAGCCCTCCACCGGTGGCAGCACATCGGGGTTGCGCTCGAGCCACGCCTCGATGGCCTCCTCCTCCTGACCCTCACCGAACTCGTTGACCACGGTGTTCTCCAGATCCCCGTACTGGTCATCGCTCAGCTTTGCCTTGGACAGGAACTCGGCGGCGTCCGGGAACTCCTCGGAGAAGCCCTTCGCGCCCAGGATGTTCATGCCCTCACCGCTACCGAAGGCCTTCTTGGGATCCTTGAGCTCCTTCACGGGGAACTTGCTGGTGGCCCAGTATGGCTTCCACAAGGTGACGACGATGTCGTCCTTCTTCTTGATCGCATTCTGCAGTTCGGCGAGCATCGCCGTGGTCGACGAGGTCACCAGCTCGTAGTCCTGCAGGCCGTACTCGGGGATCACCTTGGTCTGCGTGGTGTTGGTGAGGCCCGCGCCGGGCTCGATGCCAACGATCCGGCCACCGTACTGACCCTGCTTGCCCTTGAGGTCCTCGATCGAGTCAAGGGAGCTGTACTCGGGCACGGCCAACATGTTCATCGCGCTGGCATTGAAGGTGCCCAGCTGCTCCAGATCCTTGCGGTACTTGTCCATGTACTGCTTGTGAGTGACATCCGACCAGGCCGATGGGTTCAGGTCAATGTCGCCACGGGCCAGACCCGCATACAGCGGCGCAGGCTCGCTGAGCACCTGGTACTCCACCTCATAGCCCATCGCCTCCAGACGATTGCCCCACAGATATGCCGTGCTGCGGATGTCAGTCCAGGCAGGGATGTTTCCGATCACGATCTTGCCCTTGCTGCCGCCGCCGATCTTGCCGGGATCGACGATGGAGAAGGCAGCGACCACGGCGAGCGCCAGCGCCGCAATTCCCGCCATCAGCGCATGGCGCCGGCGGGGAGCCATGCCGCTGCGACGCAGGCGCGCCATCAGCGATCCCGCGTACTCGCTCGGGCGGCCCAGCGCGTCGGTCAGTCGGTCCAGGTAGATGGCCAGGAAGACCACCGCCAGACCGGCCTCCACCCCCTGAGCCGTGTTCAGCGACGCGATGGCGGCCGTGACGTCCTTGCCCAGACCATCGGCGCCGACCATGCCTGCGATGACGGCCATGGACAGGGCCAACATGATCACCTGGTTGACGCCCGCCATGATCGTGGGCACCGCCAGCGGCAGCTGGATGCCGCGCAGGATCTGCCACGGGGTGGCGCCGAAGGAGTGCCCGGCCTCGACGGTCTCCGAATCGACACTACGGATGCCCAGCTCCGTCATGCGCACACCGGGCGGCAGCGCGAAGATCAACGTGGACAGCACTCCGGGCACCACACCGATGCCGAAGAAGGTGATCGCGGGGATCAGGTAGACGAAGGCCGGCATGGTCTGCATCAGGTCCAGCACCGGCTTCACGATGGCACTGACCCGGTCACTGCGAGCGGCGGCGATGCCCAGCGGAACGGCGATCACCACCGCGAACAAGGTGGCCATCAAGACCAGGGCGAGGGTCTGCATCGCGTGCGTCCACAGGCCCATCGACCAGATCACACCGAAGGCGAGCAGGGTCCCCGCAGCCAGTCGCCAGCTGCGGACCACCCAGGCCAGCAGCGCGAACAGCACGATCATCACCGGTTCCGGCACCGCCACCAGCAGGTCGGTGACGCCACCGACCACCCACGACACGAAGGCCGTGATCCCGTCGAAGAAGGCACTCCAGTTGGCGGTCATCCAGTCGATGCCGCGCTCCACCACCCGACCGACGGGCAGCTTGGGAATCTCGATCTCGTGAATCATGCCTGCTCACCCTCCTTGCGCGGGGCGACGGCCGTGGCACCGGAGCCGGGACGAGCGTCGCCGGTGGTGGTGATGGCCTGGATCTCGGTGGTGGTCTCGTTCTGCGTCTCACCGACGGCGGTGAGCAGCGTGACGCGGGGAATGACCCCCAGGAATCGCTGCTGCTCGTCCACCACGATCAGCGGCGAGAGGTGCTTGGCGGAATGCTCGAAGAGCTCGGCGATGGGGGTGTCGTGGGGCACCACCGGCATCTCGTGCTGGCTGGACCACGGCAGCTGCGTCCTCGCCAGCCGCACGGCCCGGGCAACGTCGTCCTCCCACAGCACGCCCACCGGTGTGCGGTCGCGACGCAGGACGACCAACCAGGAGTTGGCGGTCTCGCGCAGCAACTTGTGAGCCGCCTTGGGTCCCTGTTCCGCGCCCAGGACGGCTGGCGGGTGTTCGGCGATGTGCGCCGCCTTCAGCACCTTGGTGCGGTCCACGTCCTGGATGAAGGTGGAGACGTAGTCATTGGCAGGGTTGTTGAGGATCTGCTCGGCGGTGCCGATCTGCTCGACCCGGCCGTCACGCATCATGGCGATCCGGTCTCCGATGCGCATCGCCTCGTTGAGGTCGTGCGTGATGAACAGGATGGTCTTGTCCAGCTTCTGCTGCAGCTCGACCAGCTGATCCTGCATGTCGCGTCGGATCAGCGGGTCGAGCGCGCTGAAGGCCTCGTCCATCAGCAGGATGTCGGTGCCGGCAGCCAGCGCCCGCGCCAGCCCGACGCGCTGCTGCATGCCGCCGGACAGCTCACCGGGGTATGAACCGCCCCAGCCGCCGAGCCCCACGAGTTCGAGCGCCCGTTCGGCCTTGGCTTCACGATCGGCCTTGTTGATCCCCTGGATCTTCAAACCGTAGGCAGCATTCTCGCCAACTGTGCGATGGGGCAGCAGGGCGAAGTGCTGGAAGACCATGGAGACCTTCTCGCGACGCACGCGCCGCAGGCCCGCGTCGGAGAGCTTTCCCAGGTTCTCGCCGTAGATCTCGAGGTCACCCGCCGTGGCCTCCCACAGACCGTTCACCATCCGGATGAGCGTCGACTTGCCCGACCCCGACAAGCCCATGACGACGAATATCTCGCCGGGCTCCACGGTGAAGTTGGCGTCGATCACCGCCGCGGTGAGACCGTCCTTGCGGAGGTCATCCTTGGTTGCGCCAGCTTTCAGCGCCTCGACGCCCCGCTGGGCGCGTTTTCCGAACACCTTGTAAAGACCATCGGCCACGATTGCCGGCACGATTCTCCCTCAGATTGGCCCGGAGCCCGCCAATCATCGGAAGACACCATCACAGTCAGCACCCCGCATCGCCGGACCCACACAGAACGACATGACCGTAACAACGCGTTCAGGGAGGGCAAAATTCACCAAGTTCGCGCGCGATAGCAGGAACAAACTTCAGCTTCCAGCGCTGGAGGTGACCATTTCCCAAGAATCCGGTCTCGATGTGACAACAATATTTCCCCAGTTCTTGACTGCCGCTGGCCTGACCCTGTGGAAGGAAGGAGCGGCGAGGGTCGCCGAGGCCGCCCGCCGAGGGCCGGCATGACCGGATCTCCCAGCCCCCAGCCACCAGCCGGCCTGTGCGGCAGCACCGGCACGGATCCGACGCCCCAGGCCACCAGGCCTTGCGACGCAGATGCTTCAGGCGCGGGCCGCCACCTCGTCCACAGGCGTCTCGCCGTCGTTGAACTGGATGATGCGGTGACGGCTGGTCGCCGGGTGATTCACGACGGCCGCGATCATCCGAGCCACGTTGCCGCGCGAGACCTGGCCCGACTCGCTCGCCTGGTCATCCACGCGCCCCGTCGGCTCGTCGTGGGTGAGGGCGCTGGGGCGCAGGATGGTCCAGTCCAGCTGGCTGGCCTGCAAGTACTCGTCGGCAGCCGCCTTCGCGTCGGCGTAGGCATAGAAGGAGTTCTCGGGGCTGACCCCGTGGTCTGCGCCGGCACCGAAGTAGGACACCATCACGAACCGGCCGACGCCGGCGGCGAGCGCGGCTTCCATGCTCCGGATGGCCGCATCGCGATCCACCGCATAAGTGCGACGAGGATTGCCGCCCCCCGCACCGGCCGACCAGACCACCACGTCGGCCCCGCGGAAGAGCTCCGCCAAGGCGTCCGCCTCAAGCTCCTCCACATCGGCGACCACTGGGGTGGCGCCAGTGGCGGCAATGTCGTCGGCCTGCTCGGCGGCGCGGACGAGGCCCTCCACCTCATGTCCCGCCTCCGCCAGCAGGGGAAGCGTTTGCAGCGCCACCTTGCCGTGGGCACCGATGATGATCACCTTGGACATGGGGTCTCCTGTCATGACGAGTCGACGCCGCGCTCAGCGGTGCCGCCAGCGTACGCGACGACACCAAGCATGACTGCTGGATCCCAGCGGTGGTTCATTTGCCCGACACCAGCGCCGACCCTAGGTTCATCCCATGCTCTCCACCTGGCTTGCGGGCCTGCTCACCGGCCTGTCCCTCATCATCGTGATCGGGGTGCAGAACGCCCTGGTCCTACGGCAGGGGCTGCGCCGGGAACACGTGGGCCTGGTGGTGGCGATCTGTGCAATCAGCGATCTGCTGCTGATCGCAGCGGGGACCGCCGGGATGGGTGCCGTCGCGGCCGCGCACCCGGCGGCGCTTCGCGTGCTGAGCTGGGTGGGTGCGGCCTATCTGGTGTGGAGTGCGATCGGGTCCTTTCGGGCGGCGGCTCGGCCCGGGAAACTGGAGGCCGAGGAGCCTCGGAGTCGCCGGTCCGTGCTGGGGACGGTTCTGGCCGTCACCTGGCTCAACCCGCACGTCTATCTGGACACGGTTGTGATGCTGGGGTCGATCGCCGCGAGTCACGGCGCCCTCAAGTGGACCTTCGCCGCTGGGGCCATGACCGGATCAGTATTGTGGTTCGGTTCTCTCGGTTTCGGAGCCCACGCGCTCTCGGGGCCCTTGGGACGCCCCAGCGTCTGGCGGACCGTTGATGTGCTGACCGGGCTCGTGATGCTCGCGGTTGCAGTCAGCCTGGTGCTCTGACCACCGCACCGCCGCACCGCCGCACCGCCGCACCGCCGCACCGCCGCACCGCCGCACCGGGAGCGAACTCCGCAAGTCACCCCGCGGTCAGGTGTCCCAGATTCTGGTCAGGCGGGGATCCGCCGCGGGACGGCCAACCCGGGGCCGAATTGCGGAGCCGCCCCTTCAGAAGGTCACCAACAACGACAGTGGCCGCCCGCTCACGCGGACGGCCACTGCACGCAATGGTGGATCAGGATGGTGAACCAGGATGCTGGATCAGGCCTGCTTGAGGTCCTCGATCAGCTCACGCACGTAGACCAAGGTCTCCTCCGGCCCCTCGACCGCATGGCAGGCAATGCCCATTTCGTAGACCGGGTAGTCATTGCCACCGGGCTGCAGGCGATCACCCACGAAGAGCATGTTCTCCTTCTTGATGCCGGTCTGCTCCTCCAGAGCCCGCATGCCAAAGGCCTTGTCGATGCCCTTCATGGTGATGTCGATCGAGGTCGAACCACCGGAGCGGACCTCCAGCTGCGGCACGTCGGCGGCCACCGCGTCACGCAGTGCGGCGCGCTTGGTCATCTCCGGGTCCCAGGCGTGCTTGTCTGCGACGGCCGCCTGCTGGCCCAGCGCGGAGAACGTGATCTGCGAACCGCGATCCTCAATGCGGGCACCCTTGCACACCTCATCGCTCTCCCACAGGCCAAGCTCCTTGGCGCGCCTCTCCAGCGACTCGATGGCGGCCGTCTTGTCGGCCTCCTCCAGCTCGTGGGCATAGACCTCAACCCACTCGCCGTTCTCGTGCCGCAGGTAACGCGTGCCGCAGGTGGGCATCAGGTGGAGCTTCGACAGGTCAGCACCATGGGGCAGGTTCTCGAGCACCTGCGACTGGAACTGCTGGTAGCGGCCGCCGGAGATGATGCACACGGGGCGAACGGCCAACAGGTCAGCGAGGGTCTGCGCCATGTCCGGCTGGACGGGCGACTTCGACGCGGCGAGCGTGTCATCCAGGTCGAAGGCGACGATCTGCACATCGTCAGGCACGGGAATGGTCAGTTCGGTCAAGGCTCTCCCCCGAAGAGTCAACATGCATGGCGGCACGGACGTGTGCCACTGGTCACCTTAGCCACGACCATCCTGAGCAGGCACTGAAAGACCTTGTGTAGCAGTGATCGCGAGCCCTTCCCGAGCCAGCTCTTCAGCCGGTGTTCAAGGAGAACGCTGCGGAGCCAGATTCATCCGTTCAACCGGGCGGCCATGGCCAGCGCATCCCTGATCCAGGCCACCAACTGCACCGGATCGGCCAGCTGGGTCCAACTGAACCGAACCACCAGCCAGCCCTCTGCCATCAACAGCAGCGCCTTCTCATGGTCATCGTGGAAGACCTCCCGCTGGGAGTGCGACTCGAAACCGTCGAACTCGATGACCAGCCGAAGCTTCTCGAAGACGATGTCAGCCGGCCAGGTCCGCCCCTGGATGGTGAAGACGTGGTTCCCCTTCCAGCCGGCGATGCCCGCATCCCGCAGCGCGACGTGGATCTTGCGTTCGGCCACGGACCAGGGCTTCTCACGGCTGTGCTCGACGACGAAACGGCGGGCAGCCACGCCGGCCCGTCCACGGAACTGGGCCATCATCTCCACCAGCCCCGACGGGGTGACTCGATTGGCTCGCAGCGCCTCGTCTGTGGCCTCACCATCATCCCCGCGCGCCAGCCACAACGCGGTCCAGGCTGGCGAGGTGTGGCGCACGCCGTCACCCTCCACCACCTGGTCCGGATCCACCCGGCTGCGGCGGAAGACGAAACCAGCACGCGGCTTGGGGCGGCGAGAGGTGAGGACCTCCACCCTGTCCACCCTTGCGCCCGCCCAGTAGCCGAGCTGAGCCGCCGCCCTACCTGTCACGACGGCATCCGGATCCCACAGGGTGATCGCCGCCAGCCGAGTTGCGGGGTCCTCCGCTATTCCTGCCGCAGCCAGCACTCCTGGCAGGACGGGCACCAGCTCACCCCGCTTCACCAGCCAGTCAAAGGCATGCCGCAGGTGCGGGTGGTCCCGGCGGCGGATCACACCCCCGGCCTCGACGACCAGGCTTCTCAGTTCGGCTGCAGCAGTCACACCTGCACTGTGTCCATCCGGCCCGCCAAACGTTCACGCCATCCACAGAAGACCCGCCCGAGCCCGCCTGTGGACAAGTCGAGGTGCGCCGTGAACACCACTGGTCGTGCACCGGCTCCGCAGATCGCCCGCAGGATCAGCGTCCAAGCACACCGCCGCGCAAGCCTCTGCCGGGCGCCATCGATCCCGCGGCTGATCTGCGGAGTCCGGCCGGCGCACCCGCGGGGGCTGCCGTCTCGCCACGAGGATGCGGACGCCCACGTGACGAGCACGGGCTAGCTTGGTGCCATGGAGAACCACGAGCAGACCTTCACACCCGCCCTGTCGGCGATCACCCTGCTGGTCGACGACCTTGCGGCGAGCCGCGAGTTCTACTCCCGCGTCTTCGCGCAGGAGCCGCTGTGGACCGACGAGAAGTCGACCGGATTCAGCCTCGGCAGCCTGGTTCTCAACCTCTTGGTGAACAGCGAGGGCCCACGCCTGGTGACGCCCGCCAATCCCGGCGAGCCCAATGCGGGCCCGAGGATCCAGCTGGCCATCTGGGTGGATGACATCGACACGGTGGTGGAGGTGCTGCAGCGCCGTGACGTCACCTTCGACACGATGCCCGAGGACAAGCCCTGGGGAATGCGCGTGGCCACGTTCCGCGACCTCGACGGACACAGCTGGGAAATCGCGCAAGACCTGGGCGCCTGAGAGTCCCGACGCACCATCTGACGAGCCAAGGCTGGCAGCCTGCAGCCGGCCGGGAGGTCAACCAGACCAACGCCCCGGTCTCAACGAATCACCGGTCTCAACGAATCAACCGTTCCAGCCGGTCAATGGCCCTTTCGCGGCCATGTTCGGCGCTCACCACCCCGGCCACCCGGGCGACGTGGGGGCGCAACAGGTGGGCCTCGTCCAGGGCCCGCGCCACGTCCCAGGCCCTCAAACGGCGGGCATCCAACGGCCGCGTCCCCAGATGGGCCTGGTGCAGCTGATCGGCCCAGAAGGGCTGGTCGACGGTGATCGGCACCCCAACGGTTGGCACACCGGCCCGCACCGCCGCGTGGCTCGTGCCGGCGCCTCAGTGGTGCACCGCCGCGGAGACGTGTTGGAAGAGCCAGTCATGGGGAGTGTGGCCCACCACGTGGACAGTCGACGGCAGGCCCCGGGGCACGTCGCCCGACCAACCCGGTGCGAGCAGCGCCCGTCGCCCATCGAGGCCGTCGATGATCGCGCGGACCATGCCGTCCGGCACGCTCATGCTGCCGAATCCCACGTAGACGGGTGAATCGCCAGCGGCCAGGAAGTCGGCCAGCGCCGGATCGGGCTGGAAGTCGTCGTGCGCCGGCAGTCGCCAGTCGCCGGTGACGCAGACCTCCGGCCCCCAGTCAGGGGGCGGCGGCGCCAACGTCGGTGACCAGGCGCACAGCTGCTGGTAACGCCGCCAGAGCAGCACACGAGGCTCCAACCCCAATGACCGGCGCGAGTCGTTCACCACGTGGCGAACCACCCGCCAGCTGGCCTGACTGCCCAACCGGAACAGTGGAGCGTGGAGTCGCAGCGGGATCCGGGGCGGCAGCATCGACGACTTCTGGTGCCGGCTGGGTTCGAAGGGCTGGAAGAAGGTGGCCACCGCGGGAACTCCCAGCCGTTCCGCCGCGTTGAAGCCAGCCGGCAGGGAAAGTCCGCTGGTCAGGACCACGTCGGCAGCACCCGCCGCTTCCAGGAAGTCCAGGGTCCAGCGGTGCAGGTGCTCGGCCAGCAGGTGGCGGACCGGTCCGATCCCGGCCACCGCTGCATCCCCGCGACGGACGAACTCGCCCATCTCGTCGGATCCCGTGAGACGACTGCGGATGTCCCCGGACAACGGCACGAAGTCGATCCCATGAGGAGCGGCCACCGGGGCCGTCCCCGCATCCGCAGCCAACACGAATTCGTGTCCCCGCTCGCGCAGCGCCGTTCCGAGCGCGACCATCGGACGCACGTCGCCCTCCGTGCCATAGCTGATCGCCGCAACTCGCATGGAGCCATCCTTGCACCCGCTCCCGGCTACTGTCGGGAGCACCAGGTTCTGTTTCCACGACGACAGGTGACGACGATGCCACGCACCCCCGGAAGCCCCCTTGCCCTCAGCGCCCGCGCACTCGTGGAGCGCGCCGAGGCCACCATCGAAACCCTGGACGCCCAGCAGGTCCAGGACATGCTCGACGACCCGCAGGTGCTCCTGGTGGACATCCGCGACGTTCGTGAGCTGGAACGCGACGGGATGATCCCCGGAGCCAGGCACGCCCCGCGCGGCATGCTCGAGTTCTGGATCTGCCCCGAGAGCCCCTACTACAAGCCGGATCTGGACGACGGCCGCAAGCTGGTTCTCTACTGCGGTTCGGGGTGGCGCTCGGCACTCAGCGCCGCGACGCTGCGTGAGATGGGCCGCGACGACGTGGCGCATCTGGGCGGCGGCTTCTCTGGCTGGAAGAAGGCCGGTCTGCCGGTGGTGGACAAGCCCCAGAAGTAGCAAGCGCCGGAAGTAGTCAGTGCCGCCGGCCGTGGCAGCGACCGCCGAACGCCCGGTTCCGAGGGTCCGGAGACAATCGCCTGGGATCCAATGGCGGTTGGGATCCAATGGCCGCTGCGCCGATCCCCGGGGGCACGGCAACGACCGGCTGGAATGCAGCGAGCCGCGCCCGATGGGCGCGGCTCGTGGCGATTCTGCGATGGTGACCCGGGTCAGTTGGCGGTGATGACGCCGCCGAAGAGCATGCCGAAGATGGCCAGACCTACCACGATGCGGTAGATCACGAAGGCCGTGAAGCTGTTGCTGGCAACGTACTTCAGCAGCCACGCGATCGACGCGTAGGCGACGAAGAAGCTCACCACGGTGCCGATCAGGGTGACGCCCCAGCCGACGGTGGCGGCCACGGCCCCACCCTCGGTGACGGCCTGATAGACACCGGCGGCGACCAGCGCCGGGATGCCCAGGTAGAAGGAGAGCTTGGTGGCGGCGACGCGGTCGAGGCCGCTGAACAGGCCGCCCGTGATGGTGGCGCCGGAGCGCGAGACGCCGGGGACCAGGGACAGGCACTGGACGAGGCCCAGGATGGCGCCGTCCTTCCAGGTGATGGTCTCCAGTCCGCGCTTCTGTTCCTGCGGAAGCTTGGCGGAGTAGCGGTCGGCGGCAAACATGAAGAAGGACCAGACGATCAGGCCCGTGGCCACCACCCACATGCTGCGCAGGGCACCGGTGATGAGGCTCTCACCGAGCAGGGCGACACCGGCGGTGATGACGGTGCCGACGACCACGGCCCAGCCCATGTTGTAGTCCGCGTCGCGGGCGTCCTTGTTGCCGAGGCCCTTGAGGAAGGCCGTGGCGATCCGGATGATGTCCTCGCGGAAGTACAGGATGGCGGCCAGGATGGCGCCGATCTGGATGATGGCGGTGTAGGCGGTGACGCCCGGATCATCGATCCTCATGCCCATCAGCTTCTCGGTGATGGTGAGGTGGCCCGTGCTGGAGACCGGCAAGTACTCGGTCACACCCTCGACGATGCCGAGGATGATCGATTGCCACCAAGTCATGTTGCACTCCTTCTCCAGCGCAATACGGCTCTCGGATCTGCGCCAGCGTCAGGCTATGAGCGTGCCTCGGCGACCCCCGAATCCCTCTCAGTCACCGCACAGCGGCAACTCCGGGGGCTCACAGCCTGCGCTCCGCAGATCGACCACGGGTTGCTCCGGCCCACTTGGCCCCACGCGGGGCGCAGCTTCTGGGCACATGACCGCGTGGCGATTTGCGGAGTCCGTCCATGGCGCAGCCGCTAGGGTGATCCCCGCTGGCCCATGCGCCAGTGCGTCGCTGCCAGCGAAGCCGGTGTGATCCCGGCACTGTCCCGCAACGGTGATGCCCGGCCGAGCCTCGCAAGGCTGGCTGGGACGAGTCCGGTCGCCTGGCTGCCGCGCCCACGACTGCCCTCGGCGCAAGGGAGATGGTCCTTCGCCGACCCATTCGCGAAGGACGAGTGATGACAGACCAGTCAGCCCGGCTGCCAGCTGCGGCGGATGACCTGACCGTTGCCGATGGCGCCCCAAGCCACGTCCCGGTGGCCCCGGCCGTCCAGGACCGCGAGCAGGATCTGCAGCGCATCCCCGTGCCCAACGAGCACGGCACGATCCATTCCCTCTTGCCGCAGCAACTCCAGAAGCTCGAGACAGCGACCGTGCACCATCCGGACCGACTCCCCGCCACCCCAGCGAACCTCCGAGATGTCGGCACCGTGCGGCACGGGCTCCGGCCTGAGCTCGGCGGTCAGCTTCCCCTCAAGGGAACCAAGGGCCTGTTCGCGGAGCAGCGACGTGGTCTGGACAGGGCTGCTCAGCGCTTGGCCGATCACCTCGGCGGTCTGCCGGGCGCGCACTTGGTCGCTGCTGAGGACCAGGCTTCCGCGCGGCACGAGTCCCGCCACCGTCTGGGCGGCGGTCCGGGCCTGGTCCTGCCCCAAGAGCGTCAGCGGCACGTCCATGGTTTGCCCCTGGAGACGTCCCTCCAGGTTCCACGTGCTCTGCCCGTGCCGCACCAGCACCAGGTCCACTTTCCTTGGCTGCATGCCCCAAGGCTAGGGGGACCGGCGCGGGGCCGGTGTGCTTCCGATCACCCTGCAACCCCGATTCACCCTGCCGCCACGATCCACCCGGCAACCACGATGCGGCTGGGGTGCGGGGGCGCGGCCCCACTCGGGGCGACTGGGGGTGTGCAATGAGTTGGCCCCGCGCGGCCGGCCTGCTGCTGGGCACTCTGGCAGACCGGATGATCCCCGACCCACAGCGGAACCATCCGGTTGCTGTCTTCGGGAGCTGGGCTCAGCGTGTTGAGGCGCTCACCTGGCGGCGAGGTGGGCCACGTGAAGAAGGTGTGCGTGGTCTGGTGCACGTGGGGCTGTGCCTGGCACCGCTGGTGGTGCTGGGATCCGCGGCGGAATCGGCCGGGCGGCGTCATCCTGCCGCGCAACTGGCCCTGACGGCGCTGGCGACGTGGGCGGTGACGGGCGGCGAGTCCCTGGCCCGGGAGGGCGAGTTCATCGCCGACCGGTTGGCAGAGGGTGACCTCGATGCGGCCCGGGGGCGTCTGGGACACCTGTGCGGGCGTCTGGCCGATGAGCTGGACGAGCCGGAGCTGGCCCGGGCGGCACTGGAGTCGGTGGCGGAGAACAGCGCGGACGCGGTGATGGCCCCGCTCTTCTGGGGTGCCGTGGCGGGCGTGCCGGGACTACTGGTTCACCGCGGCATCAACACGCTCGATGCGATGGTCGGACACCGCAATGACCGCTACCGGCACTTCGGCACGGCGGCGGCCCGGCTGGACGACGTGGCCTGCTGGCTGCCCGCTCGCCTCACCGGCCTGGTGACCTGCGCCCTCGCCGGGGACCGCCGCGCCGATGCGTGGCGAGTGATGCGCCGGGACGCCCGCAACCACCCCAGCCCCAATGGCGGGTGGTGTGAGTCGGCCTTTGCCGGGGCGCTCGGCGTGCAGCTCGGTGGCCGCAATGTCTATCCGGGCGGTCGGGTGGAGCATCGCGGCCTGCTGGGCGCAGGTCCTCGACCGCGGGCGGAAGAGTTGCGTGCCGCAGCCGCGATGGCCCGCCGGGTGCAGGTGGTGGCGGCCGCCGTGGCCGCAGGTGCCGTTTGCGCCGGCGCCCTTGCCGCGCGCGGCGTCCGGGGCGCTGGGCGGCTGCAGGCTGCGGCTGCTGTGCTGGCCAGAAGAGCGAAACAGCCTGGTATGGCGACACAGGCAGGCATGGCGACACAGGGCGGCAGGACGACCCAAGGCGGCAGGAAGAGACAGGGCGGAATCCCCGAGCCGGGCGCCCCAGCGCGTGTCTCTGGCCGAGCCGGGGTCCGGTCCAGCGGAGCCCGATCCGGTGGAGGGCGGGGTGTCCGAGTGGGAGCCACCTCAGTCCTCAGGCCAGCTGCTGGGGCGACAGCCAGCACACGGACGCAGATCCGGGGCACAACCAGCACGGCGAGGACGAGCACGGCGACCAGCCCCGACAGGGCCGGCACCCCGGCCCAGTTCCCGAGCGCAGTCCGTCCAGCGACAGCGCCGCGCGAACCTGCCTTCTGGCCGACCACGGGCGCGACTCCGCAAACCCCCCTCAGGTTGAAGCGCCACGCGACCCGCCCCGCGGAGGCCCGGGGCCAACGGACGATCCTGCGGGTGATTTGCGGAGGTGGGCGCTGATGGCCGGGATCCTGGTGGCCGGCACCTCCTCCGATGCCGGCAAGTCGTTGGTGACGGTGGGGCTGTGCCGCGCCCTGCGCCGCCGGGGGATCGACGTGGCCCCTTTCAAGGCGCAGAACATGAGCAACAACTCCATGGTGGTGTCCGACGGGGAGATCGGCCGGGCCCAGTACCTGCAGGCGATTGCTGCCGGGGTGGAACCAACGACGGCGATGAACCCGGTGCTCATCAAGCCGGGTACGGATCGCCGGGCCCACGTGGTCTTGCGTGGCCAACCCGACGGGATCCTGGAGGCGGGCCAGTACGCCACGGGCCGGCGCCATCTGGCCGCCGCCGCCTTCGACGCCTTCCGCGAGCTGCAGGCCCAGCACGAGCTGGTGGTCTGTGAGGGGGCGGGATCGCCGGCGGAGATCAACCTGCGCGGTGGCGACTACGTGAACATGGGTCTGGCCAGGCAGTTCGATCTTCCCGTGGTGCTCGTGGGTGACATTGACCGTGGCGGTGTGCTGGCCAGTATCTACGGCACCTGGGCCCTGCTGGAGGATGACGACCGGCGGCTGTTGAAGGGCTATGTGATCAACAAGTTCCGCGGCGATCCGGAGGTGCTGGTCCCGGGCCTGACGGAGATCAGTCGCCGCACGGGCCTGAAGAATCTGGGGGTTCTGCACTGGCTCGACGGGGTCTGGCTGGACGGCGAGGACGCCCTGTCCATCGGCGCCTGGCGACGCAGCTCGGCGAGTCAGGCCAGCCGCAGCCTGGACGTGGCGGTGGTCCGCCTGCCCCGGGTGAGCAATGCCACCGACGTGGACGCGCTGGCTGCCGAGCCGGGGGTCCACGTGACGGTCACCACCGACCCGGGCCGCTGCGCCCGGGCTGATCTGCTCGTGATCCCCGGCACCCGCGCCACGCTTGATGATCTGGCGTGGCTGCGGGACCGGGGGATCGACCGGGTGGTGACGGCCCGGCACGTCCTGGGCCGCCCCACGCTGGGGATCTGCGGCGGCTACCAGATGCTGGGCCGGGTGATCGTGGACGGGGTGGAGGCCCCGCCAAGCCCGGTCAACACGCCGGGCCCGGACACGCCTGGCCCGGACGCGTCAGGCCCGGTCAGCGGAAGCTTCGGTGGTTCGGGCCCCGTCCGGCCCATCCCTGAACCGGTCGATGGGCTGGGCATCCTGCCGCTGCGCATCGACTTCCACCCTGACAAGGTGCTCGCCCGCCCGACGGGCCACTGGCAGGGCCACCGCACCACCGGCTACGAGATCCACCACGGCCGCCCCACCCAGCTCGAACGCCCCGACGAGCTCTTCCTGGACGGCATGCGGGTGGGCTCCACGTGGGGCACGCACTGGCACGGTGCGCTCGAACACGACGCTTTCCGCCGGGCCTGGCTCACTCGGATCGCCGCCGACACCGGGCATCCCTGGCGTCCCGATCCGGAGGCACCGGGATACTCGGAGCGGCGGGAGCGGATGATCGACACGCTGGCCGATGCGATCGAGGAACAGACCGACGTGGATGGCCTGCTGTCGCTGGCCCGTTCCGGCGGCGGTTCGCCCACCCAGACACCGCCCGGCGATCACCAGATCGGCCAGCCCGGTCAGGGCAAGACCCACGACCTCCAGGCCCGCAAGCCCGAGAACCACAGCCCCGACAAAGCCAAGGAGTGTTGACATGCAGGGAACCCCACCGGTCAAGAATGAGCAGCTCACCACCCGCCAGCTGCGCCACCAACCCCGGCTGATCGTGAACACCGGCGACGGCAAGGGCAAGTCCACGGCCGCCTTCGGCATGGCGCTGCGTGGCTGGAACCAGGGGTGGAGCATCGGTGTCTACCAGTTCGTGAAGTCGCCCAACTGGCGCACCGGCGAGAAGGCCGCGTTCGCTGCCCTCAACGACGTCCACGAGCAGACCGGCCAGGGCGGACCCGTCGAGTGGCACGCGATGGGCGCCGGCTGGACCTGGCTGCGTTCCACCAGCGAGGTCGACCACGTCGCCATGGCCAAGGCCGGTTGGGAGCGCATCTGCGAACAGTTCTCCGCCGAGACCCACCGGCTCTACGTCCTGGACGAGTTCAGCTATGTGCTGGCCAATGGCTGGTTGGACGTCGACGAGGTGCTCGAGACCCTGCGCAACCGGCCCGGCACCCAGCATGTCGTGATGACGGGGCGACGGATGCCGCAGCAGGTGATCGACGCCGCAGACCTGGTGACCGAGATGACGAAGGTGAAGCACCCCTTCGACACCGGCGCGAAGGGGCAGGCCGGCATCGAGTGGTGACTTTCCACGCGGGGCCGCCCAGCGTCAGGGATCCCGGGATCGGGCGCCCCGCACGGGGTGGCATCGCACGCCCCGCTGCCCCGCTAGGCTGGCCGCAGCCCATGGTGCAGGAACCCGGTGTGATTCCGGGGCGGTTCCGCCACTGTGACCTCCCGCCCGATGAGGGCAGGCAAGCCAGACACTGGCCGTGGGTGGTCCCTGACCCATGATCCGGAGCGAGAACTCCGGGGGAGGAGGCGCAGAGATGCGCATCGCCCTGCTGTCCACGTCCGACACCGACCTGCTCTCGGCCCGCGCCAGTGGCGCCGATTTTGCCTGGGGCAATCCCACCCGGTTGGGCGACGATGACCTCGCCACTCTGGCTGCCGAATGTGACCTGGTGGTGGTACGCATCTTGGGCGGCCCGCAGGACCTCTCGCCCGCGCTGCGCGCCCTGGTTGCCGACGGGCGACCCGTCGTGGTGCTGGGTGGTGAGCAGCAGCCCAGCGCGGAGCTGATGGAGCTCTCGACGGTGCCGATCGGCGTCGCGGCCGAGGCGCACCGCTACCTGGCCGAGGGCGGCCCGCGCAATCTGCGCCAGCTGCACGCCTTCTTGGGCGACACGGTGCTGCTCACTGGCGAGGGTTTCGAGGCGCCGCAGGAGATCCCCGCTTGGGGGTGGGCGTCGCGGGAGGCCGTCGAGGCTCCGGGCGGGCAGGCCGCGGGCCGGAAGGCCACCGTCGGCATCCTCTACTACCGGGCGCACGAGGCCAGCGGGAACACTGCCTTCGCGCACGCCCTGGCCGACGCGGTGGATGCCACGGGACAGGCGATCGGCCTGCCGATCTACGCGGGCTCGCTGCGCTCTGCCCCCGACGAGTTGTACGCCGCGCTCGGGGAGCTGGACGCGCTGGTGGTCACGGTGCTCGCCGCGGGCGGCAGCACCCCGGCCACCGCGCAGGCGGGCGGCGACGACGAGGCCTGGGATGTGGCGCGGATGGCCGCGCTGGACATTCCCGTGATCCAGGGGCTCTGTCTGACCAGCTCGCGCGCCGATTGGCTGGCCAATGATGACGGCGTCACCCCGCTGGATGCCGCCACCCAGATCGCGATCCCGGAATTCGACGGCCGGATCATCGCCGGCCCGTTCAGCTTCAAGGAGTTCGACGACGAGGGGCTGCCCCACTACGTCGCCGACGAGGAGCGGTGCACTCGTCTGGCGCGGCTGGCCGTGCACCACGCGCGGCTGCGCCACCTGCCCAACAAGGACAAGAAGATCGCGCTGATGCTCAGCGCCTACCCCACCAAGCATGCGCGTATCGGCAATGCGGTGGGCCTGGACACCCCGGTTTCGGCAGTGTGGCTGCTACGGCGGTTGCGCGACGAGGGCTATGACCTGGGCGGGGAGAACGAGGTCACCCGGATCATCGACGGGGTCGGGCTCGGCACCGCCAGCGACGAGCTGGCCCGCGGCACCGCCAGCGACGAACTGGCCCGCGACACCGCCAGCGACGAACTGGCCCGCGACACCGCCAGCGACGAACTGGCCCGCGACACCGCCTGCGGTGATGCCCTGATCCACGCCCTGATCGCCGCCGGTGGCCAGGACGAGGAGTGGCTGACCAGCGCACAGCTCTCCGACGCGCACGTCCGCATCACGCCCGAGCAGTACCGCGAGTGGACCGCCGACCTGCCCGTCGAGCTGCGCGAGCAGATGACCGAGGCCTGGGGAGAAGGCCCCGGCAGTCTGTTCGTCAATGACGACGGGGAGCTGGTGCTGGCCACGCTGCAGGCCGGCAATGTGGTGCTGATGATCCAGCCGCCGCGTGGCTTCGGGGAGAATCCCGTCGCGATCTACCACGACCCGGACATGGCGCCCAGCCACCACTACATTGGCGCCTACCGCTGGATCGAGCACGGCTTCGGCGCTGACGCCGTGGTGCACCTGGGCAAGCACGGATCGATGGAATGGCTGCCCGGCAAGAATGCGGCCCTCTCGAATGCCTGCGGGCCGGATGCGGCGATCGGTTCGCTGCCGCTGATCTATCCCTTCCTGGTCAACGATCCGGGCGAGGGGGCGCAGGCCAAGCGACGTGCCCATGCGGTGATCGTCGACCATCTGGTGCCGCCCATGGCGCGGGCCGAGAGCTATGGCGACATCGCTCGGCTGGAGCAGTTGCTGGACGAGCACGCCAACATCGCGGCGATGGACCCGGCCAAGCTGCCCGCCATCCGCGGCGAGATCTGGAGCCTGATGCGCGCCGCGGAGATGCACCGCGACCTGGGTCTCGACGAGCGTCCACAGGACGAGGAGTTCGACGATTTCCTGCTGCACGTGGACGGCTGGCTGTGCGAGATCAAGGACGCCCAGATCCGCGACGGACTGCACACGCTGGGGCAGGCGCCGACGGGCGAGGCTCGGGTGAACCTGGTGCTGGCGATCCTGCGGGCGAGCCAGGTGTGGGGCGGTGCGTCGGCGGCGGTGCCGGGGCTGCGACGTGCGCTGGGGCTGGCCGACGACGCCGACGCGGTGCGCACCGACGAGGTGGAGGCGCAGGCCCGCGCCCTGGTGCAGGCGATGGAGGATGCGGGCTGGGATCCGGCGGCGGTCGACGAGGTGGTGACCTCGACAGGCGCTGCCAGCGGGGAAGAGGGCCAGACCGACGACAAGGCCCTGACAAGCTCGGCCGACGACTCCGCCAACGGTCCTGGTGCCGACCGAGAGGACGTCGCCCAGGTCCTCCGCTTCGCCGCCGAGCAGGTGGTGCCCCGGCTGGCTCGCACCACCGACGAGCTGACCGCCGTCGTGCACGCTTTGGAGGGCGGCTTCATTGCCGCGGGCCCCTCGGGCTCGCCGCTGCGCGGGCTGGTGAACGTGCTGCCCACCGGCCGCAATTTCTACACCGTGGATCCGCGGGCCATCCCGTCGCGGCTGGCCTGGGAGACGGGCCAGGCGATGGCCGATTCGCTGCTGCAGCGCTATCTGGACGAGACGGGCGAGTATCCCGCGTCGGTGGGGCTGAGCGTGTGGGGGACGTCCGCAATGCGGACCAGTGGCGACGACATCGCCGAAGTCCTTGCCCTGCTGGGTGTCCGACCGGAATGGGATGAGGCCTCGCGTCGTGTGGCACGCCTCCAGGTGGTGCCGTTGGAGGAGCTGGGCCGCCCCCGGATCGACGTGACGGTACGCATCTCCGGCTTCTTCCGCGACGCCTTCCCGCACGTGGTGGCGATGCTGGACGACGCCGTCGCACTGGTCGCAGGGCTGGACGAGCCCGCCGAGCAGAACTTCGTCGCCGCCCATGCCCGGGCCGATCTGGCCGAGCACGGCGACGAGCGCCGTAGCCGCACCCGCATCTTCGGCTCCAAGCCCGGCAGCTATGGCGCGGGGATCCTGCAAGTGGTGGAGAGCGGCAACTGGCGCAGCGACGACGACCTGGCGCAGGTGTACACCGCGTGGGGCGGTTTTGCCTACGGCCGCGGGCTGGACGGCGTCCCGGCCGGTGACGACATGCGCACGAACTACCGTCGCATCAAGGTGGCCGCCAAGAATGTGGACAATGTCGAGGGCGACATCATCGACTCCGATGACTACTACCAGTACCACGGCGGCATGGTGGCCACGGTGCGGGCGCTGACCGGCAACGACCCGAAGGCCTATGTGGGTGACTCCACCACGCCGGACCGGGTGCGCACCCGCACGCTGGGCGAGGAGACGGCCCGCGTCTTCCGCGCCCGCGTCGTCAACCCCCGGTGGATCTCCGCGATGCAGCGGCACGGCTACAAGGGGGCCTTCGAGCTGGCCGCGACGGTGGACTACCTGTTCGGCTTCGACGCCACCGCAGGCGTGGTGCACGACTGGATGTACGAGAAGATCGCCACCGAGTACGTGCTGGACCAGACCAACCAGGACTTCATGCGGCAGTCCAATCCGTGGGCGCTGCGGGGGATCGTCGAGCGGCTGCACGAGGCCGCTGAGCGCGGGTTGTGGGAGGAGCCGGATCCCGAGCTGCTGCAGCAGATGCAACAGGTCTATCTGGACATCGAGGGTGACCTGGAGGAGGAGCAGTGAGGATCCGCGTGCTGGGCGTCGGGATGGGGCCGCAGCACGTGACAGCCGAGGTGGCCCGGGCCCTGCGCGAGGCCGACTACCTGGTGGCCTTCGACAAGACGCGTTCCGCGGGCGCCCGCGTTGGGGACGGCAGCGACGAGATCCTGGCCGTGCGGCAGCGGATCGCCGACGCCCATGACACGGAGCTGGTCACCGTCCCTGACCCGGAGCGTGACCGCACCCCTGCCGACTACCAGGGGGCGGTGGCCGCCTGGCACCGGGCCCGCTTGGACGCGCTGGAGGCGGTGCTGCGCGAACGGTCGACGGGTCTGCCCGACGGTGGCTGCGTCGGCTTCCTGGCCTGGGGCGATCCGGCCTTCTACGACTCGACGGTGCGCATCGTGGAGCAGGTGGCCGAGCGGCTGGGGGCCACCTGGGACGTGCTGCCGGGGATCAGCGCCCCGCAGCTGCTGGCGGCCAGACACCGGATCAGCCTGCATGCCGTCGGGCAACCGGTGCACATCACCACCGTTCGCCGACTGCCGGAGGCCATCGCCGCTGGCCAGCGCAATGTCGTGGCCATGTTGGGCGAGGTGCGGTGGGGGGATCCGCCCCTTGACGAGCTGGGCGACTGGCAGGTCTGGTGGGGTGCCAATCTGGGCACGGATTCCGAGCAGCTGGTGCACGGGACGGTGCGCGACGTGAGCGACCACATCGGCTGGAGCCGAGAGCGCGCCCGGCAGCAGGCCGGCTGGGTGATGGACCTGTGCCTGCTGCGGGGGCCGCAATGACAACGCTGCGAGTGCTGTTGCTGGGCGGCACGAGTGAGGGTCGGGCACTGGCCGCGGCGCTGGTGGGGCCCGGATCCGACGGCATCGAGGTGACCTCGTCGCTGGCCGGCCGGGTGGCGCAGCCGCGACTGCCGCTGGGCGCGGTGCGGATTGGCGGATTCGGCGGGGTCGACGGACTGCGCCTGGCCTTGGCGGACCACGACGTGCTGGTGGATGCCACCCACCCCTTCGCCCAGGGGATGAGCCGCAATGCGGCCGCCGCCTGCGCCAACCCCTTGCCCGATGGGCGACGAATCCCCTTGCTGCGGCTGGAACGGCCGGCCTGGCCGGTGGAGGAGGGCTGGCACACGGTGGCCACGCACGAGGAGGCGGCCGCGCTGGCCGCTGACCTGGGGAGTCGGCCCTTCCTGACGGTGGGACGCCAGGAGATGGCGCGTTTCGTGCCAGCCCTGGGCCAGCTGGACGTGCTGGCCCGCGTGGTGCAGATGCCGGAACTGGAGATCCCGTCGCGCTGGCAGGTGGTGACCAGTCGTGGCCCCTACACCTTGGACGGGGAACTGGCGCTGATGCGGGATCACCGCAGCGACGTGTTGGTCACCAAGAACTCCGGGGGCACTTTCACCTGGCCCAAGATGCAGGCAGCCCGCGGGCTGGGCGTGCCGTGCGTGGTGGTCGACCGGCCCGATCCCGCCGACGGGGTGGAGACGGTGCACGACGTGACCGAGGCCCTCGACTGGGTACTGGCGCACCGACGGGGCTGACGGGGCACGGGGCTGACGGGGCGCCGGGCGCGGGAGGTCAGCGGGGCCTACGGCTGCGGGCTGGCCGGGTCTGGACTTCCCTGGTCTGGGCTTCCCCGGCCTGCTCTTCCCCGGCTTGCGCCTCCCCGGCTTGCGCTTCCCGGGTCTGCGCTTCCCGCAGCAGCCCGGCCACCATGTCGCGCACCCGCATGGAACCGCGCGGGTCGCGGTTGCCGAGCACCCCGACGGTGAACTCCCCCACCCGCTGCGTGGCCGGGGTCCAGGCGGTGCCGCTGGGCGCGTGGTCGGCGCGGACGCAGAAGATGTGGGCCCGCTCGCAGGCGGCGCTGATCGCGTCATTGACCGCGACGTCCTGGGTGGCCACCAGCACATACCAGGCGCCCTCCACGTCGTCGGGCGTCACGGCGCGCTCGTGCAGAACCAGGGCGTCGGCGCTGGCGAGCTCCCGGATCGCGTCCGTGATCTGCGGTGCGACCACCTCCACCTGGGCTCCGGCGGCAAGTAGCGCCGGCAGCCTGCGGGCAGCGACGCGTCCAGCCCCCACCACCAGCACCCGCCTGCCCCGCAGGTCGAGCCCCGCCATGTAGACCGGGGATCCCGCGTCATCTCCCTGGCCGGGCGCTGTGGGTGCGTCGTTCATGGCTGGTCCTCCTGCTGGGTGAGTCTCCACCCTGCCCTACCCGCCGCCCTGGGCACGACAGTTCCGAATGCCGACGTGCGCTGGCAGCTTGCTGGCACGCATGCCTGACGACCCGCCACCTCCTGGGCCCGGATCCCGCGCGCACGCTAGTTCTGCACCATGTCACGTTGGGTGACGCGCCGCACCGTGCTGGTCAGGGCATCGGCGGTCACGTCGGCGACGGACAGGTGCTCGGCGTGCAGGTGCTCGGCGAGCTGTCTGGCCAATCCCATCCGCAGCGGCCCCTGTTCCCCGTCGACGACGACCGTCGAAACGCCCATGCCGGCCACGAAGTCCGCGGCCCGACGGGAGCGCGCAACGGCATCCTTCCCGGCGGTGGCGCGACCATCGGTGACCACCACGAGCAGCGGCCGCAGGTGCGGATCGCGCAGCTGCTCGCGGCGCAGCACGTCGGCGGCCATCAGGAGCCCCTCGGCCAACGGCGTCCGGCCCCCGGCGGGCACCTCGTCCAACCGGGTGGCGGCGATGTCCACGGAATTGGTCGGCGGCAGCACCAGTTCGGCCTCGCTGCCTCGGAAGCTGATCAGCCCCACCTTGTCACGGCGACGATAAGCATCCAGCAGCAGGCCCAGGATGGCCGTCTTCACCTGCACCATGCGTTTGCGGGCGGCCATCGAGCCGGAGGCGTCGACGCAGAAGAGCACCAGATTGGCCTCGCGCCCCTCGCGCACAGCCAGCCGGATGTCCTCGGGGCGCAGGTCCAGCGAGGTCCCCTCGAGGGACGCACTGCCCTGTGACCCGTCCACCTGCAAAGCCGCCCGACGCCGCGGCTGCTCCCCCGCGGCGGCACGCAGCGTCTCCACCAGGTGCAACGAGCCGGTCGAATCGCCCTGCGGGCGGCGAGCACCAATCCGTCGACCACTGCTGGTGATGGCGCGGCTCCGCTTGCCAGCCGCGCCCTGGCCCACCCCGCGGACCGTGAGCAGCCTGGGCCGGGCCGGGGGTGTCGCGGCCTGCACGACGGTCTCCCGGGCGGCCGAGGACAGCGGGGGCACCACGGGCAGGTCCTGCTCGGGCGCTTCCAGCGACTGGTGGGAGTCATCGACGGGCGGCTGCGAAGGCTCCGTGGGGTCCGGCTCCGAGCCTTCCGCCGAATCCCCGGTTGCAGGGGCCGACGGGTCCCGCGACTCGTCGGGGTCAGGAGACTCGTCAGGTGGTGGGGGCGGCGTCAGCTCCTCGTCGCCGCCGTCGCTTTTGGGTCGCGTTCGCCCTCCCGGTCCTCGGGCCGCTCCGGCTCGTCGGGCAGCTCCTCGTCGGGCAGCTCCTCGTCGCCCAGCAGCTGGTCCAGCAGGTCCTCGTCCAGGCCGGGGGCGTCGAAGGGATTGCGACGGCGGCGGTGCGGCAGCGCCAGCAACGCGGCCTGACGGATGTCGGCCCGTGTCACACGCTCACGCCCCTGCCAGGCGGCGTGGGCAACGGCGGCGCGGGCGGTCACGATGTCAGCGCGCAGACCGTCAACCTCCAGTGCGGCACAGATCTCCGCGATCTTGAGCAGGGCGGCATCCCCCAGCCGAACCTGCGGCAACAGCTCCATCGCACGGGCAATCCGCTCCCCCAGGGCCTCGTCGGCGGCGCGATGCCGGGCACGGAAGGCGGCCGGGTCGGCGTCGAAGGCCATCCGCCGACGCACCACCTCGGCACGCAACTGCCAGTCCTTGGGGGCGGCCACCTCGACGGTCAGGCCAAAACGGTCGAGCAGCTGCGGGCGCAGCTCGCCCTCCTCGGGATTCATGGTGCCGATCAACACGAAGCGCGCCGCGTGCTCCACGGAGACGCCGTCGCGTTCCACCGTCGCACGTCCCATGGCGGCGGCATCCAGCAGCAGGTCCACCAGATGGTCGTGCAGCAGGTTCACCTCGTCGACATAGAGGATGCCGCGGTGGGCGCGGGCCAAGAGACCGGGCTCGAACTCCACACTGCCCTGCGACAAGGCACTTTCCAGGTGAATGGAGCCCAGCACGCGGTCTTCCGTGGCTCCGACGGGCAGCTCCACGAGCCGGACGGGACGGCTGGTGACGGCGCCGGTGAAGGGCGCGTCGGGCGAGGTGGCCTCGGGATCGGCCGGATCGGTGGAGAAACGGTCCCCCTCGTGGACGTCGATGGGCGGCAGCACGGCGGCCAGGGCCCGGACGGCCGTTGACTTGGCGGTGCCCTTCTGGCCGCGGACCAGAACGCCACCGATCTGCGGCGAGATGGTGCTCAGCACCAGGGCAAGACCCATCGGGTCGAGGTCATCGGGATCGCAGCCGACGATGGCCGTGAAGGGAAAATGCTGTGGCATGGAGGCTCCCGCTCGCGTGTGCCGGACAAGGACGGCGCGGACACATGTACCGCGCACGGCAAGAGGCCGGTCTTCGGACTGACGACCACAGGGATCGATCACCGCAGCGGGCCTGTGCCGGACTTCCACCGGCTTCCCAGATTCTCCCCTTCCCGACGAGCGGTTCGGGGCACCTCGTGCCTCGGGCCACTCTAGCGCGTGGCGAGTCTGGCCGTGGCCCACCCAGACGACACCGGGCCAGAAACTGTCACCGCCGGGCGATAGCGTTCCTGCCATGAACGCGGAGACTCACCCCATCACGGTGCTCGGTATCGGCGCCGACGGCTGGGACGCCTTGACACCGGCTCATCGCGAGCTGGTGCTGGGCGCCGATGTGGTGCTGGGCGGGTCGAGGCACCTGGCGATGCTGCCGGCGGCCGATGCCCGCGCCACGCAGCGACGCGAACCGTGGCCGACGCCGCTGCGGGAGAGTTTGCCGGGCCTGCTGGAATCGCTGCCCGCCGGGGCGGAGGTGGTGGTGCTGGCCAGTGGCGATCCGATGGTCAGCGGCATCGGGTCAACGCTGGTGGAGCTGCTGGGCAACCGCCGCGTGCGGATCATCCCCGCCGTCTCGTCGGTGGCGCTGGCCCGGGCCCGAATGGGCTGGGCTGCCGAAAGCTGCGCGGTGGTCAGCGTCGTCGGCCGGCCCGTTGAACTCGCGTTGCGGGAGCTCGCCCCCGGGCGACGGGTCCTGGTGCTCAGCTCCGACGAGACCACCCCCGAACGACTCGCGGCACTGCTCACCGCCTGCGGCCACGGCTCCTCCACCCTGACGGTGCTGGGCAACCTGGGAGCGGCCGACGAGTCGCGGCGCAGCGGCACCGCCGAGACCTGGGACGGTCCGTCGCCGCGGCTGAACATCGTCGCGCTGGAGGTGGCCGGGCCCACCGTGACTGGTTGGGCGGCCGGGCTGCCCGACGAGGCCTACGAGCACGACGGCCAGATCACCAAACGCGACATCCGGGTCAGCGCCCTGGCCCGACTGCAACCGATGCCGGGCGAACACCTGTGGGATGTGGGCGCCGGCTCGGGCTCCGTGGGCATCGAGTGGATGCGCAGCCACCCGACCTGTCGAACCACCGCCGTGGAGGGCAATCAGGAACGAGCCGCCCGGGCCATCCGCAATGCCCATGCCCTCGGCGTTCCCGGGCTCCAGATGGTCACGGGCCGGGCCCCCGACGCGCTGGCCGGACTGGACTCCCCCGATGCCATCTTCATCGGCGGCGGCGCCACGCGGCCGGGCGTACTGGACGCCTGCCTCGACGCACTACGCCCCGGCGGGCGGATCGTCGTGCACGGCGTCACCCTGGAGACCGAGGTGCTGCTGGCCGGCGCCTTGCGGGAACACGGCGGCGAACTGACCCGACTTTCGGTGGAGACCGCCGACGCGATCGGCACCTTCACCGGCTGGAAACCGGCCCGCACCATCACCCAGTGGTTCTGGCGCAAGACCCCGGGGCGGCAGGTCTCGGACACCGATGGGGACCAGCAGTAGGCCCCCCAGCACCCGATCAACCGAGAACCCGATCAACCCAGCACCCGACGCTCCCAGCACCCGTCAACCCAGGGCCCGACGCTCCCGGTGCGCGTCGTAGAGGAAGCTCTCGCCACCCGGCGTCGGGTCCAGCGCTCGCCCGACGAGGATGATCGCCGCCTGCTTCAGCTCGGCGGCCTCCACCTGACTGGCGATCGTCGCGACCGTGCCGCGCAGCACCAATTCCTCCGGCTGGCTCGCGCGGTAGACCACCACGACGGGACAGTCGGCGCCCACCTGCGGCTCGATCTCGGCCATCAGCTCCCGGGTTCGGGTGATCGCCAGGTGCAGGGCCAGGGTGGCGCCCGTCGCGGCGAAGGCCTGCAGGCTCTCGGCCTCCGGCATCTGCGTCGACCGCTTCTGGGTGCGCGTGATCACCACCGACTGCGCCAGCAACGGCACCGTCAACTCTCGCCCGACGATGGCCGCGGCGGCGGCATAGGCCGGAACCCCCGGGGTCACATCCCACGGGATACCCGCGGCATCCAGTCGACGAGTCTGCTCCGACAAGGCCGAATAGACGCTGAGGTCGCCCGACGCGAGCCGGACCACCTCCTTGCCCCCGGCATGCGCCGCACTCAGGTGGGCGAGGATCTCGTCGAGGGTCAGGTGCTGGGTGTCCACCAGCTCCGCCTGCGGCCCGACGTGGGACAGCACCTCAGGGTCCAGATAGGTGCCCGGGTAGAGCACCACGTCGGCCGCCGCGAGCAGGCGAGTCGCGCGGACGGTGAGCAGGTCGGCAGCACCCGGGCCCGCGCCCACGAAATGGACGGTCATGCGGATTCACCCTCCCGCGTCGGGGCGTCCACGAAACGGGGCGTCCAGACCCCCGCGGGGCTGACGCGCGTCGAAGAGGCCCCGATGATCACCAGGCACTTCATGTCGATGCTCTCGGGATCCAGATCACCCAGCGTCGTGACCGTCAGCGACTCCTCCGCCCGGCCAACATCGCGCCCGACGACCACCACGGTCTGCGGCGGCCGGTGCTGCAGCAGCACCTGCCGGGCCTCGCCGAACTGTTCGGTGCGGGCGCGTGAGCGCGGGTTGTAGAGCGCCAGCACCAGATCGGCCCGGGCAATGTGGCGCAGGCGGTTCTCCACCACGGCCCACGGCTTCAGCCGGTCGGAGAGGCTCATCACGGCGAAGTCGGCTCCAATCGGGGCACCCGCCCGGGCCGCGACGGCCTGCACCGCACTCACCCCAGGCAGGACGCGGATCGGCACGTCGCGGAAGGCTTCGTCCTCCGCGGCCTCGAAGACCGCCGCCGCCATGCCGAAGATCCCCGCGTCGCCACCGGAGACCACCGCCACCTTCTCACCGGCCTTCGCCAGCTCGAGCGCGTGCCGGGCGCGGTCAACCTCCACCGTGTTGCCCGACGTGTGCCGGGTCAGCCCGGGACGCTGGGGAACCCGGTTCACATAGGGGCCGTAGCCGATGAGGTGCTGCACATCGGCCAAGGCCTGCGAGACCTCGGGCGTGATCCACCGGTCGGGGCCGGGTCCCAGGCCCACCACCAGCAGTTCTGCCGGTTCCACGTGAAACCGGGCCGCACCCTGCCCGGCCGTCTGGTCATGGGATGCCGCACCGCGCTGCACCACAGCCGCACCCGATGCCACCGCGGGCTCCACTCCCGCAGCCGCCACCTCGCGCGACCGTCGACCATTGCGAGAATCCCCACTGACCACGATCAGGCTGAAATAGGGAACGCTGCTTTCGTCCACCTCCGCGACGGGCAGCCACCGCTCCTGCGGCATCGACGCCCGCTCCACATACAGCGCGTGCTCCAACCGGCCAGCCGATTCCAACGCCCGACGCACCGCCGGGAAAGTCCTTCCCAGCTTCATGATCACGGCGCCATCGGTGTCGGCCAGCCGCATCGCCAGCTCGGCCTCCGGCAGGGTGCCCGGCAGGATCGTCAGCACATCGGTCTGGCGAACCAGCGGATCCGCGACGGTGGCCGTCGCCGCCAGGAAGGCCGGCACCCCCGGCACCACCTGGGTCTCGAAGCGCTCCGAGAGCCTGTCGTGCATGTACATGTAGCTGCCGTAGAGCATCGGGTCGCCCTCGCTGAGCAGCACCACGTCACGGCCCGCTTCCAGATGGGCGGCCAGGCGCTCGGCGGAGGCCTCGTAGAATTCGGCCATCACCCCCGCATAGCCCCCGGGATGAGTGGTGGAACCCGTGGTCACGGGGTATTCCAGCACCTCCTCGGTGGCACCGGCCGGGATCAGGTCGGCGACGATCCGTCGCGCATTGGAATCCTTCTCACGCGCACAGTGGTAGGCCACCACATCGGCGGCCCGAATCAGCCGAGCGGCCTTGAGGGTCACCAGCTCGGGATCGCCGGGACCAACCCCCACCCCGAAGAAGCGCCCCGCCATCACTCCTTCTCCTGCGCGATCGCGTTCAGCGCCGACGAGGTCATCGCCGAGCCGCCGCGACGCCCGTGCACGGTGACGAAGGGGATGTCGATCCCGTGGTCCTCATGGAAGGACTCCAGGGCCCGCTTGGACTCCGCGGCCCCGATGAAGCCCACCGGGCAGCCGACGATCGCCGCCGGCCGCGGAGCCCCGTCCACCAGCATCTCCAGCAGGTGGAAGAGCGCGGTGGGGGCATTGCCGATCGCCACCAGGGCCCCGTCCAGCACGGGCTCCCACAGACTGACGGCCGCAGCAGTGCGCGTCGTGCCAAAATCCTTGGCCAGTTGGGGAACCCGCGGATCATTCAGCAGGCAGAGCACCTGGTTGTGCTGCGGCAGCCGGGAGCGGGTGACTCCGGTGGCCACCATCGTCGCGTCGCACAGGATGGGCGCGCCGGCCTGCAGCGCACCGCGGGCGGCGGACATCAGCCGCGGGTGGACCACCAGATCGTCCACCAGGTCCACCTGGCCGCTGCCGTGGATCATCCGCACTGCCAGCTTCTCTGCCTCGGCAGGAATCCGGGACAGGTCGGCCTCGCGTCGGATCGTCGCAAAGGAGTCGACGTAGATCTCGCCGCCGGTGTGGATGTAGTCATAGCGCGGGGTGGGCCGGCGGGCCTCGAAGTCCGCGGGGATCCCCGTTCCGCTCATCCCCGTTCCGCTCAACTCTGTCCCGCTCATGCCTGACTCCTCCAGCTCTCACACAACAGCAGTCCGTACCAGGGGGTGATCCGCACCCGCTGGTATCCCTCCACCAGGTCCAGCACCTGCGTCGCCCCGATGCCCGCCTCACCGATCTCGACATGGCGCCAGCCCGGGCCGTCGCCGAAGGGCAGCGGGCCGCTTGCCTCCGGAAGACGGGGATCGGCCTCGACGGTGGGCACCAGCGGCGCGTCCAGTTCGTCGACATGCCACGCGGCGGTTGGCTGGTTGCCACGCCGCTCGACGAACAGCTCGGCCAGACCCAGCAGGATTTCCGCAGCATCGGCCAGAGGCAGCACCTCGCCCCAGCCGCTGCCGATCCGCAGCTGCACCGTCTGCTCATCCAGGGCCACGACGCCCAGGTCGCAGGCATGGGAGAGCACGTCGCCGCGGCCGTCATCGACGACGAACAGGAACTTGCCCGGCAGGGTGGCCAGCCGGTCACTGGCGCGAATCCCCTCGTCCAGGGCCAGCGCCAGCGGTTCCAGGTTGGCGCGGCCACCGTCGACGCCGGTCAGCGGGCTGGCCATCACATTGCGCACCAGGTCATGCCCGGGAGCGGGCAGCAGACCCGAGGCCTCCAGCGCGGTCAGGGCTTCCGGCGTGACTCGGCCGGTGCCGTCATCGGGAAAGGCGCGCAGCTGGAGGTTGGCGCGATTGGTGGGGTGGATCCGGCCGTCGCCGTACTGGCTGGCCGCTCGCGCCACGGCCCTCAGGGCATCGACGGGCAGGTTTCCTGCCACCAGACGGATCCGGACCAGCAGGCCATCGTCGGCTGGCCAGGGGCGCAGGATGCCGGGGCAGCGGTCCGGGCGGGTGCGCTCGACGGGAGACGGGGCGTCTTCCGGAGCACGAGGTACAGCCGGTGCATCGGCTTGACCGCGCGGGACTGGTCCAACGGGCGGAACTGGTTCAACTGGGGAAACTGGGGTCATGGCTACTCCTACGAGATGACGCGTCTCGTGTTCAGGACGACCAGTGACCACGAGTTCCTGACTCCCGTCCCCCGCTGCTCGGGACGGTCACAGTGGCGCGACCGTGCCGGCTCGTCCGGCTTCCTCGCAGTTCGCTGGTGACAAGGGTGGAATTGTCTGCGCCGACCCACGGGGCCGGGCACCCACATCATGGCACAGCGGCGATCCTCCACCGACGGCACCGTCAGTGCAGGGGACACGGCACCGTCAGTGCAGGGGACACGAGACCGCTAGGGTGTTGCTGCTGGCCCCGGCCAGCACACGTGTGCCAGCGAAGTCGGTGAGAGTCCGACGCTGTCCCGCAACGGTGATGCCTCCTTCGGCCCGGTCCCATCGGCCGGCCGACGAGGGGATGAGTCCGGTCGCCTGCCCCCGTGTCCTGAACCTGCTCCCGGCCGAGGGGCGGACGGGCAACCGTCGCCACGGGCCACCGACGAAAGGCCACCATGGCGACAGTGCCCCGCCTCCTCCTGGCGGCTGCGTCGTCGAGTTCCGGCAAGACCACCATCGCCCTGGGGCTGATGGCTGCGCTGCGGGAAGGCGGGCTGCAGGTGGCCCCCTTCAAGACGGGCCCCGACTACATCGATCCCGGCTACCACACGCTGGCCGCGGGACGGCCCGGCCGCAATCTGGATGCCCACCTGTGCGGGCCGGACCTGCTGGCGCCGCTTTTCCTGCACGGCTGCCAAACCCCTGCCCCGGCTGACATCGCCATCATCGAAGGGGCGATGGGCCTGTTCGACGGGAGCCTGGGCAGGCCGCCCGTGGGGCGCGCCGGATTCGGATCCAGCGCACACGTGGCCAAGGTGCTGAGGGCCCCCGTGCTGCTGGTGGTGGATGCCGCCAAGAGCTCCACCACGGTGGCCGCCGTGGTGCACGGGCTGGCCAGTTTTGATCCCGACGTGACCGTGGCGGGAGTGCTGCTGAACAAGGTGGGTAGCGCCCGCAATGTGGCGGAGTGCACCCGGGCCGTGGAGCAGCTGGGCATCCCCGTGGTGGGGGCAGTTCCGCGGTCTGCCGAGCTGGTCACCCCGTCGCGCCACCTGGGGCTGGTGCCCGCCGCCGAACGCAGCCAGGCCCGCGACATGGTCGACTCCGCCGCCGCCCTGGTGGCCGAGCACGTGGATCTGCCCGCGGTGCTGGCCCTGGCCCGCGGCTCGGAGGACCTCGCCGCCGAACCCTGGGACCCTCGCGCGGCCGTCACTCCGCAAACCGACCGCCCGTTGATCGCGGTCGCCGCCGGACGTGCGTTCACGTTCAGCTACCCGGAGACCACCGAACTGCTGGCCGCAGCTGGCGGGCGAATTGCGGAGTTCGATCCGCTCACCGATCCTGCCCTGCCCGCCGGAACCAGCGGGCTCTACCTGGGTGGCGGTTTCCCCGAGGTTCACGCGCAGGACCTGGCCGCCAATGAACCGCTGCGGCAGCAGATCCGTGCGCTGGTGGCTGCCGGGCTGCCGACGGTGGCCGAATGCGCGGGGCTGCTCTACCTGTGCCGCTCCTTGGACGGCAAGCCGATGGTGGGCTCCCTCCCGTTGGATGCCGCGATGACCCCGCGGCTCACCCTGGGCTACCGGCACCTGACCTCCGCAGCGGACTCGCTGCTGACCCGACGCGGCGAACACGTGCCCAGTCACGAATTCCACCGCACCAACATGGCGCTGGACGCCCTGCCCGACGGGCTGGACATCGCCTGGGAGGTGGACGGCCGCGCCGAGGGAGTCAGCACCCCAACCCTGCATGCCAGCTACCAGCACCTGCACTGGGCCGGCTTCCCGCAGGCCGCGCAACGCTTCGTGCGGGCCGCCGCGCAGTTCGCTGGCGCGACTGCTCCGGGGGCCGATGGCCAGCCCACGGCCGCGAGTCCGCCCATGCCCGACGAAGGCCGGCCAACCCCCGAGGCCCGATCCGCCCTGGGTGATTCCGCACAGGGTGATTGCGCACTGGGTGATTCCGCACTGGGTGATTCCGCACTGGGTGACTCCGCACTGGGTGACCCCGCACCCACGGCATCGCCACCACCTGCGGACCTCACCCACCACGGTGACCAGGACCTGGCCCCCGGACTGGTGGACCTGGCGGTCAATGTGCACGCCACCGAACCGCCCCGCTGGCTGGCCGACGAGCTGGCCGCCGGCGCCAACCGTTGGGCGCCGTATCCCGACGCGACGGCAGCCCGGGCCGCCCTGGCCGCCCGGCACGGCGTCGACGAGTCGATGGTGCTGCCCACCAGCGGCGCGGCCGAGGCCTTCACCCTGGTTGCCCGCGCCCTGGGGTGCCGGCATGCCCTGGTGGTGCACCCGCAGTTCACCGAGCCGGAGCAGGCGCTGCGGTTGGCTGGCCACCTGCCCCGCCGGCTGCTGCTGGGCCCCGACGACGGTTTCGCCCTGGACCCGACGGCCGTGGACCCCGCGGGGGACCTGGTCGTGGTGGGCAATCCGACCAATCCCACCAGCGCCCTGCACTCGGCCCGGGCACTGCGCTCGCTGGCCCGCCCCGGGCGCGTGCTGCTGGTGGACGAGGCCTTCATGGACGCCATTCCCGGCGAACCGGAGAGCGTGATCGGCCCTCGGATGGACCACATCCTGGTGACCCGATCACTCACCAAGACCTGGAGCCTGGCCGGCATCCGCGCCGGTTACGTGGTGGGCGACCCGCGGCTGGTTGCCCGGCTGGCCAGCGCTCAGACACCGTGGTCGGTCAGCACCCCTGCCCTGGACGCGATGATCGCCTGCAGCAGCGCCCGCGCCCGTGCGGAGTCCGACGAGATCGCCCGCGCCCTGGACGCCGACCGTGCCGCCCTGACCACCGCGCTGGCCGAGGTCGGCCTGCCCGTTGCCTGCCCCCCGCGGGCGCCCTTCGTGCTGGTGGACCTGTCACCGCTCGGCCCGCTGGCCCACGAGCTGGGCTGGGCCCGCGCCCGGATGGCCGAGCTCGGCTTCGCGGTGCGGCGCGGCGAGACCTTCCCGGGGCTCGGCCCGTCGTGGATCCGGCTGGCGGTGCGCGACGCCCAGACCAGTCGTCGCGCCGCCCGGGCCCTCGCAAGCCTCGCCCACCCCCAGACCAGCCAGACGCATTCCCCCACCCAGATTGGAGACCAGCCGTGAGCCTGCTCACCGACACCATCGCTGCCATCACCCCCGTCGACCGAGCAGCCCGCGCCCAAGCGGAGGAAAGGCAGACGCAACTCACCAAGCCGGCCGGCGCGCTGGGCCACCTGGAGGTACTGGGCAACCAGCTCGCGGCCATCACCGGCCAGTGCCCGCCGCCGGTGCCCGAACCGGGCCTGGTCTGCGTCTTCGCCGGTGACCACGGCATCCAGGAGCGCGGCGTCTCCCCCTGGCCGCAGGAGGTCACCGTGCAGATGGCCGCCAACATCGCCCAGGGTGGGGCGGGCGTGAACGTGCTGGCCCGCGCCGCCGGGGCCACCGTGGCGGTCACCGACGTCGGCATGCTGTCACCCGTCGAGGGATGCCGCGATGAGCGGATCGCCGCCGGAACCCGGGACTTCCTCACCGGAACGGCCATGACCCGCGAACAGGCCGAGGCCGCGATCGAGGTGGGCATCCGCACCGCCCAGCGGGCCGCCGACGAGGGCTTCCGGATCCTCGTGCCCGGCGAGGTCGGCATCGGCAACACCACGCCCGCCGCCGCCCTGGTCTGTGCCTTCACCGGCGCCGACCCCAGCGAGGTGACCGGACGCGGCGCCGGCGCGAATGACGAGATGCTGGCGCACAAGGCTGCCGTGGTGCACGCCGCGCTGGTCCGGCACCAACTCCTGGGCGGCAGGGGAACCGACGATCCGGTGGGCGCGCTGGCAGCGGTGGGCGGCTTCGAGCACGCCGCCATCACCGGCTTGCTGCTGGGGGCCGCCGCACGGCGCCTGCCCGTGGTGCTCGACGGTGTGATCGCCTGCTCCGCGGCCCTGGCGGCCGTCGCCCTGGCCCCCGACGTGTGCGGCTACCTGATGTCTGGCCATGCCGGGGCCGAACCGGCCATCCTGTGCGCCACCCACTCGCTGGGGCTGCACCCACTGCTCGATCTGGGACTCCGCCTGGGTGAGGGCAGCGGCGGCGCGCTGGCCCTGCCGATCGTCTGCAGCGCCGCCCGGGTGCTGCGCGAGATGGCCACCTTCAGCGACGCCGGGGTCACCGAGGAGCACGTCGAATGAGCCGGACCCTGGTGCTGGGCGGGGCCCGTTCCGGAAAGTCCACCCACGCGGAGGAGATCGTCGCTGGGGCAGCCGCGGTGGACTACGTCGCCACCAGCCAGAATCGTCCGGACGACGCGGAATGGGTGGAACGGATCGCGCTGCACCGGGCGCGCCGGCCGTCGAGCTGGCGAACGCTGGAGACCACCGATCTGGTGCAGGTGCTGGCCGGCGACGACCCCGCCGTGGTGCTGGTCGACTGTCTGGGCGTGTGGCTGACCCGGATGATGGACGACTGCGGGGTTTGGGAGGAGAATCCCGCCCCCGCCGCCGACGGCAGCACGCCCCGTGATCGGCTCCAGGCCCGCGTGGACGGCTTCGTCGCCGCCCTGGAATCGACCCCGCGTACCGTCGTGATGGTGAGCAATGAGGTGGGACAGGGCGTGGTGCCGGCGCACTGGTCGGGGCGCTTCTTCCGAGACCAGCTGGGCATCCTGAACACCCGGGTGGCCGCCGCCAGCGAGCGGGTGGTCTTCTGCGTCGCGGGGATCCCCATGACGCTGAAGGACCAGACCACGGACCCGTCGAGGCCAGCCCGGTGAAGCCGCTGACAGCCCTGCGCGATGCCCTGGGGATGTTCACGCTCCTCCCGGTGCCGCCCACCCTGGAGCTCGACGAATCGGTCTGCCGCCGGATCATGCTGGCCTTCCCGTGGGCCGGGCTGGTGTGTGGGCTGGCGGCCGGGGCCACGGCCGCACTCGTGGTGGCCTGCGGCGCCGGCGACGGGCTGGCGGCCATGGCCGGCCTGGCGGCGTTGACCGGGATCACGGGCGCGATGCACATCGACGGGGTGGCCGACACCGCCGACGGGCTGGCCTCCCGCAAGGGCCCCGAAGACGCACTGGCGCTGATGAAGAAGTCCGACATCGGGCCGATGGGCGTGGCCACCGCCGTGCTCGTGCTGCTGCTGCAGGCGGCCGCCCTGGCCTCCGCCTCGCTGGGCGGATGGTCACTGGTGGCGGCCTTGGTCTGCCTGCCGATGGTCGGCCGGATCGCCGCCGTGCTAGCCACGGTCCGCGGCACGCCGGGCGCGCGTCCGGGAGGCTTCGGTGCGCTGTTCACGGGCATCACCTCTCGCGGGGCGGCAGCCCTGGACGTGCTGGCGGTGCTGACGGTGACGGCACTGGCGGGCTGGCTCGTCGGCTGGCTGACCGGGGCCGCCGCACCTGACCTGCCCTCCGCAATCCCGGCCGCCCTGGCCTTCACCGCGGCGGCAGGCATCTCCTGGCTGGTGGCGGCCCGCTGGCAGCGCCACCTGCTGCGGCGTCTGGGCGGCCTCACCGGAGACACCTTCGGCTCCCTGATCGAGGTCTGCCAGACCACCTTCGTCGTCGGGCTGGCACTGCTCCTGGGCCTGCTGGGCTGATCGCCGGCGGCACCGGCGGGCCACCCTCCCCGGGGGGCACCGGGACCACCCACTAGGCTGGGGCCAAGTGGTGTGGACCCCACCCGAACTCCCACACCAGCATCCCGCGGAGGAGTGAGTTTCCTTGTCAGAGCAGACAGCATCTGCGCCGGGGAAAGTCGCGGTCATCCTCCCCCTGCGGGTCACGGTCGCCCCCGTTCAGCGGCTTGCCCTGATCCCCTTCGACCGGCACGCCGACCATGTCTACGAAGGCCTCGAACCGCAGTACATCGACCGTGGTGACGAATGTGGCTGGCGGGTGCTGGCCTACCGCCACGACGGGCACGTCGACATCTACGACGACGCCACCCTCACCCTGGACCCCACCGAGCGCAGCTCCGCCACCGGCAAGGGTGTCCGACGCCACGTCACCACCTTGCTGGACGATGCCCGTATCGACCGCGACGACGAGGGCCGCGCCCACATCAGCGTCGCCTTCACCGACCTCTACGGGCGACGGATCCGGGTGGCGATCGACGAGTCCACCACCCGACGCAGCACACCCACCGGGCTGCTGGCGCCCGTCGGGTCCGGCGCCGCACGGCCCGGCTTCTTCCCCCTCTTCCTGCTGCATGACCTGGACTTCGTGCGCCGCTTCCACTCGGACCTCCGCGTGACCATCGATGACCGCGCCATCGCCGTGGAGTCCTTCCCCGCACCCCTGCCGCTGCAGGGCCAACGGCGCACCTTCGTGAAGCTGGCGCAACAGGTGGACATCATCCAGGTCTTCCCCACTGACGAACACCGGCTGCGCACCGTCACCGTCACGGACGGGGTGCACCAGCGGGGCGAGGTGGCCTACCACTTCGACGGGGCGGCCCTGTCGCGCATCGTCGTGCGACAGACGGAGATCCAGTTCCACCCGCCGCTCGACCTCGGCCGGGCGGGCAAGGGGCGCGTCGAGATGATCTCGCGGCCCGGGATGGGCGTCGTCGGCGGCAACTACCGGGTGAAGTCGTCACGCGGGACGGCCCGATTCACCCTGCAGATCGACAAGGTGCGGACGCCCAGGCAGCCCTTCCCCTCCTACCGGATCTTCGTCAATGACCGCACCATCTTCGGCCGCTGGCCCAAGCGCTACCGGTTTGCTGCCCGCTATGACCTACGGGCCGGCACCGTCGACGGCCGGTGGAGCAACCGTCGCGAGCCAGAAGGGCGATGAGCCCGACATCCCAGCACGGGCGATGGGCCCGTCCTCACAACACGGGCGATGAGCCCGACATCCCGACCAGCGGCTTCGGCTGCACGTGTGGGCCCAACGCGAGAGACTGGCCCCGCACCGCCAAGACCCGAAAGGTTCACCGTGACCGAGCTCACCATCCCCGCAGACCTGCTTCCCGCCGACGGACACTTCGGCGCCGGGCCGTCCAAGGTTCGCCCCGAACAGGTCGCCGCCCTCGCCGGCCGGGGCGCGGGGTTGTTGGGGGGATCGCACCGCCAGCCGCCCGTGAAACAGCTCGTCGCCTCCGTGCAGGAAGGACTCGCAGAACTCTTCCAGCTGCCCGAGGGCTACCAGGTGGTGCTGGGCAATGGGGGTGCGACGGCCTTCTGGGATGTCGCCACCTTCGGGCTGGTGCGCGAGCGCGCGCAGCACCTGATCCTGGGCGAGTTCAGCCGCAAGTTCGCCAAGGAGACCACCCGCGCGCCCTTCCTGGCCGAGTCCGAGATCGTCGAGGTGCCCGCCGGTCAGGGCGTCGTCGCTCACGCCACGGCGGGGGTGGACGTCTATGCCTGGCCACACAACGAGACCTCCACGGGCGTGATGCTTCCGGTGCAGCGCGTCGAGGGGGCCGACGAGGACGCCCTGGTGGTGATCGATGCCACCTCCGGCGCCGCGGGCCTTCCCGTCGACCTGGCCCTGTGCGATGTCTACTACTTCAGCCCCCAGAAGGGCTTCGCCAGCGAGGGCGGCCTGTGGTTCGCCATCATGTCGCCCCGGGCCCTGGAGCGTGCCCGCGAGGTGGCCGCGACCGACCGGTGGATCCCCGACTTCCTCAGCCTGACCACCGCCATCGACAATTCGGCGAAGAACCAGACGTACAACACCCCGTCGATCGCCACCCTGATCCTGATGGACGAACAGATCCGCTGGATCAACGAGCAGGGCGGGTTGCGCTGGGCATCGGCCCGCACCGCCGACTCCTCCCAGCGCCTCTACCAGTGGGCCGAGCAGACGTCGTGGGCCACCCCCTTCGTGGCCGACCCGGCCTTCCGTTCCCAAGTGGTGGGCACGGTGGACCTGGCCGATGAGGTGGACGCCGCGGCCGTGGTGAAGACCCTGGCGGCGAACGGCGTGCTCGACGTCTTCCCCTACCGGGCGCTCAAGCGCAACCAGATCCGGGTTGGCATGTTCCCGGCCGTGGACCCCGATGACGTCACCCGTCTGACCCGCTGCGTCGAGTACGTGGTGGAACGGTTGGGCTGACCGGGCCCCTGCCGCACCGCTGGCCTCCCCACTTCCGGGGGACCGACTCCGCAAACCGACCCGGGGTTGGTGGGCCGGCCACGGCTCTTCACGGCGCGCGCCCAGGCGGCGGTGATCGCCGGGTCGGTTTGCGGAGTTCGGGACGGGTGCCGGAAGCTCCCAGCCGGTTCCGAGGCAGGACACAGCCCTGACACAGCCAGCACTTCTTCCATGGACTCATCGCCACAGCGGCACCCGGCGGGCAGCGACCACCGCCCGCCCGGTTCCGCACCATCCACGGAGGAGATCACCATGGAACACACCAGCCACAGCCCCGCCGGCCGCGAGCAGCAGCTGGCCATTCTCACCCCCACCGCCATCGCCTGGCTGCTGCGCAACCGCCAGATTGACGGCCGCACCGTGCAGGTGGGTGAGCACGGACCGGAGATCCGCCTGGTGCTGGCCTGATGCCAGTCCGGCCGCGAGCGTGGGGCCAGTCCGGCCGCGAGCCTCGTCAGAGGCTTGGCGCACGCCAACTCCGCAGATCGACCTCCCGATGGAGACGCCCCTCGCTCACCTCGCGTGGCGTCATGGGTGGGGACGGATCCCGGGGTCGATCTGCGGAGTTCGCGCTGGGCGACCTCCAGATGGCTGCGCCGGCCCAGGTCAGCGGCCCGATCGCGAGGTGCCCCGCCGAGGCGGTGCGGTCAGCGGATCCTCGGGCCACGGGTGCTTGGAGTAGCGCCCCCGGTTCTCGGCGCGCACCGAGGGGTAGGCGTTGGCCCAGAAGGAGGCCAGGTCATCGGTGACGGCGAGCGGCCGTTGGGCAGGGCTCAACAGGTGCATCAGCACCGGCACCCGGCCGTCAACGATGCGCGGGGTGTCGAGCAGTCCGAAGCACTCCTGCAGTTTCACCGCCAGCACCACCCGTTCGCTGGGATCATCCGGGTAGGCCAATCGGATCCGGGATCCGGTTGGCACCTCCAACCGCTCGGGCACCAGTTCTTCCAGTCGCCCCGCCTGGGGCCACGGCAACAGCCGGCGCAAGGCACTGGTGAGGTCGAGCCGGGCGGCCGAAGCTCCGCGGGCCAGTTGGTCCAACTCCGGTCCGAGCCACTCATCCACCCTGTCCAGCAGTGACTCCTCGTCCATCGCGGGCCAGGGATCTCCCAGCTCGCGGTGCAAGAGCGCCAGCCGTCGCCGCAGCAGGACGGCCGATTCCGGCCACGCCAACAGTCCAGGCCCCTGCACCCCCAGTCCCCGGCTGCGGAGCGCCTCGGTGACCGCTTGCCGCCCCAGCTCCGACGTGGGCGGAACCGCCGTGGCCGCCAGCTCGATTGCGCCCAGCAGGTCGAGGCTGCGGGCAGAGACCTTCCCCTGGGTCCAACTGGCCCGAACCGTCTGTCTCCGCAGCCCCCTCGCGGCCCACTCGGCGATCTCCTGGCTGATCGGGACCGCCGCACGCACCACGGCACCCGTGCCATCACCGGTGTCGCGCCGACCCATCTCCGCGACGGCCAGCCACTCCTGGCCCGACAGCCGCGAGCCCCGTTCCAGCGCCACCCCGGTTCCCGAGGCCAGCAGGTAACTGGTGCTGTCCGCCCCGCCACGTCGGCGCGCCACCCGGTCGGGGTGGGCCAGCGCGACGATGGCGCCCAGCACCTCTGCCTCACCGATCGGGGGCGATGTGGTGCGGGCCGCGTAGTGGTCGCCGGTGGCGGAATCCTGAGCAGCATCGATCTGGTTTGCCACCCGTTCCAGGCGATCCGCCTCATGGCGCCACCGGCTGGCGGCCGGGCCCGATCCGCGCCGCACCTGCCGGAGCAGCTCGGCCAGGTCGCCACCGGGAGCGCGCTCGTCACCTGCCAACAGGGCCACCGCTTCGGCGGCCCGTCGCGCCCCGACCACGGGAGTGGCGTCCAACAAGGCCCGGGCCAGCCGAGGATCGGCCGGCACCCGGGACATCTGCCGGCCCCGAGCCGTCGGGCGACCGTCGTCGTCCACGGCCCCCAGGGCGCGCAGCCCGTCCAGGGCCAGTGCCAGGGAGGCGGCCGGCGGGGCGTCCGGCAGCGCCATCCCCTCGCCGCCCGGCGCGCCCCAGCAGGCCAGGTCCAGGGCTGCCTGGGTGAGGTCTGCGGTGGCGATCTCCGGGGTGGTGAAGGGACGCATCCGTGGCCAGTCGCTCTCCGGGAAGCACCGGATCGCGAGGCCGGGCCCCAGCCGCGCGGCGCGGCCGGCACGTTGCTCAGCGGAGGCGCGCGCCTCGCTGACGGTCACCAGGCCGCTCATGCCCCGCCCGACGTCGAAGCGTGGCTCCCGGGACAGCCCCGAGTCGACGACGATCCGCACCCCGGGCACGGTCAGCGACGACTCCGCCACCGACGTCGCGACGATCGCCCGCCGCCCGGGGCCGTCAGCCAAGGCCTGATCCTGCTGCCGTGCGTCGAGGGAACCGTGCAGCGCTCGGGCGTCGATCCCCTTGTTCCGCAGACGTTCGGCCACCTGCTCGGTCTCCCACGCGCCGGGGACGAAGACCAGCGCACTGCCCTCGGAGGTTTCGTCGAGGGCGGCGGCGGTGACCGCGGCCATGTGATCCAGGAAGGCGAAGGTGACGCCACGATTGCCGAGCCGTTGCACCCCTGGCGGGGCGGGCTTCCAGCGGACCTCCAGGGGAAACAGGTCGGCGGCGACGGACACCACCGGGGCTGGTTCGTCAGCGGTGCCCAACAACCCGGCCCAACGGGCGGCGTCGAGGGTGGCCGACATCACGACCACCGCAAGGTCGGGCCGTAGTTCCCGCAGCTCGCGAACCATGGCGAAGGCCAGATCGGAATCCAGGGATCGTTCGTGTACCTCGTCGAGCACCACTGCCGCGACGCCGTCCAGTGCCGGATCGTTCAGCAGCCGCCGGACCAGGACACCGGTGGTGACGAACTCCACCCGGGTGTGGGTGTTGCCACGGCTCTCGCCACGCACGCTGAAGCCGACCTCCTCACCCAGGCGAGTGCCACTCAGATGTGCCAGCCGACGGGCTGCCGCGCGGGCCGCGATCCTGCGCGGCTGGGTCACCACCACTCGGCCTGCAGCAGTGGCTGCTCCGGACTGGTTGGCCACCAGTTCGTTGGCCACCAGTTCGTTGGCCACCAAGGGCGGGACGAGGGTGGTCTTGCCCGTGCCCGGTGGGGCCTGCACCACCACGACCCCACCGCTCAGCGCTGCCTGGAGATCTCCGCAGGCCGCCAGCACGGGCAGCCCGGCGCCGATGGTGTCGAGGGAGAAGAGCATGCGGTCCAGTTTGTCAGCCTGCGCGATGTGCTCGGCTGCCCGCAGGGCGGAAGCGCCCGCCAGCCGAACGACAGCCGCCAGCCGAACTCCGCAGATCAACCAGCAGATCGTCGTTCACCGGGGACACCCCGCCCAGTGGGCTCGGGTGATTCGCAGACCGAGGTCGATTTGCGGAGTCGGACCCGGAGGACACGGACAGGCGCATCCGTCGGCTGCGGTAGGCGATCGATCCAGCGGCGGACGGGCGCACGATCCGCTGGCCGGACGACCCGGGCGACGGATCCCAAGCCCCCATTGGGTTGCCGCCCCGGGGCCGATAGCGTGGAGACATGAGCGAAGCCACTTCCCACCCCGCATCGCCACAACCACTCGACACCCCAGAATTGCCGGAGACCCCAGCGCCATCGGGCAACGCACAGCCGCTGGAAACCAAGGCCCTCCTTCTGCGCTACCTGCAGTCCGAGCGCGATGCCGTGCTGTGGAAGGTGGAGGGCCTGGACGAATCGGCGCTGCGCACGCCCCGCACGCCCACCGGCACCAACCTGCTGGGGCTGGTGAAGCACCTGGCTGCGGTGGAGTACGGCTACTTCCAGATGTCCTTCGGCCGCCCGACACCAGACCTGCCGCACCTGCGGATGGATGCCGACCGCCTGCTCGACTTCTACGCCACCCCGGACGAGACCCCCGAGCAGATCATCGCGGACTATCGCGATGCCATCGCCGCCGCGAATCGGACCATCGCGGAGCTGGATCTGGACGCTGAGGCCCACGTCCCGTGGTGGCCGGAACCTACCACGCTGGAGCGGCTCCTGGTGCACGTTGCCGTCGAGACCGCTCGCCACGCAGGCCATGCCGACATCATTCGTGAGCTGACTGACGGACGGGTGGGCCTGAACCCCGCAAACCCGAACATGTCCGCCGACGACGCCCCGTGGGATGGGCACCTGACCTTCCTGCGCACCTTGGCCAAGCAGGCCGAAGTGGGCGGGCTGGGAACCACCCCCGACCCCACCGGCTGACCTGCCCCACCGACTGACCTGCCCCACAGGCTGGGCCGTCTCCGCCCGAGCCGCCCTCCACCGCGAAGGATCGCCATGACCATCAAGCTCGCCGTCTTCGACCTGGACCACACCCTGCTGATCACGGGGCAGCGCATCACGCCTGAAGCCGCGGCGGGGGTGAAGGCCCTGGTGGACGACGGACTGCCGGTGGCCCTGGCCAGCGCTCGGCTCGACGAGTCGATGGCCGTGGTGAACGAGGCGATCGGCATTCCCCTGCCCCGGATCAGCTACAACGGTGCCCTGACCCGGTTGGCCGACGGCAGCCCGATCCGCGAGGTCGGCTTCACGATCACGCCGGAGCTGGCGGAGGCGCTGGCACAGGTGACCCGCATCGACCAGCACGGCCAGGGCACCATCCACCTGTATGCCTCGGATGGTCGGTGGCTGGCCCACGGGGCTGCGGCGGGCATCGACCGTGAGGAGCGCGACACCTGGTGCCGCGTGGCCGGGCGCTCGAACCAGGTCAGCGCCGAGCAGCTCGTCGGGCTGGAGTGCCGCAAGATCCTGTGTGAGGGCCCCGACGCCCACGTCGCCGCCCTGGAGCAGGCCGTGGCCGGCATCGACGGGTTGAACCTGACGCATTCGGGGATGGGTTTGCACGACATCTGGCCCGCCACGTCCGGAAAGGCCAATGCCCTGGCGGCCTTGTGTACCCACGTAGGGCTGAACCCCGACGAGGTGCTGGCCGTCGGCGATTCGGCCACCGACGTTCCCATGCTGGCCTGGGCTGGCACCAGCATTGGGGTGCAGCCCTGTGCGCCGGGCGTCACGGAGGTGGCCACCCATCTGGTGGAGGGTGCGGGGAGCCCGGCCCTGTTCGCCCTGGTGCGGGAGCTGGCTGGCCTGCCCCAGCGCTGATCCGGGACCCGACGACGGCCGCCCGAAAGGTGCCCAACGACGGCCGCCCGAAATTGTCAGTGCCGTGGTGCACGATGGAGTCATGCCGAACCTCTCGGAATCGTGGGCCCGCCTGGGCATCCGCAAACAGCTGACGGGCGTCGCCGTGACGGTCGTGGCCATTCCGATGACCCTCGGCATCCTGCTCCTGGCCAACCTGCTCACCAATGCGCTGGCCAATGCGCAGATCGAGACGTCGCACGAGGTACTGCACCGCACGGTCACACACGTTCGGGAGAAGGGTCCGACGGACCTGCCGGGCGAGCTGCAGCTGGACGACGGTTACCGCGCGCAGGTGCTGGACGCGGGGGGTCGCCTGGTGTGGACCTCGTCGGGCCGTTACCTGCAACCATTCACCGAGCAGGTCCCGGAACCCGGCCAGACGGTGCAGGAGGGGGCGGTCAAGTGGTGGGGGCCCGGGGACAAGAACGAGCACCGCGATCTGGTGCTTTCGCAGGGACTCACCTGGAAGGGGCACGACTATGTGGTGACCGTGGCCACCTCTCAGGAGGACGAGCACAGCGCGGTGACCCTGACCGTGGGGCTGCTGATGGCGTGCATGCCGCTGGTGCTGCTGACCGCTGGGCTCACCTCATGGTGGGTGGCCGGCCGGGCGCTACGCCCCGTGGACGTGATCAACTCCCGCGCCGCCCAGATCACCTCCCGCACCCTCGACGAACGAGTCCCGGTCCCGCCGTCCGAGGACGAACTGCAGGACCTGGCGATCACGATGAACCAGATGCTGGGCCGACTGGAGGCCGCGCAGCAGGCACAGCGGCGCTTCATCTCAGACGCAAGCCATGAGCTGCGCTCCCCCATGGCGAGCCTGTCCGGGGCGCTGGAGATCGCATGTGCCGAGGACGACATCGAGACCTGGCGGGAACTGTCCCCGCTGATGCAGACGGAGGCCGATCGGCTGAACCTGCTGGTGCACGACCTGCTGGAACTCTCCCGAGCCGACGATGCCGGCGTCCAGCTGAGCCGCAGGGAACTGGATCTGGATGACGTGGCAAGTGCCGAGGCATCCCGTCTGCGCTCCGCCAGCGAGCTGGACGTGGTCGCCCACATCCGAGCGGCCCGTGTGCTGGGCGACGGGGCGAAGCTGAGCCAGGTGCTGCGCAATCTGTGCGACAACGCCGCCCGACATGCCCGCACGACGGTGCGGATCACCGTCGAACCGACCAGTGACGGCGGTGCGTTGGCACGAGTGGAGGACGACGGGAATGGCATCGCCCCGGAGGATCGCGACAGGGTCTTCGAACGTTTCGTCCGGTTGCAGGAGTCACGCTCCCGCGATGACGGCGGATCCGGGATTGGCCTGGCCATCGTCCAGCAGATCATCCAGGGACACGACGGGACCATCACCGTCGGGGAGTCCCCCTTGGGCGGGGCGCTCTTCGAGGTCCGGCTACCTGACCCGAGCGGGGCGAGTCTGGGTCATTCCATCGCCAGCCGGTAGCCGACTCCTCGCACGGTCTGGATGGTGTTCTCGCCGAAGGGGGCATCGATCTTCTTGCGCAGGTAGCCCACGTAGACCTCCACCACATTGGGGTCGCCGTCGTGCTCGCTGCCCCACACCCCGTCGAGGATCTGGGCCTTGGTGACCACTGCGCCGCGCTGCTGCATCAGGTAGGCCAGCAGGTTGAACTCCCGCGGGGTGAGGTCAATGGACACGTCGCCGCGCTTGACCAGGTGCGTCGCCGGGTCCAGGACGAGACCCTTGGCGGTCAGCTGTGCGGGACGCTCGGTGGCGCCGCGCCGGGCCAGTGCCCGGAGCCTGGCATTCAGCACGACGAAGCTGAACGGCTTGGTGAGGTAGTCGTCGGCGCCCAGGTCAAAGGCATCGGCCTGGTCCCACTCGCCGTCCTTGGCGGTGAGCATCAGCACCGGCGTCCACACCTGTTCGGCGCGCATCTGCTTGAGGATGTCGTAGCCGTTCATGAGCGGCAGCATGATGTCCAGGATCACCACGTCGTACTCACCGTGGACGGCCTTGAGACAACCCTCCTTGCCGTCACGAGCCAGATCCACCACGTGGCCCTCGCTGGCCAGACCCCGTCGGGTCACCTCCGCCAGCGAGCGGTCGTCCTCCACCAGCAGCAACCTCATCAGTGCCCTCCTCCGGGTGCGACGGAGCGTCGTACTCCACTGCGGATGTGGTTCAGCATAGGCCCGCGGCCCCGTCTGCGGGGTGAGTCGGCGCCGTCGAGGACGGATCGGTCAATTCACCGATCGGGTCAGTTGACCGGGCTCTCGCCCAGCTCGACGGTTCCCCGGCGCTCCTGACCTGCCGCGTCGGTCCACCCGATCTCCACGCTGTCGCCGGGCTCGTGTTCTGCCAGCTTGTCGCTCAGCGAGGCATGCGTCGTGACATCCATCCCGTCGATGCTGGTGATCCGGTCGCCCCGCTGGAGCCCCACCCGCGCCGCCGGACCGTCCTGCACCACGGAGGAGACCACCATGCTGCGGCCCTCCAGCGTCTGCACCGAGACGCCCAGATAGGCGCGGGGACCCACTCGAGTGGTGCCCTCTTCCTTGCCCTGCTGGATTTCCTCGATGATCTTGCGAGCCCGCTCGATGGGCACGGCATAGCTGGCCACGGTGACGCTCTGCGTCCGGATACCCGACGACGCAGTCTGCCCGGCGGTGGTCATGCCCACCACTTCACCCTCGGCATCGAACATCGGACCTCCGGAATCCCCGGGCTGGGCAGCCGCGGAGGTCTTGATCACGTCGGACAGTTCCTCCTGTCCGCTGGCAGCATTCTCATTGGCCACGGTGATGCTGCTGTTCAGCTCCCGCACCCGCCCCGCGGCGCCACTCAAATAGCCCTGACCATTGGCATTGCCGACGGCGGTGACCTCGTCGCCAACGGCCAGTTGGTCGTCGTCGAAGGTGACCGTCTCCAGGTCCTTGGCGCCCTCAAGCTTCAGCAGGGCCACATCGTTGACGGGATCATGTCCGATCACGTCGGCGGTGTAGCCGCGCCCCGTCGTGGCCAACTGCACGTCAACCCGGGTGCTCGACTGGACCACGTGGTAGTTGGTGAGGACATAGCCGTCCTGGCTGACCACCATGCCGGTGCCGGCGCCGCGGCCGGTGTTGGAGGCGGCTCGGATCAGCACCACGCCACGGCTCTGGTCCTTGCTGGCGCGGGTCGGTTCGGCGCCGGGCTCGCTGTCCTGGCTGTCCGACTCGTCGGCGGTGCCCCACGGATCCCGCGGGCTTCCTTCCGCAGGGAGGGATCCGTCGTCCTGACCGGTCGGGTCCTGGGTGCTTCCGTCGGCGCCGCCCGCTTGTTCCGTCTGGGCCGGCTGAGCTGCGGACGGCGACGGGTTCCCGGACCGCACCACGTCCATGCCGCCCACCATCACGGCGCCCGCGACCACGCCCGTCGCCAGCACTGCCAGCATCGTGCCGCCTCGACGACGCTTCGGGGCAGGGGCGCTGCCCTGGACATACCAGGTGCCGGGCATTCCGTCGGGGCCGGGGACCGTCTGGGGTGCCGGCCACCCGTCCGGCTGGGGGTTGGCTCCGGATTGGGTCTGACTGCCCGATGCGCTGTGGTTGCCCGGTGGCACCGAACCGCCCCAGCCGGGTTCTGCAGACAGTTCCCACGGGGTCTGGGGGAGCTCCTGCTCGCGCCACGGATTCGGCGGCACCTGCCCCGCGACCGGAATCTGGCTGCCCCCAGCGTCAGGGGTCGGGACCTCGCCAGCACCGACGCCCGGGACCTGTGCCTGAGCCTGGGCAGGCTGCCCTGTGCTGGGGGCCTCGGTCAGGGCCGCCTGCCACGGCTGCCCCGACGGCGGCGCCCACGTGGGATCCACCGAAGTCGTCTCGACGCCCGGGGCAGCGGCCGAGTGTGGGGCGGCCGATGCCCCGGTCACGGCGCCCCCCGCAGCGAGGTCCTCGACGGGGATCACCTGGGTGTCCTGCAGGGGCACCACCTGGGTGTCCTCCATGGGGATGACCTGGGTGTGTTCGGTCTGAGCCTGCGTCGAGGGCTCCTCTGGTTGCGGACGCGACCAGAACCAGTCGTCGTTCGGCTGGTTGGTCGGCTGCTGCCCGTGGCCCTGGTGCGTCATGTCGTCCAGTCAACGTCAGAGATCTGCGAAAACCCACGGATCGGGCTGTGAGGAAGCTGTGAACCTGCTCGCGCTCCGTCTCCGGGCCAGGTCTTCGTCCGACTGTCAGAATGGAGAGCATGTCCACTCAGTACTCGGCCTGGCGATGGCTGCGACCTCTCCTCCTCTGTGGAGCGTCAGCGGCCGCAGTGCTGGGCGTCTGGTACGTCTTCGTCCTGACGCGTCGCGGACAGGTGCTGGACACCCTGGCCTACATCGGCGCGGAGTTCGGCAGCGACCGGGTGACACCCACCTTCGAGCAGATCCTGGAGGTGGTCTCGGTCTCCGCGATCGCCCTGGTGATGGTCGCCGTCGGGCTGACCGCGCTGCTCAGACGTCGATGGTTCCTGGCCCTGGAGGCCACGGCAGTGGTGGCGGGCGCGAACCTCGCCACCCAGGTGTTGAAGTACAAGGTCCTGTACCGGCCCCCATTGGTGAACTACCAGGGCCTGACCAGCAACACCTATCCCAGTGGTCACACGACGGCGGCCGCCTCAGCCATGGTCGCGGCACTGCTCGTCGCCCCCCGCGGGCTGAGCTCGGTCATCGCCGTTGTGGGCTCGGGGGTGATGGTGGTCTTCGGCTATGGGACGCTGGCCGCCCGCTGGCACCGCCCGTCCGACGTGGTGGGCGCCTATCTGGTCTGCTTCACCCTGGCTTTCGGAGCGATCTTCCTGGCGGCCCTGCGTCAAGCAGTGATGGCCCGACGCCAGCCCCTTCCGCCCGAGCGTCCGGTGCCGTCGCGTCTGGTGCCGGGTTTGATGGTGGCGGCCGGCGCGGTGGCCCTGGGGGTGGCTGCGGCCTGTGGATGGCTGTCCCGCTCCACGACGGCGGATTTCAGCGACCCGTACCAGCTGGAGTCGACAGTGGCCCAGCACACCCACCTGATCGTCGCCTACCTGGGCGCGGCCGCCGGGGTGTGCGGCGTCGCCGTGGCGGGCATGGGTGTGCTGTTGCGACTGGTTCAGCTGCACGAGCTCCGCTCCGGCCGACCGTCGTGAGCCCCTTCCTCCCCTGATTTCGCACCCGCGCTCTCTGGCAGCTCACCTTCCCCCTGCCGCCCGTCGCGTCCTCGACGTCGCGTGGGATTGGTCACCCCGCGACGGGTACAGCACACGCGAGAACACCAAACCCACGCGAGGGCCATCAGGACACCCCAAACCCACGCGAGCCCACCTCTGGAACACCAGCCACCCCTGCTGCGGTACCCGCCCCAAGCTGTGCCCCCTTCACCCCGCGTGGGATAGGTCACCCCGCGTGGGATTGAGCCCCCATCTCCCACCCCGCGTGGGATTGGTCACCCCGCGACGGGTACAACACACGCGAGAACACCAAACCCACGCGAGGGCCACCAGGGCACCCTGAACCCACGCGCCAACCAGCCCCACCAGCCAGCCCTCAGGCCGCTCGCTCAGGGCAGCAGCGACGCGAAGACCTCCGCGGCCGGCAGATCCTGAGCCGCCGACCAGCCCGCTCCGGCCCAGCCGGAGATCTGCGACGAGTCACCCCGGGCCGCAGCAGCAGCCCGCAGCGGCTTGGTGACCTGGTCCACCTGCGGGTACACCGGTGGAGCGAAGGACTCGTGGCGCTCCATGAAGCCATTCACCAATCCTCGTGCCGGCCGCCCGCTGAAGGCCCGGGTCACCCGCGTCCCGTGGGCCGTCGCCAGCAAGTCCCGGTGGGCCGCACTCGTTCCGGCCTCGGGGCAGCGCAGGAAGGCCGTCCCGGCCTGCACGGCCACCGCGCCGGCGGCCAGCAGTCGCTGCACGTCACCGCGGGTGGCCACTCCACCGGCGGCCACCATCGGCAGCCCCAGCGGCGCCAGTTCTGGCAGCAACGCCAAGGCGTCGCGATGGTTGGGCTCCTTGTCGACGGTGTGGGTGCCGCGATGTCCACCGGCGTCGAATCCCTGCACCACCAGCGCATCAGCCCCGACGTCCTGCGCCGCGCGCGCCTCGTCGAGGTCGGTGACGGTCACCAACACTCGGCTTCCCACCTGGTGCAGCCGCTTGACGTCGTCGACGCGGGGGCAGCCGAAGGTGAAGCTGACCATCTTGACGGGATGCACCTCCACCAACAGGTGCAACTTCTCGGCGTAGTGGTCGTCGTCATTCCAGCGCGGCTGCCCGGCCTCCTGCCCCAGACGGTCGGCGTAGTCGAGCACCCGCTCGGCGTCGCGCTGACGGTCGCTGGGAGCGGGAACGAAGAGGTTCACGCCAAAGGGGGTGTTCGCCACCCCCCGCTCGGTGAGGAGATCCGACAGCCTGGTCAGATTCTGTTCCAGCTGGGCCGCGGTGAGGTAGCCGCCGGGCAGGAATCCGCTGCCGCCCGCCGCACAGACCGCAGCCACCAGCTCCGGCGAGGTGGGGCCGCCGGCCATCGGCGCCGCCAACAGCGGCAGCCCCAGGGGAAGCGGTCGTGGTGCGTGCTCGGTCATGGCGGCTCCTCCATCACTGGCCAATTCCTCACTGGCCCACTTGTCACGGGCCCACTTGTCACGGGCCTACTTGTCACTGGCCCACAGGTGCGGTCCGCCCGGGGCGTCGTCGTCGCGGGCAACACGTCGATCCTCGCAGGTGGCCCGGGCCGACGCCACCCCCTGCCAAACCCTCCAGACCCCCTCCCCAGACAGGACGACGGGCCGCCCACCTCGTCTGAGGTGGACGGCCCGTCGTGGGATGTCCCCGTCCCGTGCTGTCGGGCACGAGGCAGCGACGAGGTCAGACGCGCGGGTCTGCCGTCTCGTCGGTGATCTTCTCGATGGTGGAGGTGTCCACCAGCGAACCCGCGCCCTCACCGGGTGCGGTGGGGTCGACGACGAGGTGGAAGTTGTCGCCGTGGGCGGTGACGCCCTCGACGATCGCCTGCTCCACCGCGGCCTTGGCGTACCGACCACGCACGATCATCGGGTCATTGGCCAGGTCCTTCACCAGCGCGATGGCCATGCCGATCATGATCAGCATGAAGGGCAGGCCGGCGACGATGATGATCTGCTGCAGTCCGCCCAGGGCGTCCTCACCGCCGGTGACCAGCATGATCGCTGCAACGGCACCGGTGGCGACGCCCCAGAAGATCACGGTGGGGCGGCGGGGCTCGATGGTGCCGTTCTCGCTCAGGGTGCCCATCACGATCGAGGCGGCATCGGCACCGGAGACGAAGAAGATGCCCACCAGGATCATCACCAGCACCGAGGTGATGGTGGCCAGCGGCATGGTGTCGAGCAGGGCGAACAGGGTTGCCTCCTCGCCACCGGCCTCGCTGAGCTTGGCACCCAGCTGCTCGGCCTTGATCGCGGCACCACCGAAGATGGAGAACCAGACCAGGCTCACCGCGCTGGGCACCAGCAGCACGCCGGAGACGAACTGGCGGATGGTGCGGCCGCGCGAGATTCGGGCGATGAACATGCCGACGAAGGGAGTCCAGCTGACCCACCAGGCCCAGTAGAAGATGGTCCAGCCGGCCAGCCAGGACGAGGTCTCCTGACCGGCAACACCGGTGCGGGCGCTCATCATCATCAGGTCCTGCAGGTAGGTGCCCAGCGTGGACGGGATCAGGTTCAGGATGAACACGGTCGGGCCGAGCACGAAGACGAACAGGGCCAGCACCAGGGCCAGCACCATGTTGATGTTCGACAGGTACTGGATGCCCCGGCCGACACCGGAGACGGCCGACAGGATGAAGCAGATGGTCAGCACCGTGATCAGCACCACCAGGAAACGGTTGCCCGCCTCGTCGAGCCAGCCGACGATCCTGGCGCCCTCGGCGATCTGCAGCGCGCCCAGGCCCAGCGAGGTGGCCGAGCCGAACAGCGTGGCGAAGATGGCGAAGATGTCGATGACCTTGCCGCCGGGGCCGTAGGTCTGGCGCTTGCCCAGCAGGGGCTCGAAGACCGCGCTGATGGTGAGCGGGCGACCCTTGCGGAAGACGCCATAGGCGATGGCGACGCCGACGATCGCGTAGATGGCCCACGGGTGCAGGCCCCAGTGGAAGAGGGTGGTGGCCATGGCCTTCTTCACGTCCGCGTCGGTGGTGCCGGGCGGCGGGGTGACGAAGTGGGCCAGCGGCTCGGCGGCGCCGTAGAACATGAGGCCAATGCCCATGCCGGCGCTGAACATCATGGCGATCCACGACGCGGTGGTGAACTCGGGTTCCTCACCGTCACGGCCCAGTGGGATGCGGCCGTACGGGCTGGCGGCCAACCACAGGACGAAGAAGACGAAACCTGTGGCGGCCAGGGCGAAGAGCCATCCGGTGTTGCCGACGACCCATTCGAGGCCCTTGCCGGACGCGGTGTTCAGCTGGGTGGGGGCGAGTGCGCCCCAGATGACGAAGGCGATCGACAGCAGTGCCGTGGTGCCGAAGACCACCTTGTCGAGGCTGCCGGGGCGCTCATTCTTGAGCGCTTCCGCCGACGGCTCGAGTGCGGGGTGGGATGCCTCGAGGACCCTGCCCTGGCCGGTCATCCGGGCGATGCCACCGTGGGCATCCAGCAGGTCTCGGGGGCCGCTCGCGGAGAGCGGGCTTCCGGTGCGGGTCTTGTTGCTGACTGGGCGGGCAGCGGACCCTGAATGCTTGCGCTCACGCCGGGGCCGGCCCGGCGGATTCTTGTCTTCTGGTCGCTCTTGCTCGGCCATGTGATGTGCCTCCTGGGATTGACGAACCATTCGACGCTACCCCATGCAGGGCACTTCCTCCGAGTGCCGAAATCCATCACTCCTCGTCCACGCACGGGGGCGAGGGTGTCCGATCTGCCTTCTACATGGCCTTTCGCGGGGGTCCACATCCCGAGATTTTTCTTCACAAGCGGAACTCCCAGCGCGTGTCGAGCTCGCGGGCCGGGGGGCGGTGCGCTGGTGCCGGTGCTGGTGCCGACGCCAAGGGGCCGGGCCCGGCGGGAGAGTTCTCCCACCGGGCCCGGCCCGTCATTCCTTGGGGTTGTGGAGCCTGGGCTCCACAGGTCACTGCTGCTTGCGCCCGCGGATCATGGCGATCGCGCCGGTGACCACCAGACCAAGTCCGGCCAGCAGGCCGCCCGCGGTCATCTCATTGCCGGTGTTGGGCAGCATCTTCTGGATCGGGCTGCTGGGCTGCTGCTCGTCCTCGGTCTGCGGCATCGGCAGGTCGGTCACCTGCTCCTGGTCGTCGAACTCGGGCACCGGCACGGTGGTCGGCTCCTGCTCGTCGTCGGTCTGCGGAAGCGGCATGTCGACAGGCGTCTCGTCCACCGGGGTGCGTTCGGCGGGAACCGTGGGCTCCTGCGACGGGGCCGGGGTCTCCTCCGCGTCCTCGACCGTGACGGTCTGCGGCTCGGAGTTGATGTCCTCGTGGGTGGCGACGGTCTGGTCATCCTCGGTGCCGATCAGGCCGTCGGGGCCCTCCAGCACGACCTTCTCGAAGACCACCAGGGTCTTGCCGGCATAGGTGGACGGGATGGTGAAGTCCAGGCTGACCTGGCCATCCGCGGCCTCCGGGACGAAGGTGGTGCTGTTGGTGATGCCGGTCTCCTTGGCGGTGCCGTCGGCCAGCTTCTCCATGACCTTGCCGGTCAGCGTGTACTTCGTTCCGGGCTTGAGACCGGTGTAGTCCACCAGGTCGGTGATGACACCGCCGTTGTCGTCGATGACCTTGTCCTTGTCCGACTTGTCGGCGGCCGTGGTGCCCAGGCTGGGCGTGGCCTCCGGGGTCGGCTCAGGCGTCACCTCGGGAGTGGGCTCCGGCGTCACGACGGGCGTGGGCTTGGGCGTGGCCTCCGGGGTCGGCTCAGGCGTCACCTCGGGAGTGGGCTCCGGCGTCACGACGGGCGTGGGCTCGGGCGTGGCCTCCGGGGTCGGCTCAGGCGTCACCTCAGGAGTCGGCTCCGGCGTCACGACGGGCGTCGGCTCCGGCGTCGGCTCCGGCGTCGGGGCCTCCTCGACGGTCACGGTCTGACCCGCGTCATTGATGTCCTCATGGGTGGCGACGGTCTCGTCGTCATCCGTGTGGATCGCGCCGTCCTCACCGGGCAGGGTCACCTGCTCGAAGACCACCAAGGTCTTGCCGGCGAAGCTGCCGGGCACGGTGAAGTCGAGCGAGATCTGGCCGTCGGCCTTCTCGGCAATGAAGGTGGTCCAAGCGGTGATGCCGGTCTCCTTCGAGCTGCCGTCCGCCAGCTTCTCCATGACCTTGCCATTGAGCGTGTACTTCGTTCCGGGCTTGAGACCGGAGTAGTCCACCAGGTCGGAGATCACACCGCCGTCGGCGTCGATGACCTTGTCCTTGTCCGACTTGTCGGCCGCGGTGGTGCCCAGGCTGGGCGTGGCCTCCGGGGTCGGCTCGGGCGTCACGACGGGCGTGGGCTCGGGCGTCGGCTCGGGCGTCGGCTCGGGCGTGGGCTCGGGCGTGACCTCAGGAGTCGGCTCGGGCGTCACGACGGGAGTGGGCTCGGGCGTGACCTCAGGAGTCGGCTCAGGCGTCACCTCAGGAGTCGGCTCCGGCGTCACCTCCGGCGTCGGCTCGGGGGTCGGGGCCTCCTCGACGACCACGGTCTGCGGGGTCGAGTTGATGTCCTCGTGCGAGATGACGGGCACGATACCGGCGCTGGCGCTGCCGGCGGTCACGTACTCGAAGGCCACCAGGGTCTTGCCGGCGAACTCGGCGGGAACCTGGAAGTCGAGCTCCACCTCACCGTCGGCCGCGGTGGGCGTGAAGGTGGTGGTGTTGGTGATGCCGGTGTCGATGGCATTGCCGTTGGCGTCGCGCTCCATCAGCTTGCCGGTCAGGGTGTACTCGACACCGGGCTGCAGGCCCTTGTAGACCACCAGGTCGGTGATGGTGCCGCCAGCGGCGGTCAGCGTCTGGTCGGAATCGGCAGCGTCGCTGGCAAAGGTGCCGATCTCGGCCGGGACGGGCTCCGGAGTCGGCTCGGGCGTCACCTCAGGGGTCGGCTCGGGCGTCACCTCAGGAGTCGGCTCGGGCGTCACCTCAGGAGTCGGCTCAGGCGTCACCTCAGGAGTCGGCTCCGGCGTGACCTCAGGCGTCGGGGCCGGCGGCGTGGGCTCCTCGGTCGGAGTCGGAGTGGGCGTCGGGGTCTCCGACGGCACCGGGGTCTCCTCGACGGTGACGGTCTGCGGGACGGAGTTGATGTCCTCGTGCGAGATGACGGGCACGATGCCGCTGCTCTCGGTGCCGGCGGTCACGTACTCGAAGACCACCAGGGTCTTGCCGGCGAACTCGGCCGGAACCTGGAAGTCCAGGGTCACGGCGCCGTCAGCGGCAGTGGGCGTGAACGTGCGGGTGTTGGTGATGCCAGTGTCGATGGCATTGCCGTTGGCATCGCGCTCCATGACCTTGCCGGTCAGGGTGTACTCGACGCCCGGCTTGAGCCCCTTGTAGACCACCAGGTCGCTGATGGTGCCACCGGTGGCGGCGATCACCTGGTCCTGGTCGGCGGCATCGGTCGCGGTGGTGCCGATCTCGACGGGGACGCTCTCCTCGACGGTCACGGTCTGCGGGAGGGAGTTGATGTCCTCGTGGGTGGCGACGGTCTCGTCGTCGGAGGTGTTGATGGTGGCGTCCGGACCGGGCAGCGTGACCTTCTCGAAGACGACGAGCGTCTTGCCGGCGAACTCAGCGGGGATGGTGAAGTCCAGGGTGACCTGACCGTCGGCCGCGGTGGGCGTGAAGGTGGTGCTGTTGGTGATGCCGGTCTCGACGGCGGTGCCATCGGCCAGCTTCTCCATGACCTTGCCGGTCAGGGTGTACTCGGTGCTGGGCTGCAGACCCTTGTAGTCCACCAGGTCGGTGACGACGCCGCCCTCAGGAGCGATCACCTTGTCCTGGTCCGACTTGTCGGCAGCGATGGTGCCGATCTCGGGCACGACGACCTCGCGCTGCTGGACCGTGACGGTCTGGGCGGCGTCGTTGATGTCGGTGTGCTCGGCGACGTCGTGGAAGCCACCGCCCAGGTCGTCCATGTTGAGGTCTTCGAAGATGACCAGGGTCTTGCCAGCGAACTCGGCCGGGATCTGGAAGTCGATGCTGACCTCACCCGCGGAGCTGGTGGGCGTGAAGGTGATGGTGTTGGTGATGCCGGTCTCGATGGCCTCGCCATTGGCACCCTTCTCCATGACCTTGCCGATCAGGGTGTACTCGTGACCCGGGACCAGACCCTTGTAGTCGACGACGTCGGTGATGACACCACCGTCGGCGGAGATGATCTTGTCCTGGTCCGACTTGTCGGAGGCGGTGGTGCCGATCTCGGCAGTCTCCTCCGGTGCGGCCGGCACGAAGCTGGCGGCCAGGAGGTTCTGCACGTAGGGGTTCTGGCTGGTGGGGGTGTACAGGTCCAGCGTCATGTTCGGCGGCGCGGTGCGCAGGGTCACGGAGCTGTCCATGCCGATGAGGGCACGGTAGGCCTGGACCTCGTTGTAGTCGGCGTACTGCGGCGCGATGTCAGTACCGTCGGTGAAGTACCAGATGGCTTCCTGGGTCACATTGCGCATCTGCGCGTCAGTCAGGCCGAACTGGGTCTGGATTCCGGCGGCGTCGTAGCCGTAGCCGTTGTAGATGGTGCGAAGGACAGCTGCGCGCAGCGCTTCGGCGCCCAGGATCTCGCCTTCGGCCGCGGCGGCGAAGCTGGTGGCCGTTCCGATCTCCTTGATGAAGGCGCTGCCACCATCGCTGGTGCGCAGTGGCTGGTCGCGATCGAAGTTGAAGCAGTAGACGACCTCGCCGTTGGCCGGATCGTTGACGCTCGGCGGCGTCATGCTCACGTACAGCGAGGCGTTGTCGACGAAGTTGCCGTAGGCATCCTGCCCCTCGAAGCCGTTGGCCCAGCCGTAGTATGTGTCGCCGTAGTCGGCGAAGGCGGGAGTGGCACTCACCGCAGCGAAAGAGATGGACAGACCGGCCGCAAGGGCGATGGCGGTCGTCTTCCCCGTGAACTTCTTCATGTCAATTCCCCCAAGGAATCTCAGTGAGCACCCCCCGGCGCTCTACATGAAGAACAATATGATGTCATTCATATCCAACGCCCCATTCCCGGCTTTCACTCAGACTGCCTTCAGGGACAACCGTCCAGAACTTGAACAAATTGAAATGGGGGAATTGGCCAGACAGCCTGGAAATCACACCTGCGCAGGAAATGCCAGCGCATCGACGAGGCAAACGCACACCGTGAGAGAGCCGATGACCACCACGGCCGCGAGCCCCGCCCCACGGGCGCACCCCGATCGTCGCAACCGGGACCGGGCCGAGACAACGGCGAGCAAGGCGACATGATCCGCGCACGGACACCCCCGCCACGGAGGTGACAGCGGCGTGGATGACAGCGGCGCGCATGACAGCGGCGGGGGCGACAGCGGCGCGGGTCACGCTGACCGCGAAGGGACTGAGCCCCACCGGATGGGAAACGATCGGTCCACATCCACCCGGAAATGCACCGCGGGCTCGGAAAATCCCGAGAAGGATCTCCGAGCCCGCGCCTGTATTCCAACCCGGCCAGATCCCCCGATCATGGCCAGGTCATTCATTGTGCTGCCGTGGGACTTCCCCCGAAATCCTTGGCAACCGATGCACCAATTTCCCCCGAAATCGGTGACATCAATTCCCCGCCACTTCCCTCCCCCGAGGAATGTGACGAGTTACGGGATTCCCCCGAATCCCTGACGAATCAGCCACTCCCCCGAGGGCCTTTCGTCACCATTGACTTTGCCCCCTGGCGCCCTGTGAAGGAAAGTTAACGGTGAACGAAAGGGTCCCTCCTCAGACTCAGAACAGTTTTCCCCCGCCTGATGTCACGCAATCACGTGACACGGCCCAGGGCCCCGCCGAGCCCTACACAGGGACCCGCACACCCCCGCCTGGCCCCCGCATGTCAATGGACAGGGAAAAGCAGCGGGGCCAGCCCCCAGAGGGAGCCGGCCCCAGCGTCGTGCACGACGGCCACGTCCTGCGTTCGGGCCACCGGACCCGACGGCCAGACCTCGATCAGCCAGCCGCGCGACGCGGCGGGATGACCGGGGCCACCCGTCGGCGGTCGCGCACCATCAGACCAGCGGCAACGCCACCGATACCCAGCAGCAGGGTGCTGACGCCCACCGCAGGACCGGAGCCGGCCATCAGGAGCTCCTCCTCCAACTGGTTGGCCGTGCGACTGAAGGCCGGGGTGGAGGGCGTGCGACCGACCACCTCGGCCGGCACCTCTTGCAGTTCACGCAGCGCGCTCATCGGCGCCTGGACGAAAGGGACCTTCACGATGATCTGCAGCGCCGGGTTCTCCACGGCGCCGGGCACCAGCGAAGCCAGGGCGGACTGGGCCGCGGCCGCGGGGATCACGAGCGGCTTGAAGCCGCCACCCTGCGTGCCCAGCACGCTGACCAGCTTGGGCTGCTTGGCCATCGCCTGACGGCGGGCGGCGGCCTCACGGGCCAGGCGCGCCTGCTCGGCAGCGGTGGGCGGCAGGATTCCCTGCTTGCCGACGGCTGCCTGCTTGGCGCGCGCGGCCTGACCCGACTGCACCTTGCTCTGCGCGGGACGAGCGGGCCTGTTGACGATCGCGGGGCGCACGGCCGGCCTGGCCGGCGTGGCCACCGTGTTCTTGACCGTCGGCATCTTCACGGTGGGAGCCGTCACCGTGCGCGTGGTCCTCGTCGTGGTCTTCGGGGCCGTGTAGCGGGTGGTCGTCGGGGCCTTCACTGTCGTCGTGGTGGGCGCCTTCACCGTCGTCGGCGCCTTCACCGTCGTCGTGCTGTTGGTGTAGGTGCGCGGGGTCGTCGTGACGGACTTCGTGGTGGTCCGGGTGGTGGTGGACGTGCCGGAGGCAACCGGCGCCAGGGCCGTGGGTGCCTTCTTGATGGTGACCACCTTGGTGGCCGGCTTCACCGTGGTCGTCGTGGAGGTGTAGCTGGTGCTCACCGACGTGCCGCCGCTGGTGGTGGCGGTTGTGGTGGTTCCGCTGCCGTCCGAGGCCACGGGCGCAGCCCAGGCGATGGTTCCCAGACAGGTCAGCGATGCGGCCAGGCTCGCGCTGATCGCGGCCGTGGACATGCGAAATCGTGTGTGTGCCATGGTGGTGCCCCCCGTCGTCAGGCGCTCGACGTCACGCCCGTTCGGACACCAATCTATTTCGACCGACATGGAATCCTGGGCGGATGCCCCATTGGCTCAGCCGAGCATCAGCCACTTCAGCATCCGTCCAGCAAAGGTGGGTGGGGCCACCGTCGAGCCGACCGCCCCACCCACCATCGCAGCTTGTCAGCCCGCCAGTACCACGTGGAGCGTGCGCGGCCCGTGCACTCCCTCCACGCGGCTCAACTCGATGTCGCTGGTGGCCGAGGGGCCACTGATCCAGGTGATCGGCTGCCCCTGTCGGATGGATTCCTGCAGGCGCCCCACGGCCTGGGGAATGTCGGAGACCACCTGCCCCACGCGCACCACGCAGATGTGCGCATCCGGCACCAGGCTCAGGGCGCGACGTCCCTGGTCTGGCCCGTGGTCCAGCATGATGGTGCCGCTCTCGGCTGCGCCCACCACGGCGGCCGTCACGACGGCACCAATGGCGTTGAGTCGGTCATTGCCCAGCGGCGGGTCGTCCCGAACCACCTCGACGCCGGCTGCCGCCACCGCCTCACACCAGGCCTGGGGAAGCCCGGCCGGCACCACGGCATCCGCCGCGCCGAGGCTCTGGAGCCCCGCGACGACGGCCGCGGCGATCTCCTCGTCGGAGCCCCCCACGCGCACCACCGTCGCCTTGTAGTCCTCCACCCGCTCCACGAAGCGCTCCACCACGTCGGGCATGGCGGTGGGTTGCTCGTAGGCCCAGGCCACCGGCACGTCCTCCACCGGGTTGGTGGCCTGCACGTCGGCCAGCGCGGTGCGCACCCGGCCCAGGATCTCCTCGCGCGCGTTCACTTCTGCTCCCCCTTGGCCTGGTTGCGGTCGTTGGCCTTCTGTTCTCGTTCGCGTTCCTTCCACCAGGCCCGGAAGCTCTGCTCCGGCACCATCGGCACGTCGCGCGCATTGGTCCACTTGCTCAACGGCCAGGGCAGCGGCCCGAAGTGGTCGAAGGCCTTGCCCAGCACCTTGCCGCCCAGGGTGTTCTCGGCCCCCAGCGCGGCGCTCCACCGACGGCTGTCGGAGAACATCCAGGTGGCCGACTTCATGATCGCCGGCTCGGCGTGGACGTTGAGGCCCTTGGTGCTGATCTTCGGGTCGGCCGCCTTGGCCTCCACGGCCTTGTTGCGCTCGTGCACCAGCAGCTGCATCAACGGGATCTTCACCGGACAGACGTCATTGCAGGCGCCACACAGTGTGGAGGCGAAGGGCAGCGAGCGGTCCACTGGGTTCTTCATCTGCCGCAGCTGCGGCGTGAGCACCGCGCCGATCGGGCCCGGGTAGACCGAACCGTAGGCGTGGCCACCGACCTTCTCGTAGACCGGGCAGACATTGATGCAGGCCGAACAGCGGATGCAGCGCAGTGCGTCTCGACCCACGGTGTCGGCCAGCACATTGGTGCGGCCATTGTCGACGAGCACAACGTGCATCTCCTGCGGCCCGTCACCGGGGGTCGGTCCGGTCCACAGGCTGGTGTACGGGTTCATCCGCTCGGCGGTGGAGCTGCGAGGCAGCAGCTGCAGGAAGACCTCCAGGTCGGCGACCGTCGGCACGATCTTCTCGATGCCCACGACGCTGATCAGGGTGTCGGCCAGCGTCAGGCACATCCGGCCATTGCCCTCCGACTCCACCACCGCCAGCGTGCCGGTCTCGGCGACGGCGAAGTTGGCGCCGCTGATGGCCACCTTGGCGCGCATGAACTTCTCTCGCAGGTGGGCACGGCTGGCGGCGGCGAGGTTCTTCGGCTCGGAGTCGAGCCCTTCAGGTGCTGCCTTGCCATAGTTGCCCATCTCTTCGGTGAAGATCTCGCGCACCTCGGCCCGATTGCGGTGGATGGCGGGCACCAGGATGTGCGACGGGCGGTCGTGGCCCATCTGCACGATCAGCTCGGCCAGGTCGGTCTCCCAGGCGGCGACACCATGGGCCTCGAGGGCCTCGTTCATGTCGATCTCCTGGGTGGCCATGCTCTTGACCTTCACGACCTCCTGGTACGGCTCGTCGGCGAGCTTCTCCTTCACCAGCCCGACGATGATCCGGTTGGCCTCCTCGGCATCCCGGGCCCAGTGGACGGTGGTCCCGGCGGCGGTGAGGCTGGCCTCCAGCTGCTCCAGATAGGTGTCGAGGTGGCGCAGGGTGCGGTTCTTGATGGCCTCGCCGGCCGCCCGCATCTCCTCCCAGTTGTCGAGCTCGGCGACGACGCGATCCCGCTTGGTGCGGATGGTGGTCATGGCGTGGTGCAGGTTCTTGCGCTGCACGGGCTTCTCGAGCTCGCGACGAGCGGCGTCGGGAAAGAGGGGCGAGTCGACGAGTTCACCCTGGGGCGGGGCCGGGGTGAGCCGGGCGACGCCGTGGTTGTTGGCGGTGACCAGCTTCAGCGCTCCCCCGGCCCCGCTGCCGGGCGTGGGCGCGACATCGCTGAGCGGCGCCGCGGCTGGCTGGGTGAACTCCATGGCGTCGTTGTCGGCATTGCGGATCTGGTCGTTCTCGGTGGTCATCGGGCTCCGCCCGTCCTCCATGTTCATCGGGCTCCGCCCGTCCTCGGTGCTCATCGGGCTCCGCCCGTCCTCGGTGCTCATCGCGCGACTCCCGTCAGGCTCTCGTCGGTACTGGCCAGGATCTCGGCCAGGTGGATCGGCTTGATCCCCGACTGCTGGCGGTTCAGCACGCCGGAGATGTTCAGCAGGCAGGCGTTGTCGCCCGCCACCAGGTACTCGGCTCCCGTCGAGGCGACATGTCGTGCCTTGTCGGAGGCCATCGCGACGCTGACGTCGGGATTCTTCAGGCTGAAGGTGCCGCCGAAGCCGCAGCAGCGGTTCGCGTCGGGCAGCTCCACCAGCTCGATCCCCCGCACCGCCTGCAGCAGCTGGTAGGGGCGGTCCCCCACCTTGGCGACGCGCATCGAGTGGCAGGTGGGGTGGTAGGTGACGCGGTGCGGGAAGTAGGCGCCGACGTCGGTGACCCCGAGCACGTCCACCAGCAGTTCGGTGAAGTCGTAGGTGTTGCCCGCCACTCGCTTCACCTCGGCCACCAGCCCGGCGTCGCCGGTGCGTTCGGCCAGCATCTCGTGCTGCTCCCGCACGGCGCCGACGCAGGAGCCCGACGGGCCCAGGATGTAGTCGTAGTCGGCGAAGACCTTGGCGTAGTTGCGGACCAGCGGGATGGTCTCGTCGAAGTAGCCGGAGTTGGTGAAGGCCTGGCCGCAGCAGGTCTGCCCCTCGGGGAACTCGACGGTGCAGCCGAGGCGCTCCAGCACGTCGACCACGGCCTTGGGCGTGTTGGGGAACATCGCGTCATTGATGCAGGTGGCGAACAGGGCGACGGTCTTCCCCTGCCCCGGAAGGGTGGTGCTCATCGAGACCTCCTCGGTCGGTTGGATCGATCGGTTGGATCGGTGGGACGGTGCGGCGGGATAATGGGTGGACGGCCCGGTCCGGGGATTCATGGAAGCATCCAGGACAGGATGGGCGTGGACTGCAGGCCGACCATGATGCTGATCAGCGCCAGCAGGACCAAGGACCACCCGATGGTCTTGCGCAGGATGAGGGATTCCTTGCCCACCAGGCCGACGGCGGTGGCGACGATGGCGATGTTCTGCGGGCTGACCAGCTTGCCCGCCACACCGCCAGCGGTGTTGGCGGAGGCGAGCAGCGCCGGATCCAGCCCGGTCTCCCGCCCGACGGTGGCCTGCAGGCCGCAGAAGAGCGCATTGGCCGAGGTGTCGGAACCCGTCACCGCCACGCCGATCCAGCCCAGCACCGGGCTGAGGAAGGCGAAGGCCGCCCCGGCGCCGGCGATCCAGGTGCCGATGGTGGTGGTCTGCCCGGACAGGTTCATCACATAGGCCAGGGCCACCACCGAGCCGATGGTCAGCACGGTGTGGCGCAGCTTGTGCGCCGTCTGGGCCAGCTCGCCCCAGGCGTCGGCGAAGGAGACCTTGTAGATGATGGCGGTGAGGATGGTGACGAAGGCCAGGATGGTGCCCGCGCCGGAGAGCCACTGGAAGGTGTAGTGCGTGGTGGAAACCACATGGCCGGCATTGTCCAGGACCCGTCCGTGCAGTCCGGGCCAGTCGATCCCGATGTCGGTGCTCCTCAGCGCCCTTTGCAGGGGCTTGACCAGGTTCACCAGCGAGAAGGTGATGACCACCAGGATGTAGGGCAGCAAGGCCATCGCGATCCGACCGGGGGTCAGGGGTCCCGTGGGCCGGGCAGCACCCTGGTGGGTGGCCGCGACGTCTGCGGCGTCGAGCTCTCCCTCGTCGGAGCGCTCGCCGGCCAATCGCGCGCGAGCCTCGTCGGTGCCCTTCGGCTGCCAGAAGCGCATCAGCAGCACGCCGGCCCCGATCCCCACCAGGGAGGCGATCACGTCAGTCAGCTCCACGGAGATGTGGTTGGAGGTGATCCACTTGGCGGCGGCAAAGGAGAAGCCGATCACCAGCGCGGCGGGCCAGGCCTCCTTGAGCCCCTTCACCCCATCGACGATCAGCAGCAGCAGGAAGGGCACCACGACGGCGAGGACGGCGGTCTGGCGGCCGACGATGGCCCCGATCTGCTCATAGGGGATACCCGAGACCTTGCCCGCGGTGATGATCGGGATGGCGACGGCGCCGAAGGCGACGGGCGCGGTGTTGGCCACCATCACCGCGACGGCGGCCTTGAGCTTTGGGAATCCCACGGCCAGCAGCATCACGCCGGTGATCGCGACGGGGGCTCCGAATCCGGCCAGTGCCTCCAGCAGGCCGCCGAAGCAGAAGGCAACCAGCAGGGCCGTGATGCGGGGATCGTCGCTGATCAGGTCGAAGGTGGCGCGCAGGTCCTCGAAGCGTCCGCTCACGACGGTCACCTGGTAGAACCAGATGGCCATCAGCACGATCCACACGATGGGGAAGAGGCCGAAGACGAATCCCTCGCTCGCGCTCAACAGGGCCAGGTCAACGGGCATGCGGAAGGCGAGCACCGCGGTGGCCAGTCCGGCGGCCACGGCCACCAGGCCGGCGACGTGCGCCTTCCACTTGAGGATGCCGAGCCCGACAAAGATCACGACGAGGGGCAGCAGCGCCACGAGGACCGACAGCAGGACCGATCCGAGGGGATAGAGCTCTGGGGTGAAGGTGTTCATGAGGGACTCCGTCGTCCGATTGCTTGGTATGACCAAAGTGTGGTCCAACCATAGAACACGTCGGCAGGACTTGAAAAGAGCCCACCAGCAAAGATTCCGGATGTCGCGAGAGCTCTCCGGCGAGAACCCCTCATGAAGTGGAAGACTGGAACCCATGAGCACGACCCCCATACCCGCAGGCAACCCGCCCGCCCCGAAGCGCGCCTTCGAGACGGTCCTCCAGCACATCGAGTCCCTGATCCTCGATGGCAGCCTGCGCGTCGGCGACCGCCTGCCGGCAGAACGAGACCTGGCCCTCCAGCTGCATGTGAGCCGTCCCGCCATCCGCGAGGCGATCCGAACCCTCGAGGCCCAGGGAGTGCTCGCCAGCCGCGTCGGCAGCGGCGCCAACTCCGGCACCCACGTGATCAGCGAGCGCAGTCAGGCGCTGGGACGCCTGCTGCGCCTACAGGTGGCGCTCTCCCAGTTCCCCCTCGACGAGGTGGTGATCGCCCGGATCGCCCTGGAGCGCAGCAGCGTCCAGCTCGCCGCCGCACAGCACACCCCGCAGGCAGCGCAGGAGACCCTGGAACTCCTGGAGCAGATGGAAGGAACCGAGGCCATCGAGGAGTTCAACGGCCTGGACACCCGCTTCCACATCCAGCTGGCCCTGATGGGCCACAACACCCTGGTGGCGGACCTGACCCAGGGCATCCGCGAGAGCCTGCGTGGCCCCATCCTGCGCGCCGAACGCACCATGGATGACTGGCCCGCGATGCGCAGCCAGCTGGCGGCCGAGCACCGCGGCATCGTCGATGCGGTCATTGCCCGCGACGGCGGACTGGCCGCGGATCGCGTGGAGCAGCACATCCGACGGAGCTACGAGGTGCTGCAGCCACGCCTGGGACAATGAGACCGGGACAATGAGACGGGGGCTATGAGACGTCGCCCATCGAGGGCGGGGGCCCGGCGACGTCCACCGTGGGGAATAATCCAACTTTCAATTGTATTGAGGATGTCATGACCACCACCGAACGCCAGCCCGTCCTCTTCCTCAGCCATGGAGCGCCGCCGCTGGCCGACGACGCCACCTGGACCAGCCAGCTGCACCGCTGGGCCCAGGACCTCCCCAAGCCCCAGAACATCCTGATGGTCTCGGCCCACTGGGAGCAGGCCCCCACCACCGTCAGCGCCTTCGAGCGCAAGAACCCCCTCACCCACGACTTCTGGGGCTTCCCGCAGAAGTACTACGAGGTGACCTACGACTCGCCCCTGGCGCCCGATCTGGCAATGGACGTCGCCCGACTGATCGCCACACCCGAGAACCCCATCCAGCACGACGAGAACCGCGGCCTCGACCACGGTGCCTACGTGCCGCTGGTGGAACTCTTCCCCGAGGCCGACGCCCCCGTCCTGCAGATGAGCCTGCCAACCCTGGACCCGCGCCAGTTGTTCGAGATGGGCCGCAAGCTCGGGGAGCTGCGCGAGCAGGGCACCATGATCATCGGCTCGGGCTTCACCACGCACAACCTGCGCTGGTTCAACCCGTCGGCCCCCGCCGACGCGGCCCCGCCCACCGTGAGCGCCGAGTTCGACCAGTGGGCCGCCGAGGCGATGGCCCGCGGCGACGTCGACGTGATCCTGGACTTCGAGCGCAAGGCACCCGCCGCCAAGCAGGCCCATCCCCGCACCGAACACTGGGCGCCGCTGTACGTGGCCCTGGGTGCGGCCGATGCCACGGGCGGAGTGCAGAACAAGACCGCCATCGACGGATTCTGGTTCGGCCTCAGCAAGCGCTCCTGGCAGTTCGCCTGAGCATCGCGGCGGGGTGGGAGCTGGCACCCTCGCCCCGCCTCGCGTCGCGTGGGTTCCAGCACCCCGCGTGGGATCTGACGCCCCCACCCAGCGTCGCGTGGGTTCCAACATCCCGCGTGCGCTACAACACACGCCAACCACCCAAACCCACGCGCGCCTGCAGCAGCCAGCCCAAACCCACGCGAGCCTGCCGGAACCAGCCCAAACCCACGCGACGCAGGGCGCCGCCCCCGACATGGGCTGGGAGCGGCGCCCTGACACAGAACGAGGTCAGCGCATCACGTGCCGGGGGCAGTGACGTCGCGCTCCCAGAAGCGCAGCTTGCCGAAGGCCTGCACCGCCTTCGTCGCATCAGCCAGAGCGACCCAGCCCTCGTCGGGGACGACGCCCGCGGCCGTGACCAGCGCTTCCGCCTCGGGCACCCATCCCACGATCTTGAAGTTCACGTGGGCCTCGGTGATGAAGTCACGCGCCTCGGGCACGTCGGCCAGTTGCGCCGCCGCCTGGGCAGTGACCAGCAGTGCGACGGCGTCGTAGAGCGCCGCCTTGGTGCCCTTGATGAACTGCAGCCCGGGCTGCTGCGAGCCGTCGGACAGCGTGACGCCACCCACCGTCGGCGTGATCACCTCCACCATGCCGCCGACGCCGGTCACCTCATCCACCAGGACCTTCAGGGCCTTGGCGTCGGTCTTCTCCCCCACCAGCAGACCCAGCTTTCGGCCCTTGAAGTCCTTCGGCCCGTTCTTCAGGATGCTCAGGGCGTCCGACGCGGGCAGGTCCTTGCGCGGCTCCACCGCCGGCTTCGAGGCCTCCGGCAGCTCCATGCCCAGGCCGTCGGCCACCCGCTGCGCCAACGACTCGTCCACATTGCGCAGGTTGCCCAGCATCCGGGTGCGGATCTGCGGCACCTCACACTTGCTCAGCTCGAAGGTGAACGCGTCGACGACGTGCTGCTGCTCCACCTCGGTCTGCGAGATCCAGAACTGGCGCGCCTGGGAGTAGTGGTCGGCAAAGCTCTCGGGACGCGCCTGGTGCTTGGCTCCGCTCACCTGTTCGGCCTCGAAGCGCAGCCCCAGCTCCTCGCTCTCCCGGGGGCCCCGCTCGTCGCCGCTCCACGAGTTCGGCTCGTAGCTGGCACGGCCGGTGTGCACCTGGCCCTGCATGTGGCCGTCGCGGTGGAAGTTGGCCATTGGGCAGCGCGGGGCGTTGACCGGCAGCTGGGTGAAGTTCGTCGAGCCCAGACGCTTCAGCTGGGTGTCGAGGTAGCTGAAGTTGCGGCCCTGCAGCAGCGGGTCGTCGCTGAAGTCGATGCCGCGCACGATGTTCTGCGTCATGAACGCCACCTGCTCGGTCTCGTCGAAGTGGTTGGCGACGGTCCGGTTGAGCGTCATCTTGCCGACGGGGCGCACCGGCACCAGTTCCTCGGGGATCAGCTTGGTGGAGTCCAGCACGTCGAAGTCGAAGGAGTCGGCGAACTCGTCGTCGAAGACCTGCACGCCCAGCTCCCACTCCGGGAAGTCACCGGCCTGGATGGCATCCCACAGGTCGCGACGGTGGAAGTCCGGGTCCGCGCCGTTGATGCTGAGCGCCTCGGGCCAGGTGACCGACTGCAGACCCTGCAGGGGCTTCCAGTGGAACTTCACGAAGCGCGCCTCACCCTTGGCGTTGACGAGCTTGTAGGAGTGCACGCCGAAGCCCTCCATGAAGCGGAAGGAGCGCGGGATGGCGCGGTCACTCATGGCCCACATCAGCTGGTGGGTGCTCTCGGGCAGCAGCGAGATGAAGTCCCAGAAGTGGTCATGGGCGCTCTGGGCCTGCGGGAAGCCACGGTCGGGAGCCTCCTTCACGGCGTGGATCAGGTCCGGGAACTTGAAGGCGTCCTGCACGAAGAAGACGGGCATGTTGTTGCCCACCAGGTCCCAGTTGCCCTCCTGGGTGTAGAACTTCACCGCGAAGCCGCGCACGTCGCGGGCCAGGTCGAAGGAGCCCTTGTTGCCGGCGACGGTGGAGAAGCGGACGAAGACCTCGGTCTTCTCCCCCGCGCGGGCGAAGATGTCGGCGCAGGTGATGTCCTCGAGACTCTCGTAGGTCTCGAAGACGCCGTGGGCACCGGTGCCGCGGGCGTGCACGACGCGCTCGGGGATGCGCTCGTGGTCGAAGTGGAAGATCTTGTCGCGGAAGACGTGGTCCTGCAGGAGTGCGGGGCCGCGCGTTCCGGCGGTGGCGAGGTTCTGGTTGGTGGCGACGGGGCCACCCTGGCTGGTGGTCAGCGCGTCGTCGCGGCCCTGCGCCTGCTGGTGGCGCTCACCGCCGGGCGCGATCGGGTCGTCGGGCTGGACCTCATTGGCGGGGGCGGGCTGGGCGGGGTACTTGGGATCCCTCTGGGTGGCCACGTGCTTCCTCCTCTGGTGGTCGACGCCTGCGCGTCGAGACGTACAACCCCACTGTGACAAGCAGGAACCTTGCGTCCCACACCCTCACGGGGGCAATGACCCCCTGTTCGTCGAGGGCGAAGCGGCACCCACCCCTGTGGGTCTGCCCGGCGTCGTCGGGCCGCCGTAGACTCGCCAACCGGCAACCATTCACGAGGAGGCGACGATGAAGGCACTGACCTGGCAGTGCACCGAGCAGGTGGAGGTTCGTGAGGTTCCGGACCCCCGGATCGAGCAGCCGACCGACGCGATCGTGCGCGTGACATCGACGGCCATCTGTGGCTCCGACCTGCACCTCTATTCCGTCCTCGGCCCCTTCCTGGATGCGGGCGATGTGCTGGGCCACGAGTTCATGGGCATCGTCGAGGAGGTGGGCCCCGAGGCCGGGGACCTGAAGGTGGGCGACCGCGTCGTCGTCCCCTTCAACATCTCCTGCGGACACTGCTTCATGTGCACCCACGGGAAGCAGTCGCAGTGCGAGACCACCCAGGTGACCGACCAGGGCAAGGGCGCGGCGCTGTTCGGCTACACCCGGCTCTACGGCCAGGTGCCGGGTGGGCAGGCCGAGTACGTGCGGGTGCCCCAGGCGCAGTACGGTCCGGTGAAGCTGCCGCACCACGGCGTCGACGAGCGCTACCTGTACCTCTCGGACATCCTGCCCACCGCCTGGCAGGCCGCGAAGTATGCCGACGTCGCGCCGGGGCAGACCGTCGCCGTGATGGGGCTGGGTCCGGTGGGCCAGTTCGCCGCCAGGTCTGCCCGCCAGCAGGGCGCCGAGCGCGTGATCACGGTGGACCTGGTCGACGAGCGGCTGCAACTGGCCCGTGACTTCGGTTTCGAGACCGTTGACCTGCGCGAGGTGGACCACGTCGGCGACGCGATCCGCGACCTCACCGCCGGCCGGGGCGCCGACGCGGTGATCGAGGCCGTCGGCATGGAGGCGCATGGCTCCCCCGTCGCGGAGACGGTGATCACCGGCGTCGGGAAGCTGCCCAAGCCCGTCGCGCGCAAGGTGACCGAGACCGTCGGCATTGACCGACTTGCGGCGCTGCAGGCCAGTTTCGACGCGGTGCGCCGCGGCGGCACCGTCTCGGTCGCGGGCGTCTATGGCGGCGCTGCGGACCCGATGGACCTGATGACGCTGTTCGACAAGAACCTCACGATCCGGATGGGTCAGTGCAATGTGCGCCAGTGGACCGACGAGCTGCTGGAGCTCGTGCAGCGCGACGGCGACGTGATGGGCACCGAGACGCTGGCCACCCACCGTCTGGGCCTGTCGGAGGCGGCCGAGGCCTACGCCACCTTCCAGCAGAAGAAGGACGGCTGCATCAAGGTGGTGCTCGACCCCACCCGCTGAACCGAATCCCGGGACGCCGCTCGGGTTCTTGACGTCCGGTCGTGTTGCACCTTGCACCGCGAACGGGTCTGGAACCTGCCGTGTCCTTCGGGCACGAAGGAGGGGGCGGATCCGGTGGATCCGCCCCCTCCTGGGATGACCGGGCGAGTCAGCCGGTCACCATGTCAATCATTCGTCATCCTTGCGACGACGTCCCGCAACCAGGAAACCCGCTCCCGACAGCGCGGCCAGAACACCGAGCCCCAGCAGCGCGGGACTCACCACGGCACCCGTGTTCGGGATCCGGACGCCTGGACGCGGCGCCGGCTGCGTGGGCGGCGGACCCGCCGGACCCTCCGGCTGGGGGGTCACACTCGGCTCCGGACCAGGCGTCGGCTCGGGCGACGGCGTCACACTCGGCTCCGGACCATCGCCCGGCACGTGCGCATTGGCCGGGTCCTCATCCTTCACCGGGGTCGGGGTGGGATTGTCGGGCGTGGTCGGCGGGGTACCGACCACGGTGCCGACATTGGTGTGCTGCTGGCCCGCCATGGGAGCAACCAGGGACGCGGTACAGGTCATGCTCTCACCGGGTGCCAAGGTCGTCTTCAGGCAGCTGATCCTGTCTGCGGCCACCTTGTCGTCGCTCACCGTGACGTCGGTCAGCTGGGCCACACCGATGTTGGTCACCTCATAGGTGATCTTCATCGTCGAACCCGCGCGCACCTCCACACCGGGGGCCTCGTTCGCGTCATCGCCATTGATCTTCTTGATGATCTGGATGGCGGGGACATGCGCGTTGCCCTTGTCCTCGTCGGTCACGGGCGGTGGGGTCTTGCCACCGGGCGGCGTCGGCGGGGTACCGATGACGGTGCCGACATTGGTGTGCTGCTCGCCCACCTTCGGTGCGACGAGCTTCGCGGTGCAGGTCATCTTCTCGCCCACCTTCAGCGTGGTGCTCGGGCAGGTGATGTCCGTGACCTTGTCGTCGGTGACCTTCACGTCCGTCAGGTCGGTCTGGCCCGTGTTGGTCACCAGGTAGGTGATCTCCATCTGGGAACCGGCCTCGACGGCGACACCGGGAGCGGTCTGGGCATCGTCACCGTTGATGTACTTGACGATGTCGATGGCAGCGGGCTTTGCGTGCCCCTCGCTCGGCGGGGTCTTCACCTCGGGGACCTCCGGCGGGTTCTCCACCGGCGGCACGCCCGGAGGCGTGGTGGGCGGCGGGTTGTCACCCGTCGGGGGCGTCGTCGGCGGAGTGGTCGGCGGCACGGTGGCCGTCGCCTCGTCGACGTGCTTGCCCTCGCCCATCACGAAGGAGGCACGGCAGGTGCGCACCTCGCCCGCGGCGAGGCTGGTGATGACATCACCGTTCTCGTTGTCGCAGACGATCGACGTGAGGCTGGCGCCGCCGGTGGTCACCTTGTCGGCCACCGTGACATCGGTGAGGGTGCCCTTCGAGGTGTTGGTCACCACGAAGGTCGCCTCGACGGTGTCACCGGGCTTCACGCCGATGGCCGTGTCGTCGGTGTGGGCAGCCACACCATTGAGGAACTTCTCGATGGTCAGGCTCGGAGTCCAGGCATTGCCCGGATCCTTCGGCGAGTCGACCGGCGGCGGGGTCTGCGGGTTCGGGTTCTCCGGAGTCGCCGGCGGCGTCTTCGGAGTGCCGTGGGCCACAGCCTCGTTCGTGTGCTGCTCGCCAGCCTTCGGGGCCGGGGCGGTGCCGCGGAAGATCACGGCCTCGCCGACCTCGAGCGTTCCGGTGAAGGAGGCGGTGGCCTTGGTGGCCACATTCCACTTCACCGCGTCAGCCTTGATGCCCTCCACTGTGACACCCGAGGGCGAGAGAACCTGGTCGGTCACGTTGACATCGTTCAGCTGGGTGGTGCCGGTGTTGGTCACCAGGTAGCTGATGTCCATCGTCGAACCGGGAGCAACCTCGACGCCGGGTGCCGTGTTGGCGTCCGCGCCGTTGATGTACTTCACGACGGTGATGCCGGGCTGTCCGGTCACCGGGGTGCAGACGTGGTTGTTCTCGTAGCCGTCGTTGTCGCCGGCCATGGTCACCTCGTTGAACAGCCCCTGGGTCTTGTTCGGGGCGAGGGCATCGGACGAGCACTCACCCAGCGCCGCCCAGTCGGTGATCTTCGCCTGGTCGACGGCATAGGTGACGACGACCGTGTGCTCCTTCATGGCACCGGCGGCGAGCTTGTCGCCCGCGGTGACTTGGAAGGGAACCGTCGTGGCTGCCAGGTCCTGGCCGTCCACCGTGATCTTGCTGATCGAGAAACCGGCCGGGATGGTCGGCAGGTCGGTCACGGCGGCCGAGGTGCCCTCGCTGGTGCCGGTGTTGGTCACCGTCACCGTGTAGTTGCGGGTGATCGAGGTGTCCCCGGCGGCGAGGCTGACCGGGCCGTCGGTGGTCTTCTTCTCCACCTTGAAGTCGGAGGCACCGGTCACCGGCACACAGGCGTCGTTGTTGCCTGTGCCCTCGGTGTCGGCATCGCCCGCCATCGTGACGGCGTTGTACAGGCCCTTGGCCTTGTCACCGACGGCGGTGGTGCCGCCGTCGTCGCAGGTGCCCAGCGCGGTCCAGGTGGCCGGCGTCATCGCGCTCTGGTCGACCGTGTAGTCGACGACCACGACGTGGGCCTTCGAGCCTCCGACGGTCAGGGCGTCACCGGGGGTGACCGCCCAGGTGCCGTCGGTGCTCCCGGCGACCGCCGGGTTGCCGTCGACGGTCACGGCCGTGACCGTGAAGCCCGCGGGCGCGGCCGGGGTGTCGATGACCGCGGCGGACGTGCCGTCAACCGTGCCCGTGTTGCGGACGGTCACCGTGTAGGTGGCCTGCGCCGTGGTGGCGTCCTTGGGCAGCGTCACCATGCTGGTGCCCGTGGTCTTGGCGACCGCGAACTCCGGGGTGGTGGCATTGGCCGGGTCGTCATCCTCGACGGGCGGCAGCGGCGTGGTGCCGGGGGTGCCGTCCGGGTTCTCGGGGATGTACGGCGTGCCGTCCGGGTTGGACGGGATGCCGGTGACGGTGGCGACGTCGGTGTGCAGGACACCATTGCCGGCCGGGGCCGTCATGGTGGCGGTGCAGGTCATCGACTCACCAGCAGCCAGCTGAGTCTTCGGGCAGGCCAGGTCGGTCGGGGCGGCGGTGCCACCCGCGGTGACCTTGTCGGCCACGGAGACATTGGTCAGCAGGCCATTGCCGGTGTTGGTCACCAGGTAGGTGATGGTCATCGGCTGGCCGGCGGTGACGCTCACACCCGGCGCGGTGTTGGCGTCGTCGCCGTTGATGGACTTCACGACGGTGATGCCCGGGGTCCAGGCATTGGCGGGGTTGTCGTCGGTGACATCCGGCGGCGTGGTGCCACCGGGGTTCTCCGGCGGGGTGCCCGTGACCGTGCCCACATTGGTGTGCTGCGTACCGGCGGCCGGGGCCGTCATGGTGGCGGTGCAGGTCACCGTCTGGCCGGCGGCCAGGGTCGCGATGACATTGCCGGTGGCCGGCGCCGGGCAGCTGATCGCCGAGGCGGCGACCTTGTCGTCGGTCACGCGGACATTCGTCAGCGCAGCGACGCCCGGGTTCGTGACGACGAAGCTGATGTTCATCGTCGAGCCGGGAGCGACGGCCGCGCCGGGAGCGGTCTCGGCGTCGTCACCATTGATGAGCTTCTTGACGGTGACGGCCGGGACGTGGGCATTGGCCGGGTTGTCGTCGGTCACGTCCGGCACCGGGGTGGTGCTGGTGGTGCCGTCGGGGTTCTTCGGGTAATAGACCGAGCCGTCCGGGTTGGCCGGGGTGCCGGTCACCGTGGCGGTGTCCGTGTGCTGCGTGCCGACGGCCGGGGCCGGCAGCGTCGCGGTGCACTGGACGGTGGCGCCGGGCGCCAGGGTCGCGGGCAGGACGTTCTGCGCGCCCGCGGTGGCGGGGTCACAATCGATCGCGTCGCTGGCGATCCTGTCGTCGGTCACGCGGACATTGGTCAGCGAGGTCAGGCCGGTGTTCGTGACGTCGAAGGTGACGTCCATCGTCGAGCCGGCGGCGACGGACACACCGGGAGCGGTGTCGGCGTCGTCGGCATTGATCTTCTTGACGACCTGGACCGCCGGGACGACCGCATTGCCCTGGTCGGTGTCGGTGACAGGCGGCGGGGTGCTGCCGTCAGGATTGTCCGGCGGGGTGCCGACGACGGTCGCGGTGTTCGTGTGCTGCACATTCGCGGCCGGGGCCTTGATGGTGGCAGTGCACTCCACGGTCGCACCCTTGGCCAGGGTGCCGATCACATTGCCGGTGGCCGGGGCCGGGCAGCTGATGGCCGTGGCGGCGACCGTGTCGTCGGTGACGGTGACATTGGTCAGGTCCGTGGTGCCGTCATTGGTGACGACGAAACGGATTGCCATGTCGCTGCCGGGGGCGACGACGACACCGGGCGAGGTGTTGGCGTCGTCATTGTTGACGTACTTCACGATGCTCACGTGCGGCACCGGGGTGTCCACGGTGGTGGCATTGGCCGGGTTGTCATCGGTCACGTTCGGCGGCTGGGTGCCGTCCGGGTTGACCGGCGGGGTGCCGGTGACGGTGGCGACGTCGGTGTGCAGGGTGCCCGCAGTGGACGGGGCCTTGATGATCGCGGTGCACTGCATCGTCTCGCCCGCGGCCAGGGTCGTCTTCGGGCAGGTGATCGCACCGACGGTGCCGCCGCCGGCGGTGATGGCGTCGGTGACGGTGACATTGGTCAGCGCGGTCAGGCCGGTGTTGGTGACGTCATAGGTGATCGCCATGTCCGAACCGGTGGTCACGTTGACGCCGGGGGCGCTGTCCGCGTCGTCGCCATTGATCTTCTTGACCACCTGGATAGCGGGGACGTAGGCGTTGGCCGGGTCCTCGTCCTCCACCGGAGTTCCCGGGGTGCCGTCCGGGTTGGTCGGCGTGCCGGTCACCGTGGCGGTGTTGGTGTGCTGCGTGCCGGCGGCCGGGGCGGTCAGCGTTGCAGCACAGGTCATCGATTCACGCACCGCGAGGGTGGTCTTCGGGCAGGTGAAGGAGCCGGCCACGACCTTGTCGTCGGTGACGGCCACATTGGTCAGCGGCTGTTGGCCGGTGTTGGTCACCAGGTAGGTGATGTTCATCGTCGAGCCCGCGGCGACGGCCACACCGGGAGCGGCGTTCGCATCCTCACCGTTGATGGACTTCACGATGGTCACACCGGGAGTGGTCACAACAGGCACACAGGCGTCGTTGTTGGTGGTGGTGACGTCACCGGCCATGGACACGGTGTTGAAGATGCCCTTGGAGGTGTCGCCGCCCCCGGCGAGGTCGCAGGTGCCGGCGGCGGTCCAGTCGGCAGTTGCCGGGTCGACCGTTCCGTTCAGGACCACGACGAAGGTCTGCGAGGCACCGCCGGCGAGGTCGACGCCCGCGCTGACCTGGAAGGGGCCGGCCGCCGGGGTGACGGTGGTGCCGTCGACGGTGGCACCGGTGACGGTGAAGCCGACCGGCACGCTGGGTGCGTCCGTGATGACTCCGGTGTTGCCGGTGGTGGTGCTGGTGTTGGTGACCTTCACCTCATACGTGGCGGTCCAGGTGTTGTCGGCCGCGATGGTGACGGGGTCACCGGCCGTGCCGTTGGCCTTGCCCTGGACGGTCTTCTCGACCTCGAAGCCGGGCAGGCCCGGAACATTCGCATTGGCCGGGTTCTCGTCGGTGACCGTCGGCGGGTTGGGAACCGTGGTGGTGGCCGGTGGGGTGCCGACGACCGTGCCCGTGTTGGTGTGCTGCGCACCCGCCGCGGGGGCCGGGAAGGTGGCCTCACAGATCACCATCTGACCGGGAGCCAGGCTTGCGATGACATTGTTGGTTCCGCCGGCCGGACAGGTGATGTCCGTCGCGGGGATCTTGTCATCCGTCACGGTCACATTGGTGAGCGGCTGCGCACCGATGTTGGTCACCTCGAAGGTGATGGGCATCTGCGAGCCGGCCTCGACGGTGACACCGGGAGTCTCGTCCGCATCATTGCCGTCGATCTTCTTGACGATCTGGACCGCGGGGGTGCCAGTCACGTTGGTGCAGACACTGTTGTTCGCGGCGCCGTCCGAGTCGGTGGTGCCCGCCGGGAAGGCGACGGTGTTGAACAGCCCCTTGGTGGCGTCGCTGGTGGCATTGCCACCGGAGGTGGTACACGCGTCAAGCGCCGCCCAGTCGGTGTCGGTGATGGCCGCCGGGGTCACCGTGTAGGTGATGACCACCTTGTGCACCAGCGGGGTGGCCGGATCCACCGTCTGGCCACCGGCGATGGTGAACGAGCCGTCGGCGTTCACGGTGACGGGGTTGCCGTCGACGGTGACTCCCTTGATGGTGAAGCCATTGGGCACGTTCGGGGTGTCGATGACGTCGGGAGCCGCGCCGGCGGTGGTGCCGGTGTTGCTGATGGTGACGTCATGGGTGCGGGTCACGTCCTGCGGAGCCGAACCCGCGATCACCAGCGCGGTGTCAGTGGTCGACTTCTGCACCGACCAGCCGGCGGCCGGCGCCGGGGTGGCATTGGCCGGGTTGCTGGCCACGACGGGAGCCGGCTGGCTCGGGGTCGGGTTGCTGCTCGAGCTCGGGATCGGGCTCGGGCTGGCCGAGGCGATGCCCACATCGCTGTGCAGCTGGTCGATGGCCGGACCAGCGGCGGTCGCGGTGCAGGTGACGCTGGCGCCGGCAGCCAGGCTGGCGATGACGTTGTTGGTCGACGGGGCGCACACAATGTTGGTGGCGGCGACGCTCGGTGCGGTGGCCGTGTCGGTCACGGTCACATTGGTCAGGGCCACGACGCTCGGGTTCGACACGATGAACTGGATGTCCATCGGCGCGCCGGCGGCGACCAAGGCGGCCGCCTCGGGGGTGTCGGCGTCCTGCCAGGTGCCAGCCTGGTCCTTGATCTGCTTCTTGATCTCGAGACCGTTGGTGTGGGCATTGGCCGGGTCGTCGTCGGTGACCGCAGGGACATTCGGAATCGGCGTCACCGTGCCCGCGTCGTCGACGGTGACCGGGGTGCCCTCGACAGTGGAGGTATTGGTGTGCTGGGTGCCCACCGCGGGCGCCGGATAGGTCGCGGTGCAGGTGACCGAGCGACCCGCGGGGATCAACGGCACCACGTTCTTGCTCGTCTCAGCCGCGCCGGCGAGGGTGCAGTCGATGCTCGTTGCGACAATCTTGTCGTCGGTGACGGTGACGTCCTGCAGGGCAGTGTTGCCCGTGTTGGTCACCTCAAAGGTCACACTCATGGGCGAACCTGCGTTCACAGGCACGCCTGGTGCGGTGTTGGCGTCATCGCCATTGATCTTCTTGACGATCTGCACCTTCGGGTCAGCCAGCGTGGTGCACGACGGGTCATCGCTGCCGGGAGCATTCGGGTCATCCGTCAAAACGCCCTTGGGCAGGGACACATCGGCGACCGTACCTTGGTTGCAGACCTTGGTCTGGCCCGGCTGCATGGTGACCTGGAAGGTGACAGTGGCGGTGTCACCAACAGGGATCACCCCCGGGAAGTTGGTCTGTGTACCGTGGACCTCACGCTCGGTGGCGTAGGGCGTGGTGCCGTTGGCATCGGCGATCGAAGAGCCATTCAGCTTGGTGGATCCGGCCACATAGGTAGAACCGGCAGGCACTTGGTCAACGAAGGTGACACCTGTGGCCGAGAGCTGGCCCGTGTTCTTGATCGTGATGGTGTAGGTGACGGTGCCCCCCTCGCCGATCGTGTCGGGTGTGGCGGTCTTGGCGATCTGGAGATGGGGGGACGGGACGGCGCAGGAGGCAAGGTCGCCAATGCCACCCATCGTGTCCGCCTGCCGCACCAGCGTCGGCTCGCCGTTGTCCTTGTTGATCGTGTAGAAGCCCGAGGTGGTCGACCCATTGTCGACGGACGAGGCATAGAGAGTGCCGTCGGATCCGAAGGCGATGCCGTTGTAGTAGGTGCCGACGCCGCTGACGTCGTCCGGGGTGCCCATCGGGCCCACCAGGGTGGCGGTCGGGTCGGTGCCCTGGAGAGCAGCCGGGCCGATGGTCATCAGGTAGGTGTTGTCGGCCGCGGAACCAACCGATGCCAGGACCCACATGGTCCCGGTGCCGTCGAAGGCGATGTCTCCGGAGGTCAGTTGCGTGAAGTCGATGGTGGAGCCATCGGGCAGGGTGACCGAAGGGGCGCCGTGGTTCACCACCTGGGTGAGTTCGTTGGCCGTGGTACGCCCGGTGGGATAGGTCGGCAACGTCGACACCTGGGGCAATTCGAACAGGTTGCCGGTGTCCTCGTTGATGCTCCACAAGGTCCCATTGGCATCCACGGCGTAGCGGTTGGAGTTCATGCCCTCGGCGTAACCGAGCGAAGTGATCTCACCTGTGGTGAGGTCAATCCGGAACAGCTCGTCGGTGAAGGTGTTGCCCACACGTCCCGAGAAGTAGCCCAGGTTCGGGGTGGTGGGGTCGATGGCCAAGGCGGACGAGCCCGTCACCCAGCCAGAGACATAGCTGGCCGAGGGCTCATCCCAGTAGTAGTACGAGGCGATGTCATTGGGGAGGACGAAGGGAGTCCCCACAGGCGTTCCCGCCGAAGTGAGGGCGCCGATCTGGTTGGTGTCCGGGTAGGCCCTCATGAAGCTGGAGTACCAGATGTTCTCGCAGGTACCGGACGCTCCACCGCCCGTGCCCTCTGTGACGGTGACCGTGTCGGAGAGGCTCGCCGTCTGATTGATGTAGCGCCCGTAGTAGTCGGCCACCTGGAAGTCGAAGTTGGCCGTGATGTCCTGGGTGGTGGTCACTCGCCCCGAACACGTGAACGTCGCGGACTGCCCAGGGCTGACAAAGTACTGGTCCGGGGAGTAGGTCGATTCGGTGAGCCCTGAGACGGAGGCGGAGCAAAGGCTGTTGGAATTGGACGCATACCAGAGATACTTGTCATTCGTCACGTTCTCGACGGTGTACGTCACGCTGACCGTGCCGCCACCGGCCGGAAGCGTCGTCGGCGTCACCGTCGACGTGACGGTGTAGCTGCCGCCGTCGGAGGTGGCCGTGTCGGCGGCCGCCTGCCGGAGGGTCTGCGGGGCGACCAGGCCTTGACCGACCATGCCCATCATGGCCACCAGAGCCATGGTGATCATCAGCCGCAGGCTCTTGTCGGCGGCGTGGTACGGCCGCGACATGGGGGTGCGACCGGAGGTTCGCAACGTCATCTTGCTTCCTTGGGGGAGGAATGAGGGCACACCAGACGGGCGTCCCACTGCCTATAGGTATGTCGGCATACTTGCGGATCATTTGCTGAAAAGCCAGTGCGATTGAGACTTTGTGCGATGAGTCACAACGATCTTCAGGAATGGTCGTGTGCTCAGGTGAGTCACGTCGCCGGGACTCCCCGCTGGCTCGGATCCGTGGCCAGGTCCGCTACAGTGGAGGAGTTGGTCCGCCCAGTCTTGCCGCGGACCCTCGGTGATCGGAGCCCACTCTTCCCCGGAAGCGCTCCGCTGGCCGCGCCGCACCGCCCCTCCTGGGCGGACCAAGCTGAGCGCGCCGTGCAAGACACCGATCGTGATTGGTATCTCCACTTGTCTGACTTCATGACCCTGGGCGTGCCCCAGGCCCTGTCCGCTGCCCTCGCCGAGCGCGGCATCACCAGCCCCACCCCGATCCAGCAGGCCACGCTGCCGGACAGCCTCGCCGGACGCGACGTCCTCGGCCGCGGCCGCACCGGATCGGGCAAGACCTTCGCCTTCCTGCTGCCCTGCGTCGCCCGACTGCAGGCCTCCGGCACCCGACGTGTCGCCAAGAAGCCGCGCGCGCTGATCCTCGCCCCCACCCGTGAGCTCGCCACCCAGATCGAGGAATCCCTCCTCCCGCTGGAGAAGAGCACCAGGCTGGAGAGCCTCACCATCTTCGGCGGCGTCGGCCAGAACCCGCAGGTCCGCACCCTCGCCAAGGGCGTCGACGTGCTGATCGCCTGCCCCGGCCGCCTGCTGGACCTGATGGGACAGGGCGCCGTGGACCTGTCCGCCGTCGAGATCTGCATCCTCGACGAGGCCGACCACATGGCCGACATGGGCTTCCTGCCCATGGTCAAGCGCATCCTGGACAAGGTCCCCGCCGACGCGCAGAAGATGCTCTTCTCCGCCACCCTGGACAATGGCATCGACGTGCTGGTGAAGCGTTACCTGCACTCCCCCGTCATCCACGAGGCCGACTCGGCCCAGAGCCCGGTCAGCACGATGGACCACCACGTGCTGGAGGTCCACAAGGACGACAAGGCCGGCATCCTCGCCGACCTGGCCGCCGCCCCCGGCAAGACCATCCTGTTCACCCGCACCAAGCACGGCGCGAAGAAGCTCGCCAAGCAGTTGCTGGCGCGCGGCATCCCCGCCGTCGACCTGCACGGCAACCTCGCGCAGAATGCCCGCACCCGCAACATGGAGGCCTTCCACTCCGGACGGGTCGACACGCTGGTGGCCACCGACATCGCCGCCCGCGGCATCCACGTCGACGACGTCGAACTGGTGGTGCACGCCGATCCGCCCACCGAGCACAAGGCCTACCTGCACCGCTCGGGCCGCACCGCGCGCGCCGGCAAGGCCGGAACCGTCGTCACGATGGTGACGCCGGACCAGCGCGGCGAGGTCCGCGGCCTGATGCGCGCCGCCAAGATCCGCCCCACCGTGAGCAATGGCGACCGTGCCACGCTCGACGAGTTGGCCCCCGGTGAGCGCACCTTCCTCTCCCCCGCCGATGCGGAGAAGACCGCCTACCCGCAGAAGGTGGAGCAGCAGGCCGCCAATGCCCAGAGCCGAGCGGCTGGCGGCCAAGGAACCGGTGGCCAGGGAACGAGTGGCCGAACAACCGGTGGCGGTGGCAACGCTGGCGGTGGCCGCGGACGTGGTCGCGCAGGACAGCGGCCGGGTGGTCGTGGCCGTCGCGGCTCCGGCCAGGGCGTCCAGGCGGCAGCGCAGGCGCAGACCAGCCCCTCCGGGCAGGGTGAGTCCCGTCGTCGCAGCCGCCCGTCCAGCCGCACCGGCGCCGCCACCGGCGGCAGCTCGACGCACAGCGCCGCGAGCTTCTCCGCCTCCCGCGGCCGTCGCTGACACTGCACCGCTGACCACCCCGTCGCCGACGGGACCACCCAAACCAGCACCACCACGGGCCCGCCCCGGGAAGCACGAACTTCCCGCGGCGGGCCCGTCGTCATGTCTGCGGCAGGTGTCGCCCACCCCGCTCCGAGCATGAGGAGGGGGGCGAATCCTTGCGGATCCGCCCCCCTCCGGGGATGTCAGCCGTTCAGCTGATCACCTTGTGATCACCGTGTGTCACTCGTCGTCCTTGCGACGCTTGCCCAGCACCAGGGCACCCGCACCAGCCACGACGCCCAGGGCGCCAGCAGCCAGCAGGAACGGGCTGACCTCGGAACCAGTCCGCGCGATCACACGACCAATCGGACCCGGAGCAGGAGCAGGCTGGGCCGGCTCCTCGGGCTCCTCATCCGTCGGCATCAGCGGCAGGACCGGGATCTCCACCTGGTCCTCACCCTCATCACCCTCACCCGAATTGGTGGTGGCCACATTGACGATCGGCGTCTGCGCATCCACATCCGCCTGCGTCACGGTGTACTCACCACTGGTGGCACACGTCTCCGCAGCACCAGGAGCCAGCACCGTCACACACGGCTCGTTCTCCAGACCCAACATCGGATCACTGATGGTGATGTCATGCAGATCAACCTCACCATTGTTGGTCACCACGAACGAGTACGCGATCACCTCACCAGCATCGGCATAGCCATTGCCATTGGTGTCACGCAGCTGGGCCTTCTTGGTGAGCTGCAGGCGCGGCTCGGGCTCACCCGAGGGCTCCTCCGACGGGGCCGGGGTCTCCGACGGCGTCGGGGTCGGGGTCTCCGACGGCGTCGGGGCGAGCTGGTCGGTGACGACGAGGGTCTTGCCGTCCTCGCCCACCTCAACCGAGTTGCCAGCAGCATCCTTGACCGTGACCGTTCCATCCAGCTCCACGGTGAAGGTGATGTCCGTGACGGCCAGGTAGCCGTTCGGCGCAGCCTCCTCGTGGAAGATGTAGTCGCCCGGAACCAAGGTCATCTGGTGCGGGGTGTCGGTCGAGATCCAGCTGTCCTGCTGCGTGCCGTCAACCTTCGAGACGGTGATCGAAGCTCCGGGGAGCTCGTCGCCGGCAATGTCCACCTTGGAGATGGCAACCGGGTACACCTGGCTCTGGTCAGTGACGGTCAGCTTGCCATCGGTGCCGACAACGGTGTTGCCAGCGGTGTCGGTGACCGTCACCTTGCCCTCGTTCACCTCGAAGGTGATGTCGGTGACAGCGGTGTAGCCAATCGGCGCGGTGTCCTCATGGAAGACGTACGTGCCGTTCGGCAGGTTCTCGATCACGTGCGGCGTCGTGGTCGACGTCCAGCTCTCCACCACGGTGCCGTCGGTGTTACGGATCTCGATCTCCGCACCCGGCAGCTCGGAACCACCCAGGTCGACCTTCGAGAAGGTCACCTCGTTGGTCACGGTGACGGTCTGCTCACCATCGTTGATGTCCTTGTGCTCGGCCACCACGGCGCCACTGGCGTCGTAGGCGGTCTCGAAGGCCACCAGCGACTTGCCGTCGTAGCCCGCGGGAACCGTGAAGGTCACCGTGATGCTGCCGTCAGCAGTGGTGGGGGTGAAGGTGGTCTCGGCGGTGATGCCGGTGCCGGCACCCGTCGCCTTGTCCATCAGCTCGCCCTTGACCGTGTAGCTTTCGCCCACGGTCAGGCCCGTGTAGGTCACGGTGTCGACGACGGTGCCGCCGGCAGAGTCGAGCACCTTGTCACCATCAGCCTGGTCCGCAGCCGAGGTACCGATCGACGGGACACCCGGGGTGGGGGTCGGCGTCGGGGTCACCTCGGGAGTCGGGGTCGGCGTCGGGGTCACCTCGGGAGTCGGGGTCGGCGTCGGGGCATTCTCGACGGTCACCGTCTGGGCGGTGTCGTTGATGTCCTTGTGCTCGGCCACCGGAGTCGTGGTGCCGTCGGCATTCACAACCTCGAGGGTCTCGAAGGCGACCAGCGTCGTGCCGGCGAAGCCCGCACCGAAGGTGAGCTCCACGTCGACGGTGCCATTGGCAGCAGTCGGGGTGAAGGTCTTCCATGCGGTGGCACCGATCTCCGCACCCGTAGCCTTGTCGACCAGGGTTCCCGAGACCTTGTACTGCGTGCCCGGAACCAGGTTCTGGTACGCAACGGTGTCAACGACAGTGCCGCCGGTGTGGGCGATCACCTTGTCGCCGTCGGCCTTGTCCTTGGCAGTGGTGCCGATGGACGGGTTGGGCGTGACGGTGACGGTCTGGTTGGTGTCGTTGATGTCCTCGTGCTTGGCATCCTCGACAACCGCACCGGTGGAGGCGTCGATGTGCGAGACGGCCTCGAAGACCACGAGGGTCTTTCCGGCGTAGCCCGCAGGCACCGTGAACTCCAGGTTGACCGTGCCATTGGCGGTGGTCGGAACCAGCGTGGCCGTGGCCTTGATGTCGGTGGCGATCGCATCGCCAGCGGCAGTGCGCTCCATGACCGTGCCGGTCACGGTGTAGGTCTTGCCGACCTCGAGGTTGATGTAGGTGACGGTGTCGACGATCGTGCCACCCTCAGCAAGGAGGACCCGATCACTGTCGGCCTTGTCGACGGCGCTGGTGGAGACCAGCGGCTCATTGCCCACGACGACGGTCTGCTTGACGTCGTTGATGTTCTCGTGCTTGGCAACATCGGTGATGGTGCCGTCAGCAGCGACCTCGGTCACCTTCTCGAAGACCACCAGGGTCTTGCCCTCGTAGCCCTCGGGAACCAGGAACTCCAGCTCGACCGTGCCATTGGCGGCGGTCGGGGTGAAGGTGGTGGTGGCGGTGATGCCGGTGGACATGTTCAGAGCCTTGTCCATCAGCGTGCCGTTCAGCGTGTACTCCTTGCCGACGGTCAGACCGGTGTAGGTCACGGTGTCGACGATGGTGCCGCCGGTGGCAGCCAGGGCCTTGTCACCGTCAGCCTTGTCGACCGCGCTGGTGGCGACGGTCGGGGCCTTCTCGACGGTGACGGTCTGGTCCGCGTCAGTGATGTCCTCGTGCGTGGCCACCGGGGTGGTGGGGTTGGCCGAGGTGGCCAACGACTCGAAGACCACGAGGGTCTTGCCCGCGAAGCTGGCCGGGACGGTGAACTCGACCACGACGGTGCCATTGGCGGTCGTGGGCGTGAAGGTGACCGAACCAGTGATGCCGGTCTCGGCGCCCGTGGCCTTGTCCATGACCTTGCCGGACATCACGTACTCGGTGCCGGGCACCAGGTTCGTGTAGGCAACGGTGTCAGCAATGACACCACCCTTGTAGCTGATGATCTTGTCCTGGTCGGACTTGTCGGCAGCGGTGGTGCCGATGGTCGGCTGCGGCTCGGGAGTGGGCGTCGGAGTCGGCGTCGGAGTCGGCGTCACCTCAGGAGTCGGCGTCGGAGTCGGCGTCACCTCAGGAGTCGGCGTCGGAGTCGGCGTCACCTCAGGAGTCGGCGTCGGAGTCGGCGTCACCTCAGGAGTCGGCGTCGGAGTCGGGGTGGGAGTCGGGGTCGGCGTCGGGGTCGGCTCGGCCTGGTTGGTCACCGTCAGCGTCGAACCCGAAGCAGTCGCATCCAGGCTCGTCTCAGACACCACACCACCGGACACGGTGAACTCGACATCAGTCACCACCACGTAACCCGTCGGAGCAGCAACCTCGTGGAAGGTGTACGTACCATCCGGCAGATCAGCAATCACGTGAGGAGTCGTGGTCGACGTCCACGAATCCACCAACTCACCAGCAGCATCACGAATCTCGATCTGCGCACCAGCCAGCTCAGCACCAGCAATGTCCACCTTCGAGATCGTCACCGGCTGAGCAGTCGGCGTCGGAGTGGGAGTCGGGGTAGGCGTGGGAGTCGGCGTAGAACCATCGGCCGGCACGAAGGAGACCGTCAGGAGGCTCTGGTAGCCCGCCACGTCGGGCGTGTAGATGTTGAGGGTCATGCCAGCCGGAGGCTCTGCCAAGGTGACGGGGGAGGTCACCTGACCTGTCAGAATCTGGAATGCCTGACGGATCCCGTCATAGTTGGAGGTTGCGTCGGTGAGGTGCGAGCCGTTGTCGCCATCGGTGTAGTAGTACACAGCGGCCTGCGTCGCGAAACGGAACTCCTCGTCGGTCAACCCGAGGCTTGCCTGCAGCCCAGCGGCATCATTCGGGTAGCCGTTCTGGATGACCTTCAGCACACCCGCATCAGCATCTGCCGCAGGCGCGTCGGCGTAGGTGGCGAGAGATGCATCCGTGTGCTGCGTGAACTGCACCGGAGTTTTTGGTTCGCCCAGAGCATTGACACCCAAGGTATCACCGGGCGTGGCCGGGGGCTTGTCCAGGTTGAAGCAGTAGGCAATCTCGCCGGCGCTTGCCGTCCCGTCGTAACTGGCCTGGGCATCGGCGGCATTTGCCGAAACCCGCAGAGGGCTCACGTAGGCAGTCTGATTGGTCCCGTCACCCCACGGAGCCTGATGGCTCGCAACATTGTCGACGTAACCATAGAAGCCCGCGGCGAACGCGCGGGGAGCAGCTGTCATCAGGCCACCCACCGAAAGGCATGCGGCTATCAGGAGCAGCAGTACCTTCCTCAGTGGCGAAACTTGTTTCGCATGTGTCATCGGGGGATTCCTCTTCCTGCAGGCCCGGGGACGGGCGGGTGTCGAGCGCGCCGTAGGGGAGGGCACGCCGAGCCTTACTATGCCGGTCGGCAGACCGAAACACACCCTGGGGGGGTGAACCCTGACGAAAACTTCAGGAACTAACCACTTCATCCACACAAGGGAAACCGTGGGTTCACCACGGCTTCACCGCGGCCGAGCCCTCCGAACCACAGCGGCCCACCTGCACCCGTAGTTGAGACTTCTCCGCACCCTCCACCCCCCGGACACAGAAGACCCCCGACGCCATCGGCATCGGGGGTCCAGAGGAGAGGTGCGTGAGGATCAGTCCCGCAGTCCCACCCGTCGGGTGAACAGGTCATCCGACAGGCCGTAGGCGTAGTGCAGGATCTCGACGGGATGCACCGTGTTCACCCCGGAGCCCTTGCGGATCTGCCAGCGGCAGGTCTCCGTGTCACAGGCACCCACGCCGTGGTCGTGCTTCTTCATGTGCTCGAAGACGGGCTTGCCGACGGCCTGGGCCACCTCGTACTTCTCCTTCTTCAACCCGTAGGTGCCGGCGATGCCGCAGCAGGGCTGCCCGCTCTCGGCCACCGTCACGCCGGGAATCAGCTCCAGCAGGTGCATCGCGGGGGCGCCCATGCCCTGGCTCTTCGACTGGCAGGGCTGGTGGTAGGGAATCGTGATGTCCATCTCACGGAAGTCGAGCGGCAACTCCCCCTCGTCGGCCAGCTCCAGCAGGAACTCGCTGATGTCCCGCGAGCGGGTGCCGACGTCGTGCAGCTCCTCGGCGTCGACGCCCATGATCTCGTGCGCCTCGTGCTTCAGCATGCCGACGCAGGAACCCGACGCGCTGATGATGGTGAGGTCCTTGCCGGCGCTCTGCAGCTGGCGGCACAGCTTCAGCACGTGCTTGGTGGCCTGCTCGAACAGGCCATTGCTCTGCTCGGCCAGCCCACAGCAACCCTGCTTGGGCACCAGCACCTCGTAGCCCAGGTGTTCCAGCACCTCGATCGACTTCTTGCTGGTCTCCACCTCGAAGAAGCCCCCGGCGCAGCCCGTGAAGAAGACGACGGGTCCCTTGGTGGCGGGCTTCGTCGGGGCAGGACGCTTCTTCATCCACGCCTGCAGCGTCTCGCGGTTGGCCTCGGGCATCGGGGCGTCGCGGTGCACGCCGACGACCTTCTCGATGATGGTGCGCACCGGCTTGTTGTTCAGCGCCGCGTTGGCGATGGGCGCCACCGGGCTCATCACCATGCCCTCGAGCATGGTCTGGGTCATCAGACGGTCACGCACCGGCATGTGGTCGGCCTTCATCACCGCACGCGCCTGGCTGTTCAGCTCGGCGATCTTCACGCCCTGCGGGCAGCTCAGGGTGCAGATGCCGCACGAGCTGCAGTAGTCGAGCGAGTGGTCGACGCTCTCGCCATTGCGGAAGCGCTCGGCCTGCGGCCCGACGAACTTGGGGCCGCTGAACAGCGGCGTGACGCGGGCCACCGGGCAGGCGGTCTCGCAGATGGTGCACTTCACGCAGTGGTCCAGCGTGGCGCGGGTCAGCTGGTCGAGCGGGTGCTCCATCGCCTGCTTCGCGGCCTCGCGCTGGTCCACCGGGGCAACCTTGATGGTCTCGAAGATCCCGTCGACGGGCTCGGAGACCTGGGTGGGGCCCTGCGGCTCGGGAACCGCGTTCTCGGTGGTCATCAGTTCTTCTCCTTCAGCTCGGCCAGGATCGCGTCGCTCGCGCGCACCGCGCTGGCCAGGGCGATTCCCTCGCCCGACTTCTCGGTCCACCGCTGCGCGCCGGCCAGGATGCCGCCACACGCATGCAGGTTGGGATGCACCACGGCACCATCCGCGTCCAGGACGCGCATCTGGTCGTCGACGGCGAGGCCTGCCTTGAACAGCGGCTGGTCACCGCCCCAGTAGTCGCCGTGCACCATGTCGTCAATCCGGCCGCCGCGCACCGGCAGGCCCAGCACCGTCTCGTGCAGCTCGTTGTGACTGTCCAGGGTGAGGGCGCCGGACTCGAAACCACCCGTGGCCAGCACGAAGTGGTCCGCGGTGTACTCCACCTCGCGGCCCGTGCCCTTGATGGTGACGCCCTTCAGCACACCGTCCTCGACGCGGCCGCGCAGCACCTTGGTGCCGTTCACGAAGCGCACGCGCGCATCCTTGACCTGCTGCACCAGCGCGTCATTCTGGCGCCAGCCGGGCACCGACGGCGGGGGCAGCGGGATCTCGAAGACCGGTGCACCCACCAGCTCCTGGATCTCACGCCACGCCGTGGGGTTGGTGGCGCCCAGCGCGGCGGGCAGACCGACCGTCTCGCCCTCGCGCACCAGCGGCTTCACCAACGCGGCGAAACGACGCCTGGCCTCGGAATCATCCAGCGTGCGGGCGATGTTCAGGGCGTTCGAGTCGGCCTCGCCCGCGCGGGCCGGGAAGCTGATGTGCTCGAAGCGGGCCTCCACCCGGCCACCGCCCGGCAGCTCGGTGCGGGCCAGGTTCTCGGCCACCAGCTGCGGGTAGAAGTCCTTCAGCTCCTTGATGCCGACGAAGACGAACTTCTTGCCGGCCTCGCAAACACCGGCAGCCATCGACGGCGGCACCACGGCCGTGGGGCGCATGGCGCCGATGGCCGTCGGGTAGAGCTGGTTGCGGGTGGGGTCGCCCACCAGCTGGTCCGTGCCCAGGGTGTCCATCAGCCAGCTGATGCCCTGCTCCAGCGGCTCACGGCCCAGCACGGCATAGGGATGCTCGGGATGCTCGGCGACGAAGGCGCCCAGCTGGTCCAGCGGACGCTCGACGCGCTCCGGGGCGTAGCCCAGCACGTCCAGGCTGCCCTGGCCCAGCTGCAGTCCGCCGATTCCCTTGGTGAGCAGGGTGACCGTCAGGCCCGCCTGCCGCAGACGCAGCGCCGAGGTGAGCCCGGCGAGGCCTGCTCCGATGACGACGACGTCACTCATCGCGCGTCCTCACTCTCAGTGGTGGTGTTCTGGTGGGTGGGCACGGCGAACTGGTCGTCGCCCTCACCGGGGATCAGCGGGGCGCTGCCCGACGGTGGCAGGTGCTCGATGTCCAGGGTGCCCTTGAAGATCCAGTTGTCCAGGGCGGTCTGGCGCACCTGGTCCCCGTAGAGGATCGGCCACAGGCCAACCCAGCGGTTCTTGAGGAACAGGCGCAGCTGCTCGGTGGCCTCGTCGACATCGCTGTGGCCGTGCTCCAGCGCGATGCCGGCGGCGCGGGTGCTGCAGAAGCCGCCCTGGCAGGGGCCCATGCCCAGCCGGAGCTGACGGCGCAGATCGTCGAAGGTGGCCTCCGGGTGCGTGTCCATCAGGTCGGTGAGCTGCTTCTTGCTCATCAGCTCGCACTCGCAGATGATCTGGTCTTCCAGACGGTCCTTCTCGCGCTCCTCGAGGCGGTGCGTGACCAGGTAGGTGTGACCCTTCTCGCTGCCGGGCACGGCCTCGTCGGCGGTGGTGCAGGGGCGCTCGTCGCCGAGCTGCTCGCACATCACGTCGACGATGCGCTCGGCCATCAGGCGGTAGGTGGTGAGCTTGCCGCCGCTGATGGTGAGCAGACCGTCCAGCCCGTCGCGCTCCTGGTGGTCGATGATGTTCATGCCACGGCTCATGTGGCGGGTGTCGGTGAGCGAGACCCGGCTGTCCTTGACCAGCGGGCGGGCGCCGCTCCAGGCGTGCACGGCGCGGGCCTGGCGGAAGCCGGGGATCAGCGCCTCACCGGAGTCCAGCATCTGCTGCACCTCGTCGCGCGGGATCGCCAGTTTGTCGGGATCGTCGGCCTTCACGTCGGTGGTGCCGATGATGCTGACCGTGTGCACCGGCACAAGGATGTCGCCGTCGGCCGGGTAGATGCAGCGGTTGACCACCTGGTTCACCAGGCGGTGGTTCATGGCGATCATGATGCCGCGCCCGGGCACCACCTCGACGCCGGGGCAGTCGGCCATGGCCGCCACCTGGCCGGCCCACGGACCGGCGGCGTTGATGACGAAGCGGGTCTCGATCTGCACCTCGTCGAGCGTCTTCATGTTGGTGCAGATGACGCCGGTCACCTGGCCACCGTCGCGGGTGATGCGGGTCACCGAGTGGTACGGCAGCACGGTGGCGCCGTGGTCGATGGCGCTGTGGGCAGCACCCCAGACCATCTGCCAGCCGTCGACGGTGCCATCCTGCACGGCGAAGGCACGCTTGATGCCGGGGTTGAGACGCGGTTCACGACGCAGCGCCTCGGCGATGCTGATCTCCTCGCACGGCACACCGGTGGCCAGCGCCGCGGGGGCGAACTTGTCCGCGTGCTCCTCGCTGTCCTCCAGGGTGGTGACGAACAGACCGCCGGTGGCCTCGACGGCGTCGGCATGGATCCGGGTGACGATGTCGTTCTCGCGCGCGCATTCAGTGGCCGAATGGGGATCGGAGACCACATAGCGGCCGCCGGAGTGCAACAGGCCGTGGTACCGGCCCGTCGTCCCCTGGCCCAGGTCGGCCCGGTCCACCAGCACGGCGCTGTAGCCGCGCATCGCCACGTCACGCACGACGCCGGCGCCGGTGGCACCGCCACCGACCACCACCACGTCGGCCTGCAACTTCCTCATCGAGCACTCCCGTCGCCGTTGGGTGCGGCGTGCCTCCGTGCACCGTCGCTTCCCGTGCCCTCCAGCCTAGGCAGCGCCCCTTTCGATGGCGATGCCCCGGTCGATTTCACGCCCGACGTGCATTCCCCCAGTGACTGGCTGAACATTCGTGCACAAGAGACTGTCATTTGTGCAGGGTCGGCGGAAGCTCCGACGAAGGGTCCGCCCCGACGGCTCGCCACCTAGTGTGTCCCCACACGAACATCCACACCAATGAGCACCCACACCAGCCAGCACTCACACCGACAAGGAGCCATCATGCGGATCTCCATCCCCACCGAGGTCAAGGACAACGAGTTCCGGGTGGCGATCACGCCCGTCGGTGTGGCCGAGCTGGTGGCCGCCGGCCACGAGGTGGCCATCCAGGCCGGCGCCGGCACCGGTTCCTCCATCAGCGACGAGGACTACGCAGCCCAGGGCGCGACCATCGTGGGCTCCGCCGACGAGGTCTGGGAGCGCGCCGATCTGCTGCTCAAGGTGAAGGAGCCCGTCGCCGACGAGTACCGCCACCTGCGCGAGGACCTCACCCTGTTCACCTACCTGCACCTGGCAGCCGACCGGCCGCTCACCGATGCGCTGGTGGAGTCGAGGGCCACGGCCATCGCCTATGAGACGGTGCAGCTGCCCGATCGCAGCCTGCCGCTGCTGATCCCGATGAGCGAGGTGGCCGGCTGCCTGGCCCCTCAGATGGGAGCCCACTACCTGACCCGCGCCGCCGGCGGCCGGGGCGTCCTGATGGGGCACGTCACCGGCGTCGAGCCGGCCAAGGTGGTCGTCCTGGGATGTGGCGCGGCTGGCGCCAAGGCGGCACTGGCCGCGGCCGGACTGGGGGCCGACGTCACCGTGCTGGACACCGACATGGCCAAGCTGCGCCACGTCAGCAACTACATGAATGTGCAGACGCTCGCGTCGTCCCGGCTGACCGTGCGCGAACAGGTGCTCCAAGCTGACCTGGTGATCGGCACGGTGCTGCTGCCCGGATCGCGCACCCCACGCCTGGTGACGCACGAGATGGTCACGCAGATGAAGCCCGGCAGCGTGCTGGTGGACGTCGCCATTGACCAGGGTGGCTGCTTCGAGGACTCCCACCCCACCACGCACGAGGACCCGGTCTTCCAGGTGGAGCAGTCCACCTTCTACTGCGTGGGCAACATGCCCGGCGCGGTGCCCAACACCTCCACCTGGGCCCTCACCAACTCGACGCTGCCCTACATCGTGCGGATCGCCAACCTGGGCTGGCAGGCGGCCATGCAGGCGGACCCGGCGCTGGCCAAGGGCCTCAACGTGCAGGGTGGCCGGATCGTCTACCCGGGCGTCGCGCAGGCCTTCGACCTGCCGCACACCCCGGTGGACGAGGCGCTGGCGGGCTGACGGCCAGCCCGCCGCCCACTCGTCGTGAGGGCGTGCCACTGGGGGCCACGCCCAATCTCGTCGTGACCCGAGGATTCACCTCCCGTTGACCCCCCGCCCGCTGCCCCTGCACCCCGACGGGCTTGAATGGGGGCATGGTCAACCTTGATTCGTCCTCAACCATCGATGCGATCAACCTGCGCCTGTCGCTGCTCGGCCTGCCCATTGCGGAAGACAACGATCCCAGCAATGACGGCGACCTCGTCGCCCCGATCATCGCCCGCCACCGCGAGGTCTCCCGCCGCCTGGGAGACCGGCTGTGCGCCGCGGACCTGCGCGTGCAGGGCTTCCTCGACGACTACCTGCAGAACACCGACGTCCACCCCCACCTGCCGCAGCGGACCCTGGTGCTGGACCACCCCGGCCTGGCCCGGGCGCTGAGCCTGCCCCATGACGGCGACGAATTCCACTCGGCGCTGCTGAGCTCCTACCGGCTGGCCAATGGCGTGCTGCACAATCCCGCCAATGACCGCCGCACCACCGCCGGCGTCTTCCACATCGCCGAGGGCGGCCTGCCGATCCAGGACGACAAGCTGGCCGTGCCCGTCGACGTCTTCGCCCGCCTGCTGGACCAGGCCTTCCAGCCGCCCGTCGAGGACCTGCAGCTGCCGTTCACCGCCAACCAGGAGCAGAAGGCCGCCTGCTTCGTCTCGCTGCTGCTGCGCCCGCTGGTGGTGCCCGCGGTGCCCGGCTTCACCCGGGAACGCACCATGGAGGTCCGCTTCATCGTCCCCGGCGGACTGGTCTCCAACCTGGACTTCGTCGAGGGCATCTTCGGCAATGCCGGCGATCCGCACCTGCCGGAGAACGACGCGTCGCTGGATCCCGAGGGCTGGACCGGAACCACCGGGGCCGTCATCCTGGCCCCGCACCTGACCCGGGTCACCAAGAAGTCGCTCGGTCTGCCCCACGTCAACGACGCCACCGAACGCCAGAAGCGCGACGGGATGTGCTGGGAGAACGACGACGAGCTCTACAACAACGGCCAGGCCTTCAAGCTGTGCGCCCGCGACGAGCGTGGCGTGATCGTCACCGTGATCGCCGACAACTACTTCGGCTACTGCAAGAAGGAGGTCAAGACGCAGATCTCCTACTCCGCCAACCTGTTCGGCCTGGCCGAGGAGGAGCACTCCGGTGGCGCCCTGGCCTTCCCCGCCTACAACCTGGGCCAGGAGTGGACCGACACCTACACCCCCGACGACTTCACCGTCGCCGACGTGGTGGCCCGCAATCCGGAACGCTTCGAACAGCAGCCGCAGGGCCATGCCACCGACCGGGAGCAGGCCCACCTGGTGGTGGTGCCGGGCAAGGCGAGCTACTCGATGCGCACCCAGCAGGTCACCTGGACCAATCCGGACGGCTCGCAGGGCAGCACGCCGCTGCTGGCGGGCAAGACCTACCTGGCGCCCAATGGCTACCGGGTGCACGCCAAGCCGCGTGACGCGGACCCCACCCAGTGGCACCTGATCGGCACCTCGCCGTCGTCCACCCAGCTGCACAAGCCGGCCACCGTCTCCGGCGGCGGCAAGAGCGAGATCTCCAAGAGCCTGCTCGACGCCTTCGTCTTCGGCAGCGCCTTCACGGCCGACGTCGATGCCGACCTCGACATGGTGCAGGAACTCCTGGACCGCGACTACTCGGACCGCTTCCGCGACCCGGCCGCCGATGACCAGCGCAGCATCCTGTCCAGCGACCGTTCGCTGGGCTCGGTGATCAAGCTGCTGACCCCGCGCGCCGAGTTCACCGACGAGTACAACCAGTGGCTGGAGACCATCCCGCCGCACGTCAGCGAGCTGGTCTTCACCGTGAAGCGCTATTACAAGCCCGAATGGGGCACCGACTGGCGCAGTCACTTCACCGTCGGCGTCATCAACGGCCGCAAGGGCAATTCGCTGCGGCTGGACGGCGAGAAGATCATGGTGAACATGCTGCGCGTGGGCTTCGAGGCCGACGGCAGCTGGCGCCTGTTCAGCCTGCGCCCCGACTTCTCGCCCGCCATGAAGGTGCAGACCGAGGACGACATCACGGCCTCCGTCGTCGCCCCGCCCCTGGGTGAGACCACCGATCCGGTGAGCGCCAAGTACGTGCAGAACTGCGAACAGCTGCTCTTCCAGCGCCCCGACGACGCGATCCACCGCGGCTACGACAAGCAGACCGAGCTGGACATGTCCGGCGACGACTCCTTCATCTCCAACTTCCACCCGCTCACCCGGGAGGAGGCCCGCGAGATCGTCGCCGACGCCCCCGGCCTCAGCGCCTTCACCGAGCCGATGCGCCAGCGGATCATCCGCTTCGCGCAGGGCGCGGATGACGAGCGCCCGCTCTTCCTGGCGGTCAGCTCCGAGCCGCGCATCGTCGCCGACGGAAAGCGCTCCAAGAACCCGCGCTACCTGCAGAAGCGCCCAGACCTGACCAACCCGGAGGGCACCGCGGCCGCCTCCCTGGCGGTTCACCTGCAGCGCAAGACCGCCGCCGACGAGCCGCTGCGGATGCCGGTGGACGTCGTGGCCGCCGGCCGACGCAACAATGCGGCGGAGGAGGGCGTGCCCCCGCTGTGCGCCTACAACCCGCTGCACTACATGGAGCTGCCCGAGCTGTTCATGGAGTTCATCAGTTCCATGACGGGCAAGTCCCCGTCGACCACCGGCGCCGGCAGCGAGGGCGCCATGACCAAGGCGCCGTTCAATGCCCTGCCGTCGATCATCGACCTCAACGCGGCCCTGCTCAGCTTCGCGCTGACCGAGACCGACGGCTGGCTCTCGTCGGCCGGGGTGATCGGCCCCAAGGTGCGCGTGGACCACGACATCTCGCTGCTGGTGCCGGAGATCTTCAGCCGGATGTGGCCCGAGGAACGCAAGGCGCAGAACCTGATCGACGGCGGTTACCTGGAGAAGATGACCGACTTCGAGCACCAGGGCCGCACCATCCAGGCCAGCCGGCTGGGATACCGGATGAACCATCTCTTCGCGACGAACTTCTTCGGGCGCATCTTCCTGCACCCGGACATGGTCTTCACCGACGAGATGTTGCGGCCGGAGCTGCAGGACCCGGACGTCTTCGCCGAGAGCGTCGACGTGATCGTCACCACCCACCAGCGGGTGGCGCAGACCTACTTCACCGACGGCACCATCAGCCTGGCCGTGCCGCCGCTGAAGGCGCTGCTGGAGATCATGGCCCACGGCCATTCGGAGAAGGGCTGGACGTTGGACAGCCCCGAGTTCCGGGAGAGCTTCTCGCGACGCGCCATCCTGGACTCCGGTTGGTATGCCCAGCGCCTGGCCGCCAAGCAGAATGCGGAGGCCGTGCAGCTGAAGCAGGGCGTCACGGACCTGGCGCCCTTCGTGAAGAATGAGGGCAATGCGGAGCCTGTGGGTCGCCTGGCCCTGGACGATCGGCTGGCCACCCTGCAGGAGCGCCTGCAGATGGTCCAGTCCCCCGCCTACCTGGAGTCGCTGAACGGCACCCTGGGCCGGCAGGTCAGCTTCGGCTGACCGACGCCACGCTGGCGGATCCCAATCAGGTCCCATCCGGCACCCTCCGAGGGCCTCGACGCTGCGCGCGTCGGGGCCCTCGTCGCATCCTGACCCGTCGACGCCCTCGTCACAGACCCCACCCCGCCCGATCGTCGCACCAGACCACCTCATAGATTGGTCTGGGACCCAACGAGGAGATGCAATGACGCAACCACTCGAGGCCCTCCGCCAGATGCGCGAGGAAGCGCTGAAGGGCGGCGGACCCGAAAGAATCGATGCCCAGCACGCCAAGGGAAAGATGACGGCGCGCGAGCGCCTGTCCTTCCTGCTGGACGAGGCCTCCTTCCAGGAGCTCGGCGCGCTGGCCACCCACAACCACACCGATTTCGGCATGACCAAGAAGCGCTTCCCGGGCGACGGCGTGATCACCGGCTTCGGCAAGATCAACGGCCGTCGCGTGGCGGTCTTCGCGCAGGACTTCACCGTGCTCGGTGGCTCCTTCAGCGAGGTGCAGGCGCAGAAGATCAGCCGCATCCAGGACCTGGCGCTGGAATCGGGCATCCCGTTGATCGGGCTGAATGACTCGGGCGGTGCCCGCGTGCAGGAGGGCGTGCGCTCCCTGGCCGCCTACGGCGAGGTCTTCTACCGCAATGTGGCCGCCTCCGGCGTGATTCCGCAGATCAGCCTGATCATGGGCCCGTGCGCAGGCGGCGCGGTCTACTCCCCCGCCCTGACCGACTTCACCGTCATGGTGGAGACCACCTCCAACATGTTCCTGACCGGCCCGGAGATCATCAAGGCCGTGACGGGCGAGGACGTCAGCTCCGAGGACCTGGGCGGTGCCTACGTGCACAACTCCCGCTCCGGCGTCGCACAGTTCAATGCGACCGACGAGCAGAACGCCATCGAGATGGTGAAGCGACTGCTCAGCTACCTGCCCCAGAACAACACCGAGGACCCGCCGGAGATCGTCGCCTATGACTCGCCCGACCGGATGGACGAGTCACTGAACACGATCATCCCCGCCGACGACGCGATGGCCTATGACATGCGCGACGTGCTGGACCTCATCTTCGACGCCGGCTCGGTGATGCAGGTGCACGAGGGCTGGGCCGCCAACGCCATCTGCGCCTTCGCCCGCCTCGACGGGCACTCGGTGGGCATCATCGCCAACCAGCCCACCGTGATGAGCGGCTGCCTGGACATCGACTCGTCGGACAAGATCAGCCGCCACATCCGCATCTGCGACATGTTCAACATCCCGATCATCACCTTCGTCGACTGCCCCGGCTACCTGCCGGGCGTGCAGCAGGAGTATGCGGGCGTGATCCGGCACGGCGCCAAGGTGATCTACTCCTACTGCCAGGCCACCGTTCCCAAGATGAGCGTGGTGACCCGCAAGGCCATCGGCGGTTCCTATGTGGCGCTGAGTTCCAAGCAGATGGGCAATGACGTGGCCTTCGCCTGGCCCAGCGCCCAGATCGCCGTGATGGGGCCCGAGGGCGCCGCGCGGCTGCTCAACCGCCGCCAGATCCAGCAGGCCGAGGATCCCGCCGCGGAGGAGAAGCGCTTCGTCGAGGAGTACCGCGAGAAGTTCTTCAACCCCTACCGCGCGGCCGACGTCGGCCAGATCGACGAGGTGATCGAGCCGATGGAGACCCGTCCGCGCCTGATTCGTGCCCTGGAGGTGTTGCGCACCAAGGTGCAGACCAACATCCCCAAGAAGCACGGGCTCTTCCCGGTCTAGGGGCGACGCGATGAACAACCTGATGTGGGGCCTCGAGATGACCGTGGTGGGCATGGGCGTCGTCTTCGCCCTGCTTGCACTGCTGATGGGCGTGCTCACCCTGCTGGGAAAGCTCGATCGACCGGCCAAGCCCGAACTGGCCCCCGCCGCCGAAACCGCGCCCGCCCCGCTCGCCGCGGTTGCCGACGATGCCTCGCCCGCCGGGGATGCCCCGGAATCCGTCGCAAGCCAGCCCGCCGTGCAGATCCTCTCCGGCGGCCTGACCGTCGACCAGGCGACGGCCGTCGCGCTGGCCGTGATCACCCACGCGGAGGTGCGCCGCCAGCAGGCCGCGCCCGCCATGCGAACCCATGCGCCCGGCAGCCAGATCCACACCAGCCGGTGGGTCGGGGTTGGCCGCGCCGCGCAGAACCAGTCCTGGAAGAGGAGATAGTCCGATGCGCCGCTACACGATCTCGATCAACGGCTCCGACCACGAGGTTGACGTTGAGGAGGTGACCGCGAACACCTTCCGGGTGGCCATCGCCGGCCAGAACGTCGACGTGCGTCTGCGGGACCACCAGGACCTGGCGCAGGCCATGATCACGCCCGAGATGGAGGTGGCCGACAACATCCCGTTGCCCACCCCACCCCGCCCGGAGACGGTGCCCGTCCCGACGGCGCCCACCGCGGCCCCGACGGCACGCCCGCGGGCCGCCGCCCCAGCCGGCGGCGGCGCGGCCAGCGGGGTGAACACGCTGACCGCTCCGATGCCCGGCGTCGTGCTCACCGTCAGCGCCCAGCCCGGCCAGAGCGTCAAGCGAGGTGATCCGCTGCTGGTGCTGGAGGCCATGAAGATGAAGAACGAGCTGAAGGCCACCCGCGACGGTGTCATCGCGCAGGTGCCTGCCGAGGTGGGCGCCCAGGTGGGCTTCGGTGATCCGCTGGTGGTGTTCGAATGACCACGGTCCTGATGGAGTCCACCATCGACCTGCTCCTGCGTGGCGTGCTGAACGTCACATGGCAGTCGGTGGTGATGATCGCGGTGGGCTGCGTGCTGATCGGCCTGGCCATCGTCAAGGAGTACGAACCGCTGCTGCTCCTGCCGATCGGCGCGGGTTGCCTGCTCACCAACCTGCCGCTCTCGCCCCTGGTGGGCGAGGAGGGCATGCTGACGATCCTGCGCAATGCGGGCGTCGACAACGAGCTCTTCCCTCTGCTGATCTTCATCGGCATCGGCGCGATGACCGACTTCGGCCCCTTGCTGGAGAATCCGAAGATGGTGCTGCTGGGTGCCGCCGGCCAGTTCGGCATTTTCGCGACGTTGATCCTGGCAGCGCTGGTGGGTTTCAGCCGCCCGGAAGCGGCATCCATCGGCATCATCGGGGCCATCGACGGCCCGACCTCGATCTACGTCAGCCGCCAGTTGGCGCCCCAGCTGTTGGCGCCCATCACGGTGGCGGCCTATTCGTACATGTCACTGGTGCCGATCATCATGCCGCCGATCATGCGGGCGCTGACCACGGAGAAGGAACGCCAGATCCGGATGCCGTACTCCCAGCGGGAGATCAGCAAGCGCACCCGCATCCTCTTCCCGATCGTCGTGACGCTGGTGGTGGGCATCCTGGTGCCCTTCGCGACGCCGCTGATCGGCATGCTGATGCTGGGCAACCTGATGCGCGAGTCCGGCGTGGTGGAGCGTCTGGTGGGAACCTCGTCCAATGAGATCGCCAACATCGTCACGCTCTTCCTGGGCCTGGCGATCGGCTCGACGATGGTGGGCTCGTCCTTCCTGAAGTGGTCGACGCTGATGATCCTGGTGCTGGGCCTGCTGGCCTTCTGCCTGGACACCGCCGCCGGCGTCATCTTCGGCAAGATCCTGAACTTCTTCTCCGGGGGCAAGTTCAACCCGCTGATCGGCGCAGCCGGCATCTCGGCCTTCCCGATGGCGGCCCGAGTGGTGCAGAAGGAGGCCTCGAAGGCTGACTTCGAGAACTTCGTCCTGATGCACGCGATGGGGGCCAATGCGGCGGGCCAGGTGGCCTCCTGCGTCGCCGGTGGCGTGCTGTTGGCACTGATGGGCAGCGCCTGAGCATGGGGCAAGAACTGGATGAGAAGTCCCGACCTGCCGGAAACTGGGACTTGTCTTGTGTTGGGAGGACTCCTACTGTCGGAGTCATGAAGATTGGCTCTGACCAATACAGGGAGCAAAAGCTCCGCAAGCGCGTCGCGGCACTGGCGCTCGTCGCAGTAGCGGTTCTGTTCGCCGAACCCCTCCTGATCACCGAGTCCACACCCGTGGCCCCGATCACGGAACAGCGGTAAGCCTCCCCACCCGGTTCTCCAGCAGTGCCCCCGGATCCCACCCAGGATCCGGGGGCACTGTTGCGTTCGCGTGGGATCCAGCACCCCGCGTGGGTTCCAACACCCAGCCCCACGTTCGCGTGGGTTCCAACACCCCGCGTGCGCTACACCCGTCGCGAGGCCACCAAACCCACGCGGCGCCCCAGGACCAGGCCCAAACCCACGCGAGCCAAGAAGAAAGGGACCAGGGGCCCCACCAAACCCACGCGAGCCAAGAAGAAGGGACCCTGGGGCCCCACCAAACCCACGCGACGCGCCTCTACTTGCCCGTGTGCCACTTTCGGATCAGCCGGATGCGGGCATCCACCTGGTCGGTCGAGGCCCGAGCCAATGGGGGGCCACCCGCCTGGCGTCGCAGCTCCGCGTGGATGTGGGAGTGGGGCACGCCCCGAGACCGGGAGTACTGGCTGACCAGGGAATTGAGCTCCTTGCGCTTGGTCTCCAGCGCCCGGTGCAGGCTGACCTCGGGGGCCACCTTCTCCTTCTTGTCGCGGCGCTGCTGCCGCTGCATCTGGCGACGCTGCCGCTCTTTGAGCAGATCGGAGACCTGGTCCGCGTCGAGCAGGCCCGGCAGTCCCAGGTAGTCGGCCTCCTCATCGCTGTTCGGCTCGGCATTGAGACCGAACTGCTGCGAGTCGAACATGACGTGGTCGAACTGGGCGACGCTCTCCAGCGCCTCCCACTCGCCCAGCAGGTCGTCGGAGGCCTTGGCGTCCTGATTGGCCTGCTCCACCAGCAGGTCCTCCTGGGCGAACAGGTCGTCGTCGGCCTTCTTGCGCCCGCCCAGCACGTGGTCGCGCTGCTGCTCCAGCAGGGCCGCGTGGGAGAGGATCACGGGGACGGTGGGCAGGAAGACGGTGGCCACCTCGCCACGCTTGCGGGTTCGCACGAAACGCCCGACGGCCTGGGCGAAGAACAGGGGCGTGGACGTCGCCGTCGCGTAGACACCGACGGCCAGTCGCGGCACGTCGACGCCCTCGGAGACCATTCGCACCGCCACCAGCCATCGGGCATCGGAGGCGCTGAAGTCCTCGATCCGCTTGCTGGCGCCCACCTCGTCGCTGAGCACGACGGTGGGCTTCTCACCAGTGATCTGCTGCAGGATGCGGGCATAGGCGCGGGCCTGGGTCTGGTTGGTGGCGATCACCAGGCCACCGGCATCGGGGACGTGGCGACGCACCTCGCTCAGGCGAATGTCGGCCGCCTTCAGCACCGACTGCATCCATTCTCCCTTGGGATCCAGCGCGGTGCGCCAGGCGTGGGCAGTGAGGTCCTTGGTGAGGGCCTCGCCCAGATTGGCGGCCAAGACCTCGCCCGCCTTGGTGCGCCAGCGCATCGGCCCGCCGTAGGCCATGAAGATGACGGGGCGCACGACATTGTCGCGCAGGGCCTCGGCGTAGCCGTAGGTGTAGTCGGCCTTCGACTGCTTGGCGCCGCTGGGCAGTTCCTCGTAGGTGACGAAGGGGATCGGGCTCTCGTCGGAACGGAAGGGGGTTCCGGTGAGGGCCAGTCGACGGGTGGCGGGCTCGAAGGCCTCCTGGATGGCGTCGCCCCAGCTGAGGCTGTCGCCGGCGTGGTGCACCTCGTCGAGGATGACCAGGGTCTTGAAGCTCTCGGTGCGGGTGCGGTAGTGGTTCACGCGCGCAGCGACGCCGGCATAGGTGACCGCGATGCCGTCGAACTCCTTGCTGCGGCCGCGCGTGGATCCACCCAGACCCGGGTCGATGTTGATGCCGACGCGGTGCGCGGCTTCGGCCCACTGCACCTTCAGGTGCTCGGTGGGGGCGACGACGATGATGCGGGTGATGATCCGACGGTGCAGCAGCTCGGCCGCGACGCGCAGCGCGAAGGTGGTCTTGCCGGCGCCGGGGGTGGCGACGGCCAGGAAGTCACGCGGGGCCTCGTCGAGGTAGCGGGTGAGGGCTTCCTGCTGCCACGCGCGCAGGCTGTTGGCGGTTCCCCAGGGTGCTCGTCCGGGCCAGGCTGGTGAAATGTGTTCGAAGGCCGACGTGCTCATCGCGAGCCACCTCGGGCCAGGAGTCCGGGTGTGGGGAAGGTGGTGCACATGGGAACCCGAGGATACCGCGCGGCCCTGACGGGACCGGAATCCAACACTTCTCGCGGGAGGGCATCCAGGGGCGGGCACCGGAAGCAACACGCGGGGACGTCGTGCGAAAGCTGAAGATTCAGGGCAACTTTAGCGTTTTATTTGCCTCGGTCAGTACAGATTTGCCACTCTGGATGAGCCGAGGCATGAGGGGCGTCATAATATCGAGATGGCGCCGGAACCGCCTGACACACAAAGACTTTCGCAGCGGGGGCTGAGAAGACCACGATTCCTCCCATCACGGAAAGAACCACCATGCTCGCCCTCTTCATCGCCATCATCCTGCTCATGTCGGCAGCCGCCCTGGCCTGGTTCAGCGACAGCGCGCAGCAGACCTCGGCCGCCATCGAGACCGTGCTGCAGGCCCGCGACGACGACCCCGTGATCGCGGATGAGCAGCACAAGGCCGCCTGACGCGACCGCCACGAACGACCCCTCCAAGCGCCCCAGGATCCACCCACCCGACCCAGTCGTTACCGAATGGTGAACATTTCCTTGCACCCAGCACTTCCCTGAAGCTTTGCTGAGGCGCTAGAGTTGACGCACCTCAATGTAGAGGTGCGGTGTTCGGGGGGATCACCGCTCTGACCCCACAGGAGATAGACATGACCCCGCTTGCCTTCCTCGCGATCATCCTCGCACTCTGGACCGTCGCCGCCGTCCTCTGGCTGCTCGACGCTCCCAGCCCGCGCCAGACGGCCGACGTCGTCCTCTCGGCCCGTGACATGCGCGAACAGGAGCCCGTGACCACGGCTCCCGCCCTGTACGCCGCCTGACACGAGCCCCGAGCCCACGGCAGCAGACCTCTCCCCGATCGGCCTGCACCACCGGTGGCCCATCCCCGCACGGACAGCCGCTCGTGCAAGACCCGCTGGCCCCTGCCAGCCCGGCACGACAACAGCTGTCACCAGTACGGCAGCAATCAGGAGTGCCCGCGACCAGCGTCGGTCGCGGGCACTCGTCGTTTTCGCGGGGATCCCACGGCTCTGCAGCGTGGACAACGTGAACCGACCGCGTGACAAAGTGGGGTTGGTCTGTGCCCGGCCGCGGGTCAGCTCTCAACCACGCCAGCCATCACCTACCTCGGCGCTCAGTCCCGCCAGGTCAAGACCGACTCGACGGCCTCGGGGAAGGAATCGACCATCACCGTCGGCTCCGGCTGGCTCTGGGGCCACGGCCTCCCCCGACGCATCCAGATGCTGCGCAGTCCCGCAGCCTGGGCGCCCTCGATGTCGGTGTCGTGTGCGTCGCCCACCATCCACGCGCCGTCCAGCGACTGCCCTGCCTGCTCCGCGGCAATGTGGAAGATCCGCGGATCGGGTTTGCGGACGCCCACGACGTCGCTGACCACCCAGCCCGCGACGTGCCGGTCCAGACCCAGATTGGTGATCTTGAGGTCCTGCTGCGGCACGACGCCATTGGTCACGATGAAGGGCGTCCAGCCTGCCTGCGAGGCCCGGTCCAAGGCCGCCAGCACGTCGGGCTCGACGCTGAGATGGTCCAGGACCCCCTTGCGGAGCACCTGGGTGATGGTGGCGGTCTCCTCATCGTCCAGACCCAGCACCTGCTGCAGATCCAGCGCAGCCTCCGGCTTGGGGCGCAGCCCGTCGCCGTCGGCCCGGACCATCTCGTCCACCAGCAGCGGATCGGCCCCTCGTTGGGCCAGGAAGTCCACCGCCCAGGCGCGGTAGGCGACGGCGCGATCCACCAAGGTGTTGTCCAGATCCAGCAGCAGAAGAGGCATGCCCCAAGGCTAGGCCCAGCGCAGTTCCGCAACCGGGCGCGCTGGCCCGCCCCGAGGCGCTAGTTTTGTCACACCTTCAACAATCAGGAGCACGTCATAAGCGCAGAACTCGCGCCGTACATCAGCTATCAGGGCACCTGCCGAGAGGCCATGGAGTTCTACCAGTCAGTGCTGGGCGGTGAGCTGCGGGTGATGACCTTCGGCGAATCGGGCCAGGAGGGTCTGCCCGCAGACGGCGTCATGCACAGCGAGCTGCGCACGCCGGAGGGCTTCTTCCTGATGGCCTCCGACAGCCCCGACGGCATGCCCTACCAGGCAGGCACCAATGTCACCGTCGCCCTGGTGGGCGATGATCCGAAGCTGCGCGAGCACTTCGACGGACTCTCCCAGGGTGGCCAGGTCACCGTCCCGTTGGAGAAGCAGATGTGGGGTGCCGAGTTCGGCATGCTCGTCGACCGCTTCGGCATCGTCTGGATGATCAACATCGGCGGCCAGTGACCCCTCCTGCTGGCCGCCCGCATCCCTGCGGGCGGCCAGCAGCAGTCACCTCCGCCAGCGACGCCCGGGACGACGCGAGTCAGTCAGGCGAGTCGGTCAGGCAAGCAGACCGGTGATGCTCTGGCCACCAATCCACAGCGCCAACACCACCAGCAGACAGGCAAAGGCGAACTGCAGGCTGCGGGGGCGCGCAGTGCGCGTGAACCAACCACCGGTGACGCTGCCCACGCAGGCGGCCAGTGCGAAGGGCAGCACGATGCCCCAGTCGACGTGCAGGCCAATCGTGAAGCGTGACGCCAGGGCCGTGGCGCAGTTGATGGCGATCACCAGCAGGGAGGTGGCGATCGCCTGGCTGATGGGGAAACCGAGCACCAGCGTGAGCGCCGGCACCACGGCGAAACCACCGCCAACCCCGAAGAAGCCCGTGAGCATCCCCACGCCGGTTGCCGTGAGCAGCAGGTGCCCGAAGGGCTTGGCCGGGCGCGCCGTGTCGTTGCCACCGCGCCCGCGGAACCAGGTGCGGAACATCAGGGAGGCCACCACCAGCAGCAGCACGCTGAACAGCGCCAGGAGGAGCTGCCCATCCATTCGTGCTGACGCGGCACTGCCCACGATCGACCCCACGATGCCCAGGGCCCCGAAGACCGCTCCGTCACGCCACCGCACCCGGCCGCCCCGGACATGGGGGTAGAGGCCGATCAGCGACGAGAGGCCGACGATCACCAGGGATCCCTCCGAGGCGGCATGGGGATCCTGGTGCAGCAGGTAGACCAGCAGGGGGATCGTGATGATCGCCCCACCGCCTCCGAGGCTGCCCATCACAGCGCCCACCAGCAAGCCCAGCGGCGCCGTCCACCAGACCATCTCAAGCTCCCCTTCCGAAGGCGGTACGGACAACACGACCCACGGCGCCCATGGGGCCAGTCTGCCGCCGACGGCCGCCGGGTGCACGTCCCGCCCCTCGACAGACCCCGTGAACCAACAGCCACCGTGAACCAACAGGCCCGGGCAGCGATCGCGATCAGGCCAGGTCGAGGGCGACCACGCGGCCAGGAAGGCTGACCACCTGGGTCATGTCGAAGCGGGCACCCGTACCCGGGGGCAGTGGGGCGTAGAAACGTTCTGGAGCGTTGACCGGTGCGTTCTGGTTGACCACGGCGCGACGGGTGGTGACCTTGGTGCTGCCGCGGAAACTCACCTGGTCACTGGGCACCTGCACGGCCACCCGTCGCCAGGTGACGTCGGCGGGCTGGGCGGGACGCATGTGGCCGGTCACGGCGTCGATCCAGAGGCGGCCGCCGGACTCAGTGGCCACCACCCCCTCCCCGCTGGTGCCGAGCTGACCGGCGTCGGGAGCCCGCACGAAGATCGGGCGGGTGCTCCAGATCTTCTCCCCCGTGCGCGCGTTGAGCCGGTGGACCACCATCCGGCCCTGCTCCACAGAACCGTCGCGACGCACCAGACCGGCCTGCCATTCACACAGCAGGTCCACATCACGCCGGGAGCTGCAGGCCAGATCGGCACCCGGCATCTTCCACAGGGTGCTGCCATTGCGCCGGTCCAGCGCCAGGGTCAGGTAGCGCTGCGGCAACGGATCGGCGATCGTGGCGCGCGGCAGCATCACCGTGCCGTAGATGACGGTCCCCTGTGCCCGGAAGGTCCATCCCGCCTCCGGAGAAAGCCGCCCGAAAACGTCGCGCTCGGGCCGACTCCACAGCAGCTTGCCGCCCTTCTCCACACCGATGGAGGCCTTGCGGGTCTTGGGGTCCAGGAATCGCACGAGTCCGTGGGCACCCAGATCCTGGTAGCTGTCGCCCTCGTCGGGCATGGCTCGTTCCGTTGCCGCCCCCCGGGGCCCGACGCGGACCTCGACGGAGCGGGATCCCTTGACGGCCTTGGCGCACACCATGGACGAGTCGTCCAGGCATCGCTCGGGGAAGGACGTGAAGATGTAGACACCGCTTCCCGCGACGGCCTTGCCCTGCTGCTCGATGTCGAGCAGGCGCAGACGCGCGCGCCCGTCCGTCCCGCGCAGCGGCTCGAGGATGGCGATGTAGCGGTTGCGCAGCGTGGTGACCGGCATGGCGGTCTGCGGGGCCACCAGCGACGAGGTGACACGGTGCGCCCACTGCACTGCGCCGGTGGACAAGTCCAGGGCCTGGACCTCCAGGCCATCCTTGACGCTGACCATCAACACGGCTCGTCCGGCAACATTCGCCACGTCACTGACCGGGGTGGTCTGCAGCTGCCACAACAGCGGAACCTCCCGCGCCATGGTGTTGTCCACCCTGGCGGTGGGGCGGGGCGTGGGGGTCGGGCTGACCGTCGTGGTTGTCGGCTCGGGCTCCGGGCTGGGCATGGAGACCGGATCAGGGGCGCTGCAGGCCTGCACGAGCAGGAGCGACGAGGCCAGCAACCCGGCCTTGCGCAGTCCCCTCCCCATGCTCGTCATGGCACGAGCCTACGTGCCCCCAGCGGCCAGCGCTCCCGCCGTTGTTTGATTCGATCCCTTGACGACCATGTCTGGCGGCGCGGATGACCAGCCCCGCACGGACGGCCCGGCTGGATTCATCAGGTCCCGGTCAGGAGCCAGACCAGCCGGGCTGGGCGGGGAGTGTGGTCAGCGCAGGAGCTGTCTGTGGACCGTGAGGCATGAGGGGCGAGTGGTTGAAGCGACTGGGGCCACCGGGGATCGAATGATAGGGATGGTGCGTCGACGAGGAGGACCATGCCCCAGGATCTTGACCCCACACACGAGACCCGTGAGCCGGAAGAGAAGTCTTCGGCTCCCGGCACCCAGCCGCTGATCATCGTCAGCGCCGTCGTCCTGCGCGACGAGGACGGGCGCATCCTGACGGTTCGCAAGCGTGGGACCAGTCGCTTCATGCTCGTCGGCGGCAAGCACGAACCGGGCGAGAGCCCCGCCGATGCGGCGATCCGGGAGTGCGGCGAGGAGGTGAGCCTGGAACTGCACGCGGACACGATCCGGTCGCTCGGAGTCTTCGAGGCCGCCGCCGCGAATGAGCCGGACCACCTGTTGCGCAGTCACGTCTTCACCCATCCCCTGACCGGGACTCCGCAGCCGGCGGCGGAGATCGAGGAGATCCGTTGGTTGGACCCGGGTCAGCCGTTACCGGGCGACCTGGCACCGATGCTGCAATTCCGCGTATTGCCCGCCCTGGGGTTGTGATCCGGAGGCGAATCCCTTGGGTCCGCGCCCTCACGGCAACACACCGACGGCGAGGTATTTGAACCACTCAATTGACCCACACGGAAGCCGATTCCCTGTGCTCTGTACTGCTTCCTGCCTGAGCACTTCCGATTGGCGGTGGATTCCCCCGCACGCATTCCGGAAACCGACCGCAGGGTCAATCATTGGGTCCACAATTCACCCCCAACGACGGAGGGCCCATGACCGCGAACATGATCCTCGTGGTGGAGCGGCAGTTCCCCTACGACCGGAAGGTCATCTTCGACGCCTTCACCATCCCGGAGCAGATGAGCCAGTGGAGAGGATCCCCTGGCTGGCACGTCGATCCGGCCACCCTGGCCAGTGACCTGCGCCCCGGTGGCCGCCACCACCACGACAAGGTCCGCGAGTCCGATGGCCTGGTGGTGGGGACCGATGCCGTCTTCACCGAATTCTTCCGCCCCGACGTCTTCGTCGCCAAGCAGCGGATCACCGGTGACGAGGGCATCAACCCGGACCAGCCGCTGGAACTGCGCGTCGAGTTCACCAAGATGGGCAAGAAGGGAACCCTCGTCCGCATCATCCAGGGGCCTTATGACCCGACGCAGTCCCAGCTGCACTCCGACGGTTGGGAGTTGGAACTGGAGCGCCTCAACCAGTGGCTGCAGGCCAATGCCACGCCCATCGACGGAGGACTGCGATGACGGCCCAGGCCAGCACCACGACGGTGCGCCGCAAGCCGCTGATGAGCATGAAGCAGATCCTGCTCATGAACCTGGGCTTCTTCGGCATCCAGTACTCCTTCGGCATGCAGCAGACGGCGATCAACCCGATCTACTCCATGCTGGGCGCGAATCCCGAGGATCTGCCCCTGCTGAACCTGGCCGGCCCGGTCACCGGCCTGTTGATCCAGCCGATCATCGGCGCCCTCAGTGACCGCACCTGGGTGGAGAGCGGCTTCTTCCGTGGCCGCCGTCGTCCCTTCTTCCTGATCGGCGCGATCGGCTGCGCGGTCTGCCTCTTCCTCTTCCCCTTCGTCTGGGCCGTCTGGATGGCCGCACTGCTGCTGTGGCTGCTGGATGCCAGCAACAACACCGCGATGGAGCCCTACCGTGCCTTCATCGCCGACAAGCTGCCCCCGTCGCAGCTGGGCAAGGGCTTCCTGGCCCAGAGCTTCTTCACCGGTTTGGGCATCACCCTGGCCAACCTGTCGATCTCGATCTTCCAGTGGATGTTCGGCCTGGGCACCGGAGTTGGTATCCCCAAGTGGGCCTTCGGCGCCTTCATGCTGGGCTCGGTGTGCTCCCTGGTCACCGTGCTGATCAGCGTCACCAGCACCCCCGAGAATGAGCCGAGCGCCGCGGAGCTCGCCGAGCTCAAGGCCAAGAAGGCCGAGAGCGGCGGCGTCGGCGGCTTCCTGCGAGAGATCTGGGAAGCCCTGGTGGACATGCCCACCGCCATGAAGGTGCTGGCCGCCGTCTACTTCTTCCAGTGGTACGCGATGAACTGCTACTGGCAGTACATCTCCCTGGCCATCGCGAAGATCCTCTACAACACGACGGACACCACCTCTCAGGCGTACCAGATGGCCGTGGCACAGACCGGCCGGGTGAACGCCACCTACAACATCGTCACCTTCTGCGTGGCCTTTGGTCTGGTGGCGCTGGCCAAGAAGCTCGGCGCCAAGTGGGTGCACACCCTGTGCCTGTGGTGTGCGACGGCCGGGCTGCTGGTCTTCCCGTACATGAACAGCCAGGTCACCCAGCTGCTGGCCATCGTCGGTCTCGGTGTGGCCTGGGCCTCGATCATGGGCGTGCCGTACATCATGATCGTGCGCATGATCCCGTCCACCCGCTACGGCGTCTACATGGGCATCGTCAACATGATGATCGTGATCCCGATGCTGATCCAGACGCTCAGCTTCGGCTGGGTCTACAAGCACCTGCTGGGCAATGACCCCGTGAACGCCCTCACCTTTGCCGCGGTCTTCCTGGCCGTCGCTGGTCTGGTGATGCTGTTCATCAAGGAACCGCCCATCGTCAAGGACGTCGACGACGTCCTCGATTCGCCCGTCGCCACGGCACACTGAGGAGCACCATGTCTGACGTCACCGGGGACGAGATGCCCCGCATGAACGAGTACCGCACCATCGTGGTGGGCACCGACGGTTCTGCCCTCGCGGAACCCACCGTGGCCCGCGCCGCGTGGCTGGCCCACCACAACGATGCCGACCTGGTGATCGTGTGCGCCTGGTCCTCCCTGTCCCGACGGGCCGAGGCCCGCAACACCCGGGGTCTGGCGGACAACCGGATCGGGCTGGTCTCCGGCCGGCAGGCTGCCACGGACGCCGTTACGGAGGCCGTCGAGATTGCCCGTCGTCACGACGCCCGGGTGGCGGGCGCCCTGCTGGTGGACGGCGAGCCGGGGCCGGCACTCATCCAGGTGGCCGGGGAGCGGCGAGCGGACCTGCTGGTGGTGGGGGCCATCCAGGACGTGTCGATCGCCGATCGCCTGCTGGGCAATGTGGCCACCGACGTGGTCAAGCGCGCCACCTGTGAGGTGCTCATCGTGCGCCCACCGATGCCGGTGACGGAGCTGGAGGTTGCCGAGGATCTGGTGGAGACACCCCGTCCGCCCGAGGAGCTTCCGCTGGACTGAGACACCCAGGGATCACACGCCCTGGGGCACGCACTCCGGGGTCACACACTCTGGACTCACGCCAACCCGCTGGCACGGGACGGGCCCGCCCCCCATGTGGAGGGGCGGGCCCGTCAGTTTTCCCGAGGTGGCGCCGAACTCACCAGAGCTCGTCGCCAATCCGTTCGGGCTCGTCGTCCAGGTAGCCGTCGTTCTCACTGGGCCGGACGGCCAGGGAGGTGGGCATCGGACGACCGGAATCGTCATTGCCGGGATGGAAGGCCAGTCGGGCCACGACGACGTCGATGGTCATTCCCGGCTCCACCGGCCCGTCGGCGACGATCTTGCGCTCCTCCTCCCCGCCCGCGGGGCGGATGAGCACATTGCGGGCCTCGTCGAGGATGACGTCGACGGCGCCCTTGACCACGGTCTCGTCCTCCAGGAGGACGCCACCGGGAGGTGTCGTGAACTGCATGGTTTTCCTTTTCGTGGGGGCACGCCACGGGAGCTCGTGCCCCCGCACCGAGGCCTGAGCCTAGCCCTTCCCTGCGAACGCCCCACATCGGGGAGATGTCTCCTCAGCGTCGCCCCAGCAGCGCAATGCGCACCGGCCCGACACGGACTGGGTCCGTGCCGGGCCGGTGCGGCCACGAGCTCGCATCATGGGTGGACGCGGGCAGCTTGCGGGAAGGTGACGCTCAGGCTCCGGTGAGCACCGTGCGGGCCGCTTCCACGGCCCCCTCGGCATCCTCGGCGGCGAGGGCGGCCTGGGCGGCCTCCTGGCACTGCTCCAGGCTGACCTGGGCCAGCTGGGCACCAACCGCTGGGATGGCGGCGACGGCCATCGACAGCGACGTGACACCCATGCCCACCAGCACGCAGGCCAGGTAGGGAGCCGCAGCGGCCTCGCCGCAGACACCCACCGGCTTGCCCACCTTCTGACCGGCCCCTGCCGTCATGGCGATCAGCTGCAGCACGGCGGGCTGCCACGGGTTGGTGAGGTTGGCCAGCTTGGGGCTCATCCGGTCTGCGGCCATCGTGTACTGGGTGAGGTCATTGGTGCCGATGCTCATGAACTCGACGTACTGCAGGAACTTCTCGGCCTGCACCGCGACGGCGGGAACCTCCACCATGATGCCGGGCTTGAGACCGCGGGCGCGGCACTTCTCGGCGAAGTCCTTGGCCTCCTCGACGGTGGCGATCATCGGCGCCATCACCCAGGTGGCCTTGCCGTCACTGGCTGCCTTGATGGCGTCCAGCTGGTTGGTCAGGATGGCGGGCTGGCCAGCGGCGATGCGGATGCCACGGACGCCCATGGCCGGGTTCTCCTCGTCGTCGAAGTTGGCGAACTTCAGCGGCTTGTCGGAACCGGCGTCGAGGGTGCGCACCACGACCTTCTTGCCGGGGAAGGCGCCGATCACGTCGCGGTAGATGCGGGCCTGTTCCTCGACGCTGGGCTCATTCTCCGCGCTCAGGAAGCACAGCTCCGTACGGAAGAGGCCGACGCCCTGCGCCTCGCTGCCGGCGGCGCGGGCGGCTCCGGCGCCGTCCTGAACATTGGCCAGCACGTCGACGGGGGTGCCGTCGGCCAGCTTGGCCGGGCCACGCCAGCTGCGAATCGCCTCACGACGCTGCTCGTCGGCGGTCACCAGGGCATCGGCCTCGGCCGCGTCGACGCCGGTCTTGATGGTGCCTGCCTCGCCGTCCACCAGCAGCATGGTGCCGGTCTCCAGGCTGTGCAGCCCGTCGACCGCGACGATGCACGGGATGCCCAGCTGGCGGCTGATGATCGCGGTGTGGCTGGTGGGGCCGCCGAGCTCGGTGACCAGACCGATCACCAGGCTCGGGTCCAGACCGGCGGTGTCGGCCGGGGCCAGGTCGTCGGCCAGCAGGATGCTGGGCACCTCGGGGGTGGGCACGCCGGGCTCCGGCTTGCCGAGCAGCTCGGCGATGACGCGATCGCGGATGTCCTTGAGGTCGGTGGTGCGCTCGGCCATCAGGCCGCCGACCTTCTCGAACATGACGACGAACTCGTCGGTGGCGCGGGCGACGGCCAGATGGGCGGGCATGCCCGCCTTGATCTTCTTGCCGACGGCCTTGTGCCAGCCCTTGTCCTTGGCCATTCCGGCATTGGCCTCGAGCACATTGGCGGCCACGCCAGTGGCGTGCGAGGCGCGGTGGGACAGACGACTGGCCACGGCCGCGGCTGCCGCCTGGAAGCGTGCAACCTCCTCGTCGCGCCCCTCCTCGGCAATGTTCGGGCTGTGTTCGGGAAGCTGGGGGCGGGGAGCCGTCCAGATCGCGGGGGCATGGGCGACGCCGGGAACGACGCCCGTGCCGCGGAGTTCAAGTGCAGTGCTCATGTGGAAACCCTTCCAGGTGTGTCCGCCCGTGATGTCGATCGCCTTGCCGCACCGCGGGCGTCAGTCTGCGTCGGCGCAGGCTTTCGCTCCACCTTAGAACACGCTTCCGACAGATCGGTAGGTGAGTGTGAGAAAGATGACCCTTGCCGAATCCAACACACCCACATATGATTCCCACATAGTCAAACGATCTTGACTGTTGCTTTGCATCCGTTCTGGCCAACGTCGGTCCCATCCCTCACTGGCCCACCCAAAGGAGGGTGTCGCGTGTACGCCGAGGAGAGACGCCGCCTGCTGGTGGAGATCGCCCGCAGCGAGGGCCGCGTGCAGGTGAGCACGGCCGCCCAGCGTTTCGAGGTCACCCCGGAAACCATCCGCCGCGACCTGGAGGTCCTGGACCGCAACGGCATCCTGCGCCGCGTACACGGCGGGGCCGTCCCGTCGGACTTCCTGCCCCTGGGAGATCTCGCGCTCGTCGACCGGGAGCAGAGCGCGGCCGAGGAGAAGGACCGCATTGCCCAGGCCGCCATCGGACTGTTGCCCCAGCAGCCCTACGGTTCCGTGCTGATCGACGCCGGCACCACCACCGGCCGGCTGGCCTCCCTGGTGCCCGCCAACTCGACGTTGACCATCTTCACCAACTCGCTGCCCATCGCGGCCACCCTCAGCACCCGCACCACCGCGGACGTCCAACTGCTCGGGGGCCACGTCAAGGGCATCACCCAGGCCTGCGTCGGCGGCAACACCGTCGCCTGGCTGTCCCGGCTGCGCGTCGACGTCGCCTTCATCGGCACCAACGGACTCAACCGCGAGCACGGCCTGTCCACCCCGGACAGCGCCGAGGCCGTCGTCAAGGAACAGATGGTCCGCAGCGCCCGACGCGTCGTGGTGCTCGCCGACAGTCGCAAGTTCGGCGCCGAGACCGCCACCAGTTTTGCCCCGATCGACGCCGCGGACGTCATCGTCACCGACGCCATCACCCAGGACCAGAAGAACCACTTCACCCAGCTAGGAATCGAGGTTGTCGTCGCATGATCGTCACCTTCACTGCCAATCCGAGCATCGACCGCACCGCCAGCATCGCCACCCCGGTGGCTCGTGGCGGCGTCAACCGGCTCGGCACCGTCACCAGCGAACCCGGAGGCAAGGGGGTCAATGTCTCGCGGGCCATTCACCTGGCCGGCCAGGAGACCGTCGCGGTGCTGCCTGCCGATGACCACGACCCCCTGATCGCCGGCCTGCGCGAGATCGGGGTGCCCCACCGCAATGTGCCCGTGGGGCAGCCGATCCGTTCCAACCTGACCATCGTCGAGTCCGACGGAACCACCACCAAGCTCAACGAGCCCGGCCCCCGCATTGACGACGAGGAACTGGTGGCCCTGCGCAATTCGGTCGTCGCCGCGGCCCGCAGCACCCGGGGACATCGCGCCGACTGGGTCGCCCTGTGCGGGTCCCTGCCGCCCGGTGCCGCCCCCAATTCCTACGGCCATCTGGTGGAACTGCTCCACCAGCTGAACGTGCGGGTGGCCGTCGACACCTCCGATGCCCCGCTCAAGGCGCTCGCCGAAGGCCTGCCCCGTTGGGCTCCGGACCTGGTCAAGCCCAATTCCGAGGAACTCGGCCAGCTGGCCGGCGTCGACGGCTCATCCTTCGAGGAGCAGGCTGCCCAGGGCAACTGGGAACCCGTCCTGGCCGCGGCCCGCAGCCTGAACGACCGCGGAATCCGCGAGGTGCTGGTCACCCTGGGCGGCTCCGGCGCACTGCTGGTCACCGAGGAGGGCGCCTGGCACGCCACCCCGCCGGCCATCACCGTGGCCTCCACCGTGGGCGCCGGTGACTCCTCCCTGGCGGGCTACCTGCTGGCCAGCCTGGAGAGGCTGGCCCCCGACGAGCGTCTGCAGCGCGCCGTCGCCTACGGCACGGCCGCCGCCTCCCTCCCCGGATCCCAGATCCCCACCCCTGACCAGGCGCAGCCGGGTCAGGTCACCGTCACAAGGCTCGCCTGAGCCAGCTCCTCACCCGGAAGGCAGGAACATGTCCACATCACTCATCGAGCCCGGTCTGGTGGCACTCGACACCGACCTCGGCGCCACCAAGGAGGAGGTGATCCGCGGTCTGGCCGGCATCGTCGCCGCCACCGGACGCGCGGATGCCGACGGCCTGGCCGCCGACGCACTGGCGCGCGAGGGGAAGTCGCCCACCGGCATGCCCGGCGGCTTCGCCATCCCGCACTGCCGCTCGGCGGCGGTGAACACCCCCTCGCTCGGCTTCGCACGCCTCACCACCCCCGTCGACTTCGGGGCCAAGGACGGCCACGCAGACCTGGTCTTCATGATCGCGGCCAGCGAGAGCGGCGGCGCGGACCACATGAAGCTGCTCACCAAGCTCGCCCGCGCCCTGGTGAAGAAGGACTTCCTCACCGCCCTGCGGGAGGCCCGCAGCGCCGACGAGGTGGTGGAGCTGGTCCGCGGCGTCGTGGAGCCCAATGGCCCCGAGGGTGCCGCCGCCCCGGCCGCAGCGGCTGGCGCTGCCGCCAGCAATGTGGTGCCGATGCGCGCCGAGCAGGGTGCCGCCACCGGCGAGCAGCCGTCGATCATCGCCATCACCGCCTGCCCCACCGGCATCGCCCACACCTACATGGCCGCCGACTACCTCACCGGCGCCGCACAGGAGATGGGCGTCGAGCTGGTCACCGAGCCGCAGGGCTCCACGGCCACGGACCCCGTCACCCCGGAGCAGATCAAGCGGGCCACCGCCGTCATCTTCGCCACCGACGTGGGCGTCAAGGGCCGTGAGCGCTTCGCCGGGCTCCCGGTGATCGAGTCCGGCGTCAAGCGCGCCATCAACGAGCCGAAGAAGATGATCGAGGAGGCCCTCGCGGCCGCCAAGAACCCGTCGGCCCCCCGCGTGCAGGGCGACGCCAGCGCGGCGGCCGCCTCCGGAGCCGGTGCCGCGAAGAGCCAGCTGTCCTTCGGCAAGCGGATCCAGCAGGCGCTGATGACCGGCGTCTCCTACATGGTCCCCTTCGTCGCGGCCGGCGGTCTGCTGATCGCCCTGGGCTTCCTCTTCGGCGGCTACGACGTGGATGCCAAGCTGGCCCTGGACCACTCGCTGACCAACCTGCCCGAGGCCGGCGCCCATGCCCTGGGTGGCAGTGCCCTGGCCACCTACATCGGCGCAGTCCTCAAGGCGCTCGGCGATGCCGCCTTCATGTTCCTGCTGCCCGCCCTGGCCGGCTACATCGCCTTCGCGATGGCCGACCGGCCCGGCATCGTGCCCGGTTTCGTCGCGGGTGCGATCGCAGGCTCGACCGGAGCCGGCTTCATCGGCGCCCTGGTCGGTGGCCTGATCGCCGGTGCCGTCGCCGCCTGGATCGGCGGTTGGAAGGTGCCGCGCTGGCTGCGCGGCCTGATGCCGGTCGTGATCATCCCGCTGTTCGGTTCGCTGGTGGCTGGCGGGGCGTTGCTGTTCTTCCTGGCCAAGCCCATCAGCGTGCTGATGCGCATGATGACCAATGGCCTCAACGGCATGACCGGTGCCTCGATCATCCTGCTCGGCGTCATCCTCGGCCTCATGATGTGCTTCGACCTGGGCGGCCCGGTCAACAAGGCGGCCTACCTGTTCGCCACCGCTGGCCTGAGCGTCAGCAACCCGGCGTCGCTGAAGATCATGGCCGCCGTGATGGCCGCCGGCATGGTGCCCCCGATCGCGCTGGCCATCGCCACCACCCTGCGGCCCAAGCTGTTCACCAAGGCGGAGAAGGAGAACGGCACGGCCTGCTGGCTCCTGGGCGCCTCCTTCATCAGTGAGGGCGCCATCCCGTTCGCCGCGGCCGACCCGCTGCGCATCATCCCGGCCACCATGGCGGGTGGCGCCATCACCGGTGCCATGACCATGGCCCTGGGCGCCGCCTCCAAGGCTCCCCACGGTGGCATCTTCGTCTTCTTCGCCATCGACAAGTTCTGGGCCTTCGCCCTGGCGATCCTCGTGGGATCGTTGGTTTCCGCCGCCCTCGTGGTGGCCCTGAAGTCAATGGGCAAGACCGCCAACCAGACCCCGACTCCCGTCGCGGCCTGACATCAGTCACAATTGACACATTCACCGTTGAAAGGAAGCACCATGGCAAGCAAGACCGTTACCGTCGGTTCCAGCGTCGGCCTGCACGCCCGCCCGGCCGCGATCATCGCAGAGGCCGCTGGCGAGTACGACGAGGACATCACCCTCTCGGTCGACGGCGAGGAGGGCGTTGACGCCAGCTCCCCGCTGCTCATCATGACCCTTGGTGCCGAGAAGGGCACCCAGGTCACCGTCGAGAGCGACGACGAGGCCGCCGTCGAGGCCATCGCCGCCCTCATCGAGAAGGATCTCGACGCCGAGTGATCGACGACTGAAGCTCAGCTCTGGATCACGAGATCTGGACTGCACGAGGGGCCGGATGCCATGGCATCCGGCCCCTCGTCATGTCAGGCGAGAGATCCGCTTCGGCGGCGAGTTCTGCGGGCATTTCCAGCTCGTGCTGGATACCGGCTCGCCACCCACTGGACACCCGAACGACGCCTCGTCGTAGACCTGAGAGGCGCTCAGGGAACACTTCACGAAAGCACATCTGACCAGGCGCGGAAAGGCTCCTCACAGGGGCTTTGATGGGACACGAAACGCCTACCAGAGGAAGCCATGTCCAGCACCGTCCGCACCGCGCCCCTTCGCCGACACACCGCCCGCGCGCTGACGATCTCCCTGCTGGCGCTCGTGGCCCTGGTGCTGCCGGTCAACCTGCCTGAATCGACCCTCCTCGAACCGCCCCTGCTGGGGCCCGTCCCCGCCGACGCCGCGGGCATCACCCGCTCCTACCTGGTCAACGCCCGCACGCCCGGGCAAACCACCGCCGCGCAGAAGGCCGCGGTCAAGGCCGGCGGCCAGGTGGTGCAGGCCTGGCCCCAGATCGGGGTCCTGGTGGTGCGTTCCAGTCGCGGCGACTTCGCCCGTCAGCTCCAGCGGATCGGCAAGGCGTCGGTCCACTCCGTCGGCGATGCCCGCAAGGAAGCAGCCCGGGAGCGCGTGACGCTGAACAGGTCGGTGGACGTCAAGCCCGTCGGGCGACGGGTCACCGCCGCCGCCGGTCGCGTCGGCAAGGCCGATCCGATGATCACCCAGCAGAAGCACCTGGGGCTGGATCGCGCGCTGCAGGCCCAGAAGCTCACCCCCGGTTCCAGCAGCGTGCTGGTGGGCATCCTGGACACGGGCGTCGACGACCGACACCGGGACCTGACCAAGAACTTCAGCACCGGCGACTCGGTGGACTGCACCGTCGGCGGCCGCCCCAACACCGCCAGCGGCGCCTGGCGCGGCAACGATCCCCACGGCACGCACGTGGCCGGAACGGTGGCCGCCAGTCGCAATGGCTACGGCGTCAGCGGAATCGCTCCCGGTGCCCGCGTCGCCTCCATCAAAGTGGTCAACGCCAATGGCGAGGCCTACCCGGAATACCTGGTCTGCGGCTTCATGTGGGCCGGGTTGCGCCAGATGGCCGTGACCAACACGTCGCTGAACATGTTCGACCTGTGGTGCGGCGAGCTCGACATCCGCGGTGCTGCCCTGACCGCCCTGCACCGGGCGATCAACTGGTCGGCCGGCCGGGGCGTCACGCACGTCTCGTCGGCGGGCAATGCGGGCATGGACGTCAGCTGGCAGCGCGCCGAGGCGTGCCACGATCCGGTGGCCGAAAGCTCCAGGGTGGTGCACGTCGCCTCGGTGGACAACACGGGCCGCCTGTCCGAGTTCTCCAGCTACGGCCGCACCATGGTGGACATTGCCGCCCCGGGCGAGAAGATCCTGTCCACCACCCCCGGCAATCGCTTCACCGCACGGACCGGCACCTCCCAGGCCGCGCCGCAGGTGGCCGGGACCCTGGCCCTGATGAAGTCCCGCAAGCCCAGCGCGACCCCTGGGCAGCTCGTCGCCACCCTGAAGAAGACGACGCGCACCAAGGCCGTGCGCAGCATCGGACCCGAGTGCCGGGGCACCGTGCGCAACAACACCTGCACCGGCGCGGGCCAGCTGGACGCCCTGGCGGCAGTCCAGGCGATGCGCTGATCGCTACCCTCCGCCCGCGCCGACTGGAAGCGGGCACCGGTCCGCGCTAGAGTGGGACGCCTTGCGGGTGTAGTTCAGTAGCAGAACACCCACCTTCCTGGTGGGAGAGCTTGGTGCAATTCCCGGCGCCCGCTCCAAGCAGAAGGGGGGGGGGCGCCGGGCGGGGCGGG
>NZ_JBQKKT010000004.1:0-236512 GCF_052116585.1 Luteococcus sp. Sow4_B9 | reverse complement strand
CGCCATCACGGACCAGAACCACCCTCATCGACGTGTCCTCCATGCCACAGGACTACGCCCCAAAACCATTCCTGACAAGGGTTCTGGTCCTCATTAGCCGGTTAACAGGCACGCGGCAACCCTGCCCATCGACCCCGTCAGGTGGTGGCCGTCGAGTTCACGCAGGAATTTCTTCGACCGGAACTGGACAGGTAGGCCGCGGCGCGGCGCAGGACCTTGTTCTCCTGTACCAGCAGCCGGATGCGCTTCTTGGCCTCCCGCAACTCGGCTGCCGACCGGCTGTCGCTGGCCGGGGCGTCGGCCGGGCTTGTCGGGGCGCTGGCCCAAGCCGTCGCCCTTGTCGACGGCGCTGGCGGCTCCGGTCCCCGGTCGGAGTCGAGCACAGGCCCAGCATCGGACGTGACCACGGAGGGTGTGCGACGGGCCAGGGTCGGGATCTGCGCCGGCTCACTAGATTGGGCGCATGGCCAGCCAAGACGACCCCCGCCGCACCAAGCGCCGACGCGGAGCCCGCGTCCTGGTCCGTGACGGCGACTCCGTGCTGTTGATGCAGGACAGCGATCCGGGTGTGCCCGGATCATCTTGGTGGGTCCTGCCGGGCGGCGGGATCGATCCCGACGAGGACAGCGTGGCTGCCGCTGCCCGCGAACTGGCGGAGGAGACGGGTCTGGCCATCCGCGCAGACCAGCTCCAGGGGCCGGTGGCCCGACGCGTCGCCATCCACGGCTACAGCGACCGCATCCTGGTACAGGACGAGGAGATCTTCCTGCTGGACCATCCCCGCTTCGACGTCGACACCACCGGCTTCACCGCCACCGAACGCCTGCGGATGGGGCAGTGGGGATGGTTCACGCCACAGCAGATAGCCAGCATGACCATCTGGCCCCGGCAGACCCCAGAACTGGCCCGGTGGGCCGGCGAGGCCTGCGTCGATCTGGGAGAGATGGACGAGTCCACCGTGCCGCTGCCCGGCTGACGGGCCCGGAGGCGACGAATGGTCCGCCTCCCATCGGGAGACGGACCATTCTGGCGGTGCGAGGCTCAGGCCCCAGCCCCATCTGCGAGGCTCAGGCCTCGACGCGGGCCTCGGCCTGCTCGGGAACGGCGACGCCCTCGTCGGTCAGCGTCTTGTACAGCGCACCGGCGATGACGGCACCGATGATCGGGGCAACCCAGAAGAGCCACAGCTGGCCCAGCGCCCAACCACCCTGGAAGATGGCGACGGCGGTGGAGCGAGCCGGGTTCACCGAGGTGTTGGTGACCGGGATCGAGATCAGGTGGATCAGGGTCAGGGCCAGACCGATGGCGATCGGGGCGAAGCCCTTGGGGGCGCGGTCATCGGTGGAACCGAGGATCACGAACAGGAACATGGCGGTCAGCACGATCTCGATGACCAGCGCGGCCATCATCGAGTAGCCGTCAGGGCTGTGGGCGCCGTAGCCATTGGAGGCGAAGCCCGACTCGCTGGCCGAGAAGCCGGACTTGCCGCCGGCGATGACGTACAGGATGGCGGCGCCGACGGTACCGCCGATCACCTGGGTGATGATGTAGGGAGCCACGGCGCCAGCCTCGACGCGCTTCGCGGCGAACAGGCCGAGGGTGACGGCCGGGTTGAAGTGGCCACCCGAGAGGTGACCGAAGGCGTAGGCGGCGGTCATGACGGTCAGGCCGAAGGCCAGCGAGACACCGACGAAGCCGATGCCCATGTTGACAGGGGTGGGATCGGTGCTGAGCACCTTGGCGGCCAGCACGGCCGAGCCGCAACCACCCAGCACGAGCCACAGGGTGCCGAGGAATTCGGCCACCAGGCGGGACTTCATGGAAACGTTCATTGCTGATTACTCCTTGTTCGGCCCACGCGTCGTGGACCGCTATCTTGCTCTTGTTGCCCGCGGAGCCTCATTGACCCGTTCCATTCCTTGATGTCAAGAAACCGAGCTTCGGTCACTGAGGGTAACAGCGTCCCCAGCTCCTGGGCGGCAGCAAACGGTCCACAGGTGAAGAACTTCCGGTGAAGGCTCTCAGCAATCCCTCACGAGTCCTGCGAGGGTGTCTGTGGGGACGGCGAGGAGCCCACCTCCTCGGCGTCGATGATGCGGTAGGCATAACCCTGCTCGGCCAGGAAGCGCTGGCGGTGCTGCGCGAAGTCGGCGTCGGGGGTGTCCCGGCTGACCACGGCGTAGAAGCGGGCGGTGCGGCCGCCCTTGGGGCGCAGCAGGCGGCCCAGCCGTTGCGCCTCCTCCTGACGGGAACCGAAGGCCCCGGAGACCTGGATCGCCACCTCCGCGCTGGGCAGGTCGATCGAGAAGTTGGCCACCTTGCTCACCACGAGCAGATCGATCTCGCCCTCGCGGAAACGGCGGTAGATGTCCTCGCGTTGGCGGGTGGTGGTGGACCCGGTGATGATCTCGGCACCCAACTGGTCCGCCAACTCCTGGAGCTGGTCCACGTACTGCCCGATCACCAGCGTCGGCTGTCCGCGATGCTCTTCCACCAGGTCCAGGACCACGGGAGTCTTGCTCTCCGCCGTCGCGGCCAGCCGGTAGCGGACGTCGGGATCGGCGGTGGCCACCGCCATCCGCTCGGAATCGGACAGGGTCACCCGCACCTCCACACAATCTGCCGGTGCAATCCACCCCTGGGCCTCGATCTCCTTCCACGGTGCGTCATAGCGCTTGGGCCCAATCAGGCTGAAGACGTCGCCCTCCCGGCCGTCCTCCCGCACCAGGGTTGCGGTCAGTCCCAGACGTCGGCGAGCCTGCAGGTTGGCGGTCATCCGGAAGACCGGCGCAGGCAGCAGGTGCACCTCGTCGTAGATCACCAGCCCCCAGTCCCGGGCGTCGAAGAGCTCCAGATGGGGGTGGATGCCCTGCTTCTTCGACGTGATCACCTGATAGGTGGCGATGGTGACCGGCCGCACTTCCTTCTTGCTGCCGGAGTATTCGCCGATCTCGTCCTCGGTCAGTGAGGTGCGGCGCAGCAGCTCGTCGCGCCACTGCCGGGCGCTGACGGTGTTGGTCACCAGGATCAGGGTGGTTGCCTTCGCCAGGCTCATCGCGTCGGCGCCGACGATGGTCTTGCCGGCCCCACACGGCAGCACGACGACGCCGGAGCCGCCGTGCCAGAAGCTCTCCGCGGCCTGGTGCTGGTAGGGACGCAGCTCCCAGCCGTCCTGCACGAGCTCGATGGGGTGCGTTTCGCCGTCCACATAGCCGGCCAGGTCCTCCGCCGGCCAGCCGAGTTTGAGCAGCACCTGCTTCAGGTTGCCCCGTTCGGAGGGGTGCACCAGCGCGGTGTCGTCATCGATCCGGCCGCCCACCAGCCCCTTGACCTTGGCAGAGCGGAGAACCTCGGTGAGCACCGCCCGATCAGTGCTCACCAGCACCAGGCCATGGGTGGGGTGCTTCTCGATCCGGAGCCTGCCGTAGCGATCGATCGTCTCGGCGACGTCGACCAACAGGGAACTCGCGACGGGATAGCGGCTGAAGCGCATCAGCACGTCGACGACCTGTTCAGCGTCGTGTCCCGCCGCGCGCGCATTCCACAGCCCCAAGGGGGTGAGCCGGTAGGTGTGCACGTGCTCGGGGGCACGCTCGAGTTCGGCGAAGGGGGCGATCGCAACGCGGCAGGCATCCGCGTCGGGATGGTCCACCTCCAGAAGCAGGGTTCGGTCCGACTGGACGATGAGGGGGCCGGGAGTGTTCATCGTCTGCCAGTATGCCTCGCGCAGCTCTTCGGTCATGGGGTTGGGTGCTGGGGGGGTTAGGTGCCGGGCGGTGAGGGGCCGGGGGTTGTGTGCCCGCTGGGGGACGAACTTGGCTGCCGGGCCTGACGGCATGTAGGATCGCCGGGTTGCCTGGCGAGGGACCGCTGAGTCCGTTATCGACGTGGTAAGTGAAGGGCCCCGGCCCGTCCTCCCTCTCTGGCTGCAGAAATTTCTGGAAGACGCCAGATCGAGGTCGAGGAGACACCATGACTGACAGCAAGATTTCCGCCGAGCTGCGTACCGAGTTCGGCAAGGGCGCTGCCCGTCGCATCCGCCGCGCCGACAAGGTGCCCGCCGTCCTGTACGGCCACGGCACCGATCCCGTGCACCTGAGCCTGCCCGGCCACGACATGATGCTGGCCCTGCGCCAGGCCAATGTGCTGCTCACCCTGGACATCAAGGGCCAGAAGGAGCAGCTGGCCCTGCCCAAGCAGGTGCAGCGCGACCCGATCACCGGCTTCCTGGAGCACGTCGACCTGCTCATCGTGAAGCGCGGCGAGAAGGTCGTCGTCGAGGTCCCGGTCCTGGTGACCGGCGAGGCCGCTCCTGACACCACCGTCAACCAGGACCTCATGTCGCTGGCCCTCGAGGTGGACGCCACCAACATTCCCGAGCAGGTCGAGATCTCCATCGAGGGTCTCGAGGCCGGTTCCCAGATCCTGGTCTCCGACGTGACGCTGCCCGAGGGTGCCACCGCCACCGAGGATCCCGAGACCCTGGTCATCGGCATCAACCAGGCCCAGGAGCTCGACGTCGAGACCGAGGGTGAGGGCGACGAGGCCGCCGAGGGAGAGGCCGCCGAGGCCGCCGAGGGCGAGTGATCCGGCCCCTCGGGGTCTGATCCCTCACGAACGAATCGGAGTTGGCCGACGTGACGACGTGGCTGGTGGCGGGGCTCGGGAATCCGGGCCCCGCCTACTCCAACACCCGACACAATGTCGGGTTCATGGTGCTCGACGAGCTGGCCCGCCGAGCGCGGGCCAGCTGGTCGGCCCCCCGCCAGATGCGGGCGGACGTGGTGGAGACCCGTCTGTCCGCCGGCGGCATGGGTGCCCCGGGTGCCGGGGCGGCCAAGGTGGTGCTGGTCAAGCCACGCACCTTCATGAACGAGTCCGGACAGGCCGTCGGCAAACTGTGCGCCTTCCACAAGGTTGATCCGGCGCACGTGGTGGCCGTGCACGACGAACTGGACCTGGACCTGGGACAGTTGCGCCTCAAGCTGGGCGGTGGCGACAACGGGCACAACGGCCTGAAGAGCCTGCGCAAGCACCTGACGACGGGGGACTACCACCGCATTCGGTTCGGGATCGGCCGTCCGCCGGGCCGTCAGGATCCCGCCGACTATGTGCTGGCCCCCATTCCCAAGAGCCTCCGGGTGGATCTGGAGATCGAGGTGGGCCGCGCAGCCGATGCCGTGGAGGCGCTGGTCCTGGGCGGTCTGGAGGCGGCCCAGAACCGGTACAACTCCTGACCGGCCGAGCCCCGGACCACAGCCGGCGGCGGCCACACAACTAGGCGGCCACCCGTCGTGAGATCACCCGGGGCGGCGGCATCTTCAGACTGGGCAGGGTGGGCACCACGGTGCACAGCGCCGTGGCCACCAGGATCACCAGCGAGATCACGAGGATGGTGCCCCAGGGGATGACCACCTGGAAGGTGGAGAGCACGATCGGTAGGGCGAGCCGCATGTAGGCGGCCACCACCAGGGTCAGGAAGGCTGCCTGCAGGAAGGCCGTCACCGTGATGATGGTGGCTTCCAGCAACGGAACCAGTACCCGCTGAGCAGGCGTGGCGCCCAGGATCTCGTCGAGCGCCAGCTCGGCCTCGCGCTGACGGGCCATCATCAACAGTGCCGACAGGGCGCCGGCCACGGCGATCGCCAGCGGCAGCCCCATCACCACCAGCAGGCCGGGCAGGTCGACATCCGTGAGTTGCACGTCATTGCCCATGGCCTTCAGGGTGGCGGCGAAGGAATTGCCCAAGGTCATCATGGAGAACAGCAGCCCCATGGTGATCATCACCGGGATCACCGTGCGCTGCAGCCGGTCCATCTTGCCCAGCACGGTGTTGCGGGCCAGATGCCAGGTGCCGCTGCGGCCCGGGACGAGTCGGGTCCAGCCACGCGTGAGCAGGCCCGTGGTCAGCGGTGCGGCCTGCGTGAGCAGGGTGGCCACCAAGGGGATCAGCATCAGGGCGGCCTGCATCACGGCCTGCATTGCGAACTGCTGGTCCTCCACCTTGCGGGCCTGGGGCGTCAGGGCGAACAGTCCCGCGATCAGGGCGATCATCAGGATGCTCCACAGGATGCGTCCCACCATGCCCTTGCGGGCTGACGGTGCGGTGCTGGCCTGCCGCAGGGCCTCCACCGGGGGAATACGGGTGGCTCGCAGTGAGGCGCGCAGGCCGCCCAGCATGGCAATCCCGGTGCACAGCAGGTTGGCCCCGAGCACTGCCAGCGGATCGAAGACTGCCGGGATCCGCTCCATCTGCTGGCTGGTGGTGTGGGCGTCGAGGGCGCCCTGGACGCTCAGGATGGCGATCAGGTCACCGATGACGGCGCAGGTCAGGGACACCACGGCCAACTGGGTCATCAGGGTTGCGACGACATGCCGAGGCGAGGCCCCGGCCAGCTGCAGCCGGGCGATCGAGCCGCGACGGGAACCGACCACCAGCCCCGTGACGGTGCCGATCACGATCAGCCCCACCAGGGCGCACATGCCCTGGTTGATGCCGATGGTGAAGTCATTGGTCATCACCAGGTCGGGGTGGAGTCCGCCAGCAGCGGCGCGTTGGGCCGATGCACTTGCGAGCGCAAGCAGTGCGAAGGCGGCATTGACCGTGATGAAGGTGAGGGAGACGCTCAGCCAGGCGGTCCAGGAGTCGCGCAGCTCGGCCAGATGGAGGTGGCGCATGTCAGGCCTCCACGAGCTGGTTGAGGGTCTCGGCCACCTGGTCGCGGTCCGGGCGCTGGATTTCCTGCACCAGCAGACCGTCGCGCATGAACAGCACCCGGTCACACCGGCTGGCGACCACCGGGTCATGCGTGACCATCAGGACGCACTGGTCCGGGTTGTGTGCGATGTCCTCGATCTCGTCGAGCACCAGCTTGCCGGTGCGGGTGTCCAGGGCGCCGGTTGGCTCGTCGGCAAAGACGATCCGGGGCTGCTGGGCCAGTACCCGCGCCAGGGCGACGCGCTGCTGCTCACCCCCGGACAGGGTGTTGGGCAGCTTGGTGGCCAGATCTGCAATACCCATGGCCGCCATCCGCGCCATGATCATGTCGCGGTCGGGCTTCTGGCGGTTCAGGCGCCACGGCAGCGCGACGTTCTCGTAGGCGGACAGCGTCGGCACCAGGTTGTACTGCTGGAAGACGAATCCGACGGTGCTGCGGCGCATCCGGGCCAGATCGGCGCGGTTCAGCCGCCCCAGGGGAGTGCCGTCGATCGTGACCTCGCCGCTGGTGGGCGTCTCCAGACCGGCCAGACAGTAGAGCAGCGTGGACTTGCCCGAGCCGGACTGACCCATGATGGCCACCAGTTCGCCGGGTGTGACGGCGACGTCGACGCCGTGCAGGATCTGCACCTGCCGGGTGCCCACTGCGAATGACTTGGTGACCTGTTGTCCGCTGACCAGCGGAGCCGCTGGTTGGCCCGAGCCGGGTGGGGTGGTGGAAGCGGGGGTGGCGGCGGCCATGGGGCTCTCCTTGTCCAAGCGGGGTTGAAAACCACGCTAGTGACCGGGAGGCCCGGGCACATCCTGCCTGCGTCATGGTGTGGCCCATGACCACGGTCATGGGCCACACCATCGAGCACGGGCGGTACGGGTTGTCAGACCCAGTTCTGGGGGCCCGAGGATCCGGCGCGGTACTCGTCCATCGGCACCAGTCCCTGCTGCCAGGCCTCCACCACTGGGGTGACGATCCGCCAGCACTCCTCGGCGATGTCGCCGCGCACGCTCAACAGCGGGTCACCGTCCAGGATGCCCTCCAGGATTTCGCCGTAGGGGCGCACGGCGCTGCTGCCCATCTCCGTGAACAGCACCGAGTCCTCCAACTCGCGGGTGTCGCCCTCGCCATTGGTGGTGATGCCCAGCGCGATGTTCTCCGGCTTCATGCCGATGCTGATCACATTGGGCGAGGGGACATTCGTGAAACCCTCCGGCACGTGCGGGACGGGCTTGAAGACCACGGTGATGCCATTGCGCTCGTCGCCCAGGGCCTTGCCGGCGCGCAGCTTGATCGGGACATCGGTCCAGCGGGAGGTCTTGATCCGCACGGTGATCTCGGCCAGGGTCTCCGTGTTGTTGGCGGGGTCCACGCCCTCCTCGGCGACGTAGTCCGGAACCTCCTTGCCGGCCACGGTTCCCGCGGTGTAGCGGGCGCGTCGGGAATCGGCCACCGGGTCCCCGCTCCACAACTCGGTGGCGCGCAGCACGTGGACCATCAGGTCTCGCAGCTCCAGGGCGTCCAGGCGAGCCGGTTCCTCCATGGCGATCATGGCCAGCACCAGCAGCAGGTGGCTCTGGATCATGTCCTTCATGGCGCCGGCATGGTCGTAGTAGCGGGCGCGCCCCTCCAGGGCCAATGGCTCGTCGGTGACGATGGAGATGTGGTCGATGTTGATCGCATCCCAGACGGGCTCGAAGAGTCGGTTGGCGAAGCGCAGGCCCAACAGGTTGAGCACCGTGGCCTTGCCCAGGAAGTGGTCGACGCGGAAGATCTGCTGCTCCGGGACGATCCGGGCCAGCAGCTCGTTGAGCTCGCGGGCGCTCTCCAGCCCGGCGCCGAAGGGCTTCTCCAGTGCCAGGCGAAGACCCGCCGGCGGCTCGAAGGTGGTCAGCGCCTGACAGGCCTTGATGGTGATCGCCGGCGGCAGGGCGAAGTAGAGCACGGGATCGCTCGGCAGGCTCTCCAGCAGTGACTTCAGCTGACCGGCATCGGTGACATCGGTCTGCACATAGCGCGTGGTGGCCAGCACCTGGTCGATCCGCGACTGGGGGCATCCGCTCTCTGAGAGTGCGGTCGAGACGATCTCCTTCCACTGTTCGTCGCTGATCTCCTCCACCGCGGCACCCACCAGGGTGAGGTCGGGGCGGGAGTGGAGTTTGAGCAGGGTGCCCAGACCGGGCAGGAGCAGGCGGTGCGTCAGGTCGCCCGAGGCGCCGAGGATCACAAGGGATGCTGGAGTACTCACACAGTGACTGTACCGAGCGTTGACAACGCCACGGCAGGTCATGCGCAGGGGCCGCGATGACGAGCGTGTGGGGCTCGGGAGCCGTCGCCGCACGGCACGATCTTGGCGCGGCCGGGTAGATTTACCGGGTGACTCTCACTGGTCTGACCGATCTGCTGGCCGACGATCCGGTGCTCGCCCGAGCCCTGGCCCGGGTGACGACGGCGAACACCCTGGACATCACGGCACCGGCCGCGGCCCGGGCCGCCCTGACCGCCACCATCGCGCGACGCAGCCAGCGGCTCGTCCTGCTGGTGACCAGCACCTATCGCGAGGCGGAGCAGCTGGTCGCGGAGCTGGAGAGTTGGACCGGACACGACGAGGTGGCCTACTACCCCGCCTGGGAGACCCTGCCCCACGAGCGGCTGAGCCCGCGCAGCGACACCGTTGGGCGCCGCCTGGCCGTGCTGCGGCGGTTGGCGGGCCAGGACCCGGCCGGCATGCCGTCGATCGTGGTGGCCCCCGTGCGCTCGGTCCTGCAACCCCAGGTCAAGGGACTGTCCAAGCTGACCCCGGTGCACATCGTCACCGGTCAGGAATATGACACCGCGGAACTGGCCCGCGCGCTGGTGGGCGCCGCCTACAACCGGGTGGACCTGGTGGAACGTCGCGGCGAATTCGCGGTGCGCGGCGGGATCGTCGACGTCTTCCCGCCCACCGAGGAACACCCCCTGCGCATCGACTTCTTCGGCGACGAGGTGGAGGAGATCCGCCACTTCACCGTGGCCGACCAACGATCGATGCCCGGCGCCATCACCGAGATCATCGCCTCCCCATGCCGGGAGCTGCTGCTCGACGAGGGGGTGCGCGCCCGGGCCCGGGCGCTGCTGCCCGAGCATCCCGAACTGGCGGAGATGTTGGAGAAACTGGCCGACGGCCATGCCGTGGAGGGTATGGAGGCCCTCACCCCGGCGCTGGTGGACGGGCTGGAGATGCTCGTCGACGTGCTGCCGGACGATGCCATGGTGGTGGTCAGCGATCCCGAGCTGGTGCGCACTCGTGCCCATGACCTGGTGCAGACCAGCCAGGAATTCCTGCACGCCTCGTGGGCCGCCGCGGCGGCGGGCGGCAAGGCCCCGATCGACCTGGGCGCTTCCGCCTACTGGAACCTGGCCGACGTGCGCTCGCACGTGCTGGAGCGCGGCCAGTCGTGGTGGAGCCTGTCCAGTTTCTCCGCCGCCCCGGATGCCGGGCAGGAGCTGTATGCGGAGGACGGCACGCGGATCGACGTGGGGCATCTGGACGTGCGGGGTGTCGAATCGCACGTGCTGGACTGGAAGGCGGCCGACAGCTGGAAGGGTGACACCGAGGCAGCGGTGCGAGAGATCGGTCAGGCGGTGACCGCGGGCGAGTCGGTGGTGCTGGGCGTCGAGGGCAAGGGTCTGGCCAGCCGCATGCACGAGGTGCTGACCGACCACGAGATCGGCTCGCACATCGTCGACGGTCTCGTCGAGGCGCCGGAGCGGGGCACCGTGACCATCGTCCCCACCACGCAGCGCCATGGCTTCCGTGCTCCCGGCCTGAGCCTGGGCCTGTTCACCACCGTCGATCTGGCCGGCAACCGACCGGCGGACAAGTCGGAACGACGCATGCCGAGCCGACGCAAGAACCAGATCAGCCCGCTGGAGCTGAAGGCGGGCGATCCGGTGGTGCACGAGCAGCACGGCGTCGGACGCTATGTGGAGATGGTGCAGCGCACGGTGGCGGGCTCCACCCGTGAGTACCTGGTGATCGAGTACGCCGCCAGCAAGCGCGGCCAACCGGGGGACCGGCTCTTCGTGCCGATGGACCAGCTGGACCAGGTGACCCGCTATGTCGGCGGCGAGGCCCCCACCCTGGACAAGATGGGCGGAGCCGACTGGAACAAGCGCAAGAGCCGTGCCCGCAAGGCCGTCAAGCAGATCGCTGCGGAACTGATCAAGCTCTACGCCGCCCGGCAGGCCACCCGTGGGCACGCCTTCGGCCCGGACACCGCCTGGCAGCGGGAGGTGGAGGACGCCTTCAACTACGTCGAGACCCCGGACCAGCTGGCCTGCATCCAGGAGGTCAAGCACGACATGGAGCAGGTGGTGCCGATGGACCGCCTGATCTGTGGCGACGTGGGCTACGGCAAGACCGAGATCGCCGTGCGGGCCGCCTTCAAGGCCGTGCAGGACGGCAAGCAGGTGGCCGTCCTGGTGCCCACCACCCTGCTGGTGAACCAGCACCACGCCACCTTCTCCGAACGCTATGCGGGCTTCCCGGTGAACGTCGCCCAGCTCTCGCGCTTCCAGACCGAGGCAGAGTCCAAGGCGGTCAAGGACGGCATCGCGTCGGGCAAGGTGGACGTCGTGGTGGGCACCCACCGGCTCTTCGGCGGCGAGATGCAGTTCAAGGACCTCGGCCTGGTGATCATCGACGAGGAACAGCGCTTCGGCGTCGAGCACAAGGAGGCCCTGAAGAAGCTGCGACTCAATGTGGATGTGCTGGCCATGTCGGCGACGCCGATTCCCCGCACCCTGGAGATGGCGATCACCGGCATCCGTGAGATGAGCGTGATCGCGACGCCGCCGGAGGAACGTCACCCGGTGCTGACCTTCGCCGGACCCTATGACGAGGGGCAGGTGGTGGCCGCCGTGCGCCGCGAGTTGGCGCGCGAGGGACAGGTCTTCTACGTGCACAACCGTGTCCAGTCCATCGAGAAGACCGCGGCGCGGCTGCGCGAACTGGTCCCCGAGGCCCGCATCGTCACGGCCCACGGCCAGATGAACGAGCACCAGCTCGAGGACGTCATGCAGCAGTTCCTGGACCGGCAGGCCGATGTGCTGGTCTCCACCACCATCGTCGAGGCCGGCATCGACATCTCGACGGCGAACACCCTGCTGATCGAGCGGGCGGACCTGATGGGCCTGAGCCAGCTGCACCAGTTGCGCGGCCGCGTCGGGCGTGGGCGTGAGCGTGGCTACGCCTACTTCCTCTACCCGCCGGAGAAGCCCCTGACCGAGACGGCGCACGACAGGCTGGCGACCATGGCGGCGCACACGGACCTGGGCGCCGGCATGCAGATCGCCATGAAGGACCTGGAGATCCGAGGTGCGGGCAACCTGCTGGGCGGAGAGCAGTCCGGCCACATCGCCGACGTCGGCTTCGACCTGTACATCCGTCTGGTGGGGGAGGCCGTGGCCGACTTCCGGGGTGATGGCGAGTCCGAGCCGGAGACGGAGATGCGCATCGAGCTGCCCGTGGATGCCAACCTGCCCAATGACTACGTGGAGTCCGAACGGCTGCGGCTGGAGATGTACAAGCGACTGGCCGAGGTGCGCAGCGTCGAGGACATCGCGGAGGTGCGGGCAGAGCTGGCCGACCGCTATGGCCCGCTGCCCGGCCCCACGGAGGTCCTCCTGGAGGTGGCCCGCTTCCGCCTGCTCTGCCGCACCGTGGGCATCACGGAGGTGGTGGGGCAGGGCAACAACATCCGGTTCAGCCCGGCCGATCTGCCCGAATCGCGGGAGCTGCGCCTGGGAAGGCTGTACCCCGGCAGTGTCATCAAGCGCGCCGCCGGCTTCCTGCTGGTGCCGCGGCCGACGACGGCTCCGGTCACCGGCAAGCCGGTGGTGGGGCGGGAACTCCTGGAATGGGCCACCCGGGTGGTGGTGGACATCTTCGGCGCGGAGCCGCTGCCTGACATCGGGTGAGCCGGCTGACGCCCGGGTCGTCGGGGGTGCGGGCTGACGCCCGGACGTCGTGCGCCGCTGTGGGGTGGCAGAGCCGGTGTGGTTAGAATCGCACCGTCAGCCCGGCCCCACTGGCCAGGGCGTCGCCCGGAAGGAAGCCTTGATGAAGCTCACGCGTGTCGCCGTTCCCATGGCCGCCCTGGCGTTGTTCGCCGGCTGCTCGACGCCCAGCGCGGGCGTCGCCTTCCAGGTGGCGGACAACACCGTGACGATGGACCAGGTGAACACCTCGTCGGCCGGCTGCGAGCGCTTGGTGCAGCAGCAGGAGGGGTCGCTGACCGGGGAGATCGCCCGCATGCTGCTCACCGGTGAGGTGGCGCAGGCCGTCGCCGAGAAGACCGGAACCCAGATCACCCCGGCGATGCGCAGCAAGGCACTGACCGCGCTGCAGGGCGAGTCGCTCACCGCCGACGCCGACTGCGCCACCGCGGTGAACGGGTTCGCGGACTTCGCGGCCATCAACGAGGCGGTCGGACAAGAGAAGGTGCAGTCGATCATTCGCGGGCTGGACGTCAAGGTGAACCCGCGCTTCGGCAACTGGGACTCCTCGACGGGCACCTTCAGCGGCACCTCGGGCTCGCTGTCCATGGAGGACGTCAGCTTCGGCGAGATCCTCGGCGGCTGACCCGCGCCATGGACGAGCCTGACCAGCTGCACCGTCTGGTGCAGGTGATGCACCGGCTCCGCCAGGAGTGCCCCTGGGACGCGAAGCAGACCCACCGCAGCCTCGCCACCTATCTGGTGGAGGAGACCGGTGAGGTGCTGGACGCCATCGAGCTGGGCGACGACACCGACCTGCGCGAGGAACTCGGCGACCTGCTGCTGCAGGTGGTCTTCCACAGCGAGATCGCCGCGGAGCAGGGACGCTTCACGCTGGATGATGTCGCCCGCGGCATCAGCGACAAGCTGGTGCATCGCCACCCCTATGTCTTCGAACCCGACTCCGTCGTGCCGGAGGACCTCAATGCCACCTGGGAGGCCCGCAAGCGGGCCGAGAAGGGTCGCACGTCGGCCCTGCAGGGGATCGCGGAGCACCTGTCGGTGCTGGCCCGGGCAACCAAGGTGACCTCGCGGACGCGCAACCACCACGTGCCCGTCGCCATGGCCGACGAGCCGATCACGGCCGAGGAGGTGGGCCGGCAGGTGCTGCAGCTCGTGCAGCGCGCCCACGCGAGTGGCGTCGATGCCGATCAGGCGGCCCGTGAGGCGCTGCGGGCCTTCGAGGCCGAGGTGGTGCGCGTCGAGCAGGGTGACCAGCAGGTGACCGGCCGGAGAACCACAGACCCCCAATGAGCAGTCCGCCTGTCCGCTGCTCTGGGGGCCCGCTAGGCTGGCGATGGAAAATCTTCCATCTTGCGAAAGGCAGATCAGATGGCAACCATCGAATTCATTGACGCCCGGGAAATCCTGGACTCCCGCGGTAACCCCACGGTCGAGGTCCAGGTCATCCTGGACGACGGCGCCGAGGGTCGCGCCGCCGTGCCCTCGGGTGCCTCCACCGGCGCCTTCGAGGCCGTCGAGCTCCGTGACGGTGACAAGGGCCGTTACGAGGGCAAGGGTGTCCTCAAGGCCGTCGAGAACGTCATCGAGACCATCGGCGAGGAGGTGCTGGGCTTCGAGGCTTCCGAGCAGCGTCTGCTGGACCAGGCCATGCTGGAGCTGGACGGCACGGACAACAAGGCCAAGCTGGGCGCCAACGCGATCCTGGGTGTCTCCCTGGCCGTCGCGCACGCCGCCGCCGAGTCGGCCGGCCTGCCGCTGTACCGTTACCTGGGTGGCCCCACCGCCAACATCCTGCCTGTCCCGATGATGAACATCCTCAACGGTGGCTCGCACGCCGACAGCAATGTCGACATCCAGGAGTTCATGATCGCCCCGATCGGCGCCTCCAGCTTCAAGGAGGCCCTGCAGCAGGGTGCTCAGGTCTACCACGCCCTGAAGTCCGTGCTGAAGGAGAAGGGCCTGGCCACCGGTCTGGGTGACGAGGGCGGCTTCGCCCCGAACCTGGAGAGCAACCGCGCCGCCCTGGAGCTGATCGTCGAGGCCATCAAGAAGGCCGGCTTCGAGCCCGGCAAGGAGATCGCCCTGGCCCTGGACGTCGCCGCGAGCGAGTTCTACAACGAGGACGGCACCTACAACTTCGAGGGCGGCAAGAAGTCGGCCGACGAGATGGTCGCCTACTACGCCGAGCTGGTCGAGGCCTTCCCGCTGGTGTCCATCGAGGACCCGCTGAACGAGGAGGACTGGGACGGCTGGAAGAAGATGACCGAGCAGATGGGCGACAAGGTGCAGCTGGTCGGCGACGACCTGTTCGTCACCAATGTCGAGCGCCTGCAGCGCGGCATCGACGAGAATGCCGCCAACGCCCTGCTGGTCAAGGTGAACCAGATCGGTTCGCTGACCGAGACCATCGACGCCGTGAACATGGCCCACCGCGCCGGCTTCACCTCGATGATGTCGCACCGCTCGGGCGAGACCGAGGACGTCACCATCGCCGACCTGGCCGTCGCCCTCAGCTGCGGCCAGATCAAGTCGGGCGCCCCGGCCCGTTCGGAGCGCGTGGCCAAGTACAACCAGCTGCTGCGCATCGAGGAGGACCTCGACGACGCCGCGGTGTACGCCGGAGCCTCCGCCTTCCCGCGGTTCAAGGCCTGAGCACTGCAGGAAACCTGTAACACTGGGTAGATGAACAAGCCCACACACAACGGTCCGGGTCGCGGCACGCCGCGTACCCGGGCCGTTGCGTCTGCCCGGAAGTCCGACTCGCCCCGGACCCGCACCGCCGCCCGGCAGGCGGAACGGGCGGGTCGCTCCACCCGTCGCGTGGTCCGCCCCGACGAGAACCAGTCACCGGTGGCGGCGGTCGCCGCCGTTCCGAGGCTGATCCGCGGAGTCGGTTTCACTCGTCGCGCCATCGTGCTGCTGGTGGTCTGCGCGATCCTGCTGCTCAGCTATGCCTCCAGCCTGCGCGTCTACCTGCGCCAGGAGCGGGAACTGGCCGTGGCCCAGCAGCTGATTGCCGAGCGCACCGCGGCCAATGCGGAACTCGGCGACGAGATCAAGCGCTGGCAGGACGAGGACTTCGTCAAGGCCCAGGCCCGCCAGCGGCTGGGCTGGGTGGTGCCGGGCGAGGTGGGCTACCGGGTGGTGGATGCCAACGGCAAGCCGCTCGACAGCACCATCTCCATCCAGACCACCAGCACCATTCCGCAGGGCGAGCACGGCACGGCCTGGTGGGACCGGCTCTCCGGATCCGTCTCCGCCGCCGATGAGCCACTGGTTCCCGAGGAGACCCAGGCTCCGGTGGTGAAGGCGTCCGAGGACTCCCCGTCGCCATCCACATCAGCAAGCAGCACCCCCACGCCCACGACGAAGCGATAGAAGACGAGTACAGATGGCAGACCTGGAACCGATGACCTCCGCCGACGAGCAGGCGATCCACGAACAGCTGGGACGGATGCCCCGCGGCGTCGCTGGCGTCGCCTGGCGGTGCCCGTGTGGTAAGCCCGGCGTGGTGGCCACCGAGCCCCGGCTGCCCGATGGGACGCCGTTCCCGACCACCTACTACCTGACCTGCCCCCGGGCCACATCGGCCTGCTCCACGCTCGAGGCGTCGGGTCTGATGGCGGAGATGACCGAACGGCTGGGCCGGGACGAGGAGCTGGCCGACAGCTATCGCGCGGCCCACGAGGCCTTTCTGGCGGATCGGGCCGAGCTCGGTGAGGTACCGGAGATCGAGGGGATCAGCGCCGGGGGCATGCCGACCCGCGTCAAGTGCCTGCACGTGCTGGTGGGCCACTCCCTGGCCGCCGGCCCCGGCGTCAACCCGCTGGGTGATGAGGCCGTCGAGAAGTTGGGCGATTTCTGGTCGCGGCCCTGCCTCCAGGACCCCGCGTCGCCCGAGCCTGGTTCGATCCCCGAGCCCGTCGAGGGCAACTGATGCGCGTCGCCGCGATCGACTGCGGCACCAACTCGATCCGACTGCTGATCGCCGAGGCGGGAGCGGATGGGCAGATGGTCGAGCTGGACCGTCGCCTGCAGATCGTCCGGCTGGGGCAGGGTGTCGACGCGACGGGGGAGTTCCACCCCGACGCACTGGAACGCACCTTTGCGGCCGTCGACGACTGCGCCGCGGTGATCCGCATCCACGGGTGTGACCGGATTCGCTTCGTCGCCACCTCCGCCGCCCGGGATGCGCACAACCGCGAGACCTTCTTCCAGGGCATCCGCGATCGGTTGGGCATCGAGGTGGAGATCATCCCCGGCGCCGAGGAGGCCAGGCTGAGCTTCGCCGGGGCACTGTCTGGAATCCGGCCCGACGACGAACCGGTCCTGGTGGTCGACATCGGGGGTGGCTCGACGGAGCTCATCGTCGGGGGCCGTGATGGACGGATCCAGCACGCCACCAGCCTGGACGTGGGTTCGGTGCGGCTGCGGGAGCGCCTGCTGCACAGCGATCCGCCGATGCGCGACGAGGTGGATCAGGCCGCCGACCTGATCGACGCGCTGCTGGATGGCAGTGGGGTCGACTTTCCTGCCGTGAAGCGGTTCATCGGCGTGGCCGGTACCGCGACCAGCCTGTCCGCCATCCAACAGGGTCTGCCCGGCTACGACCGTGCCAAGGTGCACGGCTCCCACCTGGAGCTCGACGAGATCGCCCACCTGGCCGACGTATTGCTGGCCACGCCCGTCGCGGGGATCGAGGCGGGTACCTGTCTGCCGATGAAGCGCGCCGAGGTGATCTGCGCTGGTGCCCTCATCCTGGCCTGCATCGCCGATCGCGTCGGCGAACCCATGGTGGTCAGCGAATCCGACATCCTCGACGCCCTCGCCCAGGAGCTGCTGGCATCGGAACCGCTCGCCTAGACTCGGGAGCCGGGCCCCCGTAGCCCAACCGGCAGAGGCAGGCGGCTTAAACCCGCCCAAGTGTGGGTTCGAATCCCATCGGGGGTGCTTTCGCGGGTCTGTCCTTGCGCGGGTCTGTTCTTGCACGGGCCTGCCTTTGCGTGGCCTGCCTTTGCGTGGCCTGCTTGTGCGTGGGCCTACCTCTGCGTGGGCCGGGTGGGTCGGTCGGGCGCCCGCTGGTGATCGGCCCGGGGTTCGAACGTCGCGTGGGTTGGGTGTTCACCCGTCGCGTGGGTTTGAGTGTTCTCCCGTCGCGTGGGTTTGAGTGTTCACCCGTCGCCGCGCGTGGGTTTGGTGCCCCTTGGTCCAGTTCGCGTGGGTTTGGTGTTCTCGCGTGTGCTGTATCAGTCGCGGGGTGTTGGAACCCACGCGGGGCTGGGGGAAGGTATTGGAAGCCACGCGGGGCCGACAATCCCACGCGACGCGAGACCCGCGGATCAGGGGCGACTCAGGGGCAGCACGGGAATGGGGGATGCTCATGGGGGCGTTGAATACACTGGATGCACGTCCCTGACCAGAAGGAACACTCAGCCACCATGGCAAATCCCATTCTTTCCCAGCCCGACGCCTTCAGCCGCCGAGCGCCGCAGGGGTACGCCCCGCCGCAGTACGGTGGCCAGGCCCCCTACACCCAGCCGCAGTTCGGCGGCGGCCAGCAGTACGGCCAGCCCCAGTTCGGGCAGCAGTACGGCCAGCCCCAGTTCGGGCAGCAGTACGGCCAGCCCCAGCAGGGCTACGGCCAGCCCGGTTACGACGCCTACGGCCAGGCGCCGCAGCAGTTCCAGCAGCCCGGCCAGATGGAACCGCCGATGACCCTCGACGACGTCATCGGCAAGACCGGCATCACCATGCTGACCCTGATGGCCTCCGCCGTCGCGGCCTTCCTGTTCATGCCGCCGGCACTGATGATGCCTGCACTGATCCTGAGCGCCCTGGTTGGCTTCGTCACCGTCATGCTGGTGGCCGCTCGCAAGAAGATCAACCCGGCCCTGGTGCTCTTCTACTCGGTGATCGAGGGCGTCTTCATCGGCGCGTTCTCGGCCATGTTCGAGTACCAGTACCCGGGTATCGTCTCGCAGGCGGTACTGGGCACCTTCGCCGCGGCCGGCGCAACCCTGGCCGCCTACAAGTTCTTCAACATCCGCGTCAGCAGCAAGGTGCGTCGGATGGTCTTCATCACCACCGCGGCCTTCGCCGGCGTGATGCTGATCAACTTCGTGCTGGCGCTCTTCGGCATCAACATGGGCATGCGTTCGGGGGTCATCGGCCTGGTGGCCGCCCTGCTCGGTGCCGGTCTGGCCGTGTTCAACCTGGTCATCGACTTCGATGACATCGAGCGCGGCATCGCCATGAATGCCCCCGCCAGCGAGTCCTGGCGCGCGGCCTTCGGCCTGACCGTCACCATGGTCTGGCTCTACACGGAGATCCTGCGACTGCTCAGCTACTTCCGTCGCGACTGACTCCACCAGCAGTCCGCACCACTGCGGCCCCGCTTCCTCGACGAGGGAGCGGGGCCGCAGTCATGTCACACAGGGCGCAGGAAGGTGCATCACCAGGTGGGGACGCTGTCCAGGTGCTTGTCGAGCAAGGACCGGGCGCCGGAGGTCCAGGGCAGTGAACGCCATCCCCGCAGCGGGATCCAGGCCGCCCGTGAGGTGGTGCCGTCGATGTCGACCACATTGGGCGTGGTCGGGTTGAGACAGGTGGCCGTGTAGATGATGCGCAGCGCGTGGAAGTCCTCCAGCACGCCATTCGGTGCGCGGCCCACCCAGTGGTCGCTCTGCAGGTCGATCAGTCGGTTGATCCGGACCTCCTGTCCGGTCTCCTCGGCCACTTCGCGCATCAGGGCCTCCGACGGCGACTCGCCCGGGTTGAGGCCGCCACCGGGCAGCTGCCACAGGCCCGGCACCGCCGTCTTGTCGCTGCACTCGGTTCCCAGCACGCCTCGGGAGGAACGCACGACGGCGTAGGCGGCGATCCGCTGGTTGTCCACCGGCTTCTCCCCGGGCCGCACGGCCAGATCCGGATCCACTCCGCGGTGCTTGATCCGGGGTGGTCGCGACGAGGGTGTGCGCGGCAGGACGCGGGCCGTCAGCACGACCTCTCCGTCCTCGACGGCCGCTGTCAACAGCTCCGCCACCACGAGGCCGCGGCGCCACAGCTGCTGGTGTGGGTGCTGGCCGTGCTCGACGGGCAGGCGCACCAGTTCCCCGGTTCCCGGTGATCCGATTCCGATGATGCGCATTCATCCATCATGGCAGCTCTCGGCGGTGGCCCCCTACTGCCACCCCGCAGGGCGGGCCGCGGTGCCTACGCCGTCAGCGATGCTCCGCCCGCCCCTCTCGGCGCGGGGCCACCCGGTTGGGTACCCTGATCCAGACGATGGACGGATGCCTGCCGGGTCGGTGGGTGTCGTCGGAGCCGAGGAAGGGCGACCATGGAGTTCAACCCGAATGCCAAGTTGGACAGCTCGCAGCTGCAGCCGAGCAGCGGCGGAGGCGGCGGTGGCGTGGCGCTGGGCGGTGGCCTGGGCCTGATCGTCATGATCCTGGGCCTGATCTTTGGCTTCAATCCCGGTGACATCATGGGCGGCGTGCCCAGCAATGCCGGCAACAACAGTGCCGCGTCGAACCAGTACGAGCACTGCCAGACCGGCGCCGACGTGCAGGCGGACCGTGAGTGCCGCTGGGTGGCCTATGTGAACTCGGTGCAGAGCTACTGGAACACGCAGTTCCAGCAGGGTCAGTACAAGCCGGCCCCCACGGTGCCCTTCACCGGCGCGGTGAACACGGCCTGCGGCGCGGCGAACTCCCAGGTTGGCCCCTTCTACTGCCCGGCAGACCAGAAGGTGTACATCGACACCGAGTTCATCAACCAGCTCCTGCAGCAGCTCGGCGCCCAGGGCGGCTACTCGGCCGAGGCGTACATCATCGCCCACGAGTACGGACACCACATCCAGACCCTCACCGGCCAGTTGCAGAAGGTGCAGTCGGCGGGCAACCAGACCGGTCCCGACTCGCCGCAGGTGCGCCTCGAGGTGCAGGCGGACTGCTACGCGGGCGTCTGGTTCAAGAACTCCACCAGTGATCCCAACAGCCCGATCGCCAAGGTCACCCAGGACGACCTGAATCGCATCGCCGACGCCGCCGCGGCGGTGGGCGACGACCGGATCCAGGCGAGCACCGCCGGCCAGGTGAACCCGGAGACCTGGACCCACGGTTCGGCCAAGATGCGTCAGAACTGGCTGGGCAAGGGCTTCACCAGCGGTGATCCCAATGTCTGCTCACAGGCCTTCACCGCGCAGGACCTGGAAGCCTGATCCTGCTCGCAACCGCCTGGCCAGAGGCCCCGGCCCACGGCTCCATCGCCGTGCTGGCCGGGGCCTCGTGCGTCGAGCTGCCGTCGTGTGCGTTTCCCCGTTCCGCGCCGCTGTTCCGCCAGGCTCTCAGCCGCCCAACATCTGGGTGATGTCAGTGCCGGAGAGGGTGGTGACGACCTTCTGGCCGTCGACGTCGAAGGTCATCACCGGCAGCGCCATCTGGTGCTGGCGTGAGATCTCGACGGTCACCGTTGCCTCGGGCCGGCCCAGTTCCGCGGGCAGGGTGGCAACGAGTCTGGTGAGCACGTCGGGGTCAACGCTGGACGCGAGGAAGGCCGGGCCATCGGAGGCAGCCTTGCGCTCCGACGACCAGGCCGGCAGCCGGGCCTGACGAGTGGTACGCCGCACGACGCCCTTCTGGGCGCCGGGGCGGTCGCTCCAGAAGCCCGTCTCGGGATGCCAGCCCATCGCGAGCACCGGTACGTCGGCCTTGGTGGTGTCGCGGATCGCCTCCTCGAACCCTGCGGCGGTGCTGAAGTCGAGCTGGTTGATCGGCGTCCCGTTGGGGCGGAGGAAGACGGTGCGCGACTCGGGGCGGGTGGTGACGGTCATCAGCACCTCGCCGTGGTCGTACTCGACGATCTGCAGCTGCTGGTTCTGGCGGGAGCCGGACAGCTCTGCCGCGGTGTCGAAGACCTGGCCCAAGTCGTCCAATTGGTAGTCGGCGGGGGAGAAGGTGGCCTGCTGGATGTACTCGATGTCGCTCTCGACCGGTCGAACGAGGCCCTTGTCCCACTGCCAGGCGGCAATCCGGCCGTCCTTCAGGGCACTGAGGGTGGCCGTCGATCGGGAGACGTCCAGCTTGATGACGGGCAGTCCGCCGGCGGCCCGGACGAGTTCTCCCACGGCCTTGCGGGCTGCCCCGGGCTGGGTGAGGTCCGTCGTGGCCACCGGAGGTGTAGCCGACGCACTGGGCACCGTGGAGGTTGAGGCGGGGGGAACGGGATCCTGCGTCTGGCACGCCCCCAACGCAACGGCCATCGCCAAGCCCAGACAGGGGGCCAGGAGGCACGGCGAACGGGGGGGCAGGAACACCCCGCAAGACTACCCCTCCGGGTGTTGCGCGGGCGTGCGACCATGGGTGGATCCCGAGGGCGACGACGGTGGCACGGGCTCCGCGACCGTCAGACCCCCACCCTGACCGAGATCACCCACGAGAACCTGCTCGTCGATGGGGACAAGGCCCGATTCGAGGATCACTGGACCAAGGCGCTCGATCGCATCGAACCGGCGGTCTGACGGCCCGCCCACCGGCCCTTCTGACGCTGTGGGCGAAACTGTGTTCCCGCTGAGCTGATCGGTGAACGAGCGGCAGTGTCGGGCACTACTCTCGCAGCATGAAGTTTCTGAAATGGCTGTTCATGCTGCTGGGCATTGCTGCCCTCATCGCTGGCGGCGCCATGCTGGCCAATGTCGTGTGGGACATGGGCAAGCTGATGGCCGCCGTCCGCGGTTACAACACCGGCGTCAAGGATCCGACGACGCGTATCTACTACGTGACCGGTCTGGCCGCCCTTGGTGGCCTGCTGCTCGGCTGGGGCATCGGCCTCCCGTCGCGCACCGGCCGCGCCGTCCGCAACCAGTACAAGAGCGAGCTCGCGGCCCGCGGCGTTGCCGTGGACCCGGAGCAGAACTGAGGTAGGTGACCATGGGTCTGTTCGACATCCTCAAGGGACAGAAGGCCGACGTCAGCACTGCTCGGAGTGCCTTGGAGCAGGCCAATGACCCCTCCACCGATGACGGGGCCATCAGCAGCCTGATCGAGAGCATCCTGTCGATCGGCATCGACGGCAAGAAGCCCTTCGACTCCGCCGCAGAGGTGGCAGATGACGCCCTGTCCTCTGCCGGTGGCGACGTCGAGAAGGCCGTCAACAAGGTGGTTCGCAGTCACATCACCTCGGGCGCTGCAGGCGGCCTGATCACCAGCATCGGTGGTTTCATCACGATGCCGATCGCCATCCCCGCGAACCTGCTGGAGTTCTACGTGCAGGCCACCCGGATGACGGCGGCCGTCGCCAAGCTGCGTGGCTATGACATCAGCCAGCCGAACATCCGCACCGCGGTGCTGCTGACGCTGGTCGGCTCCAATGCGGAGGACGTGCTGGCCAAGGCCGGCGTCACCACCGCCAGTGGCCGGTTCACGTCGCTGGCACTGCGCAACCTGCCGCGCCCGGCCATGATGATGGTCAACAAGGCGGTCGGTTTCCGCCTGCTGAAGAGCGTCGGTCAGGGCACCCTGGCCAAGCTCGGCAAGGGCGTCCCGGTGATCGGTGGCGCCGTGGGCGGCGTGCTCGACGGCTACATGATGAACCGGATCGGCGAGCAGGCTCTGCAGGAATTCCCCGCCGGCATGGCCGATGCCGCAAACCAGGGCAACAGCCCCCTCTGACGCGGCAACAGCGACGAAGGCCCCGGCCGCACCCGCCAACTGGTGCGACCGGGGCCTTCGTCGTGTCATGCCGCGGTGCGTGGCCCAGTCGGCCAGCGCGCCGATGAGCGGCGGCCCAGACTCAGAGAACCGTCCTGCCCTGGGCCCAGTCCATCTGCGGCACCTGGGTGGCGAACTCCCGCAGGAAGTCACCGCTGGCCTCCAGGGCGCTGGTGCGGCCCTCGCGCACGTCCTCCTCCAGCCGGTCTCGCAGGTCGCGCAGCTGCTGGGAGGAACGCATCGAGTCCAGCAGGGTGGCCTCGATCTGGGAGTGCATCCACACCACCTGCTGCTGGGCCCGGTGGTGGGCCAGCCCCACGGTCTCATCGAGCCACTCGCGGTGCTCGATGACCGCCTGCCAGACCTCGTCGAGCGAGATGCGCTGCAGGGCCGAGCAGGTCAGCACGGGCACCCGTCGGCCGTCATTCTGCTGGGTGACGAGCTTCATGGCGATGGACAGCTCGCGGGCAGCGACGCGCGCCTCCCCGGCATTGTCGCCGTCGGCCTTGTTCACGGCGATCACGTCGGTGATCTCCAGGATGCCGCGCTTGATGCCCTGCAGCTGGTCGCCGGAGCGCGAGAGGGCCAGCATCAGGAAGGTGTCCACCATGCCGGCCACGGCCACCTCGGACTGCCCGACACCCACCGTCTCCACGATGATGACGTCATATCCGGCGGCCTCGACGACGAGCATCGCCTCGCGGGTGGCGCGCGCCACGCCGCCCAGGTGGTTGCCGCTGGGGGAGGGGCGGACGAAGGCATTCTCCAGTTGGGTCAGCTCGCCCATGCGGGTGCGGTCGCCCAGCACCGATCCGCCGGTTCGCGTGCTGGAGGGGTCGACGGCCAGGACGGCCACCTTGTGCCCCTGCTCGACCAGCCGCTGCCCCATGGAGTTGATGAAGGTGGACTTGCCGGCACCCGGCACGCCGGAGATGCCCACGCGCACGGCGCTGGTGGGCTCGCGGGTCAGCTCGGTGAGGAGCTGACGGGCCAAGGGGCGGTGCGCCGGAAGGCGGGACTCGACGAGGGTGATGGCCTGCGCAATGGCGGCGCGCCTTCCCTCCCGGACACCTTCGACCAGGGCTGGGACGTCGATCTTGCGGGGCATCGGGGCAACCTTTCGGTGGGGCGTCGGGCTTTCGGTGGGGCGTCTGGCCTTTGGTGGGATCTCGGGCCTTTGGCGGAAGGCCGGCGAGCGGTGGGATGAACGGCGACGGGCGGCCCGAGCGAACTCGGACCGCCCGACGCGGGGGTCACGACGCCTGGATCAGGCGTCCATGGCCTGGCGCATCTTGTCGATCAGGCTGACGGCACACGCCGGGATGTTGGTGCCCGGCGGGTAGATGTCAACGGCACCGGCCTTGCGCAGATCCTCGAAGTCCTGCTCGGGGATCACGCCGCCGACGACGATCAGGATGTCCTGGCGATCGAGCTTGTCCAGCTCGGCACGCAGCGCGGGCACCAGCGTGAGGTGTCCGGCTGCCAGGGAGGAGACGCCCACCACGTGCACATCGGCCTCGACGGCCTGGGCAGCAGCCTCCTCCGGGGTCTGGAAGAGCGGGCCCACGTCGACGTCGAAACCGAGGTCGGCGAAGGCCGTGGCGATCACCTTCTGGCCACGATCGTGGCCATCCTGACCCATCTTGGCGATCATGATGCGAGGACGACGGCCCTCTGCCTCTTCGAACGCCTCGACGGCCTTGCGGGCCTCGTCCATGGCCTCGGATCCGGTTGCTTCCTTGGAGTACACACCACTGATCGTACGGATCTGCGCGGTGTAACGCCCGAAGACCTTCTCCAGCGCGTCGGACAGCTCGCCGAGGCTGGCCTGGGCGCGCATGGCGTCGATGGCCACCTTCAGCAGGTTGCGCTCCGGATCGGTCGGGTCCGGGTTGGCGGCGGCCCAGGTGACCTTCTCGAGGGCGGCCTGGCAGGCCTCCTCGTCACGCTCGGCGCGCAGCTTCTCCAGCTTTGCGATCTGCTCGGCGCGCACCTTGGCGTTGTCGACCTTCAGGACCTCGAGCGGCTCGGGATTGTCCAGCAGGTACTTGTTCACGCCGATCACCGGCTGGCGGCCGGAGTCGATGCGGGCCTGGGTGCGGGCCGCGGCCTCCTCGATGCGCATCTTCGGGATGCCCTGCTCGATGGCCTTGGCCATGCCGCCGGCTTCCTCGACCTCCTGGATCAGGGCCCACGCCTTCTCGGCCAGGTCCTGCGTCAGCTTCTCGACATAGGCCGATCCGGCCCAGGGGTCGATGACGCGGCAGTTGCCCGACTCCTGCTGGATGAACAGCTGGGTGTTGCGGGCGATGCGAGCGCTGAAGTCGGTGGGCAGGGCAATGGCCTCGTCGAGGGCATTGGTGTGCAGCGACTGGGTCTGGCCCTGGGTGGCGCCCATGGCCTCGATGCAGGTACGCACCACGTTGTTGTAGACGTCCTGGGCGGTCAGCGACCAACCGGAGGTCTGCGAGTGGGTGCGCAGGCTCATCGACTTCGGGTTCTTCGGACCGAACTGGTTCACCAGGCGGGCCCAGAGCATGCGAGCCGCACGCATCTTGGCCACCTCCATGAAGAAGTTGGTGCCGATGGCCCAGAAGAAGCTCAGGCGCGGGGCGAACTGGTCGACGTTCAGGCCCACGGACTCGCCGGCGCGGATGTACTCCACGCCGTCGGCCAGGGTGTAGGCCATCTCGATGTCGGCCGTCGCGCCGGCCTCCTGCATGTGGTAGCCGGAGATGGAGATCGAGTTGAACTTGGGCATGTTCGCGCTGGTGAAGGCGAAGATGTCCGCGATGATCCGCATCGACGGCTGGGGCGGGTAGATGTAGGTGTTGCGAACCATGAACTCCTTGAGGATGTCGTTCTGGATCGTGCCGGCCAGCTGCTCCGGCTTCACACCCTGCTCCTCGGCCGCCACCACGTAGAGGGCGAGCACCGGGAGAACGGCACCATTCATGGTCATCGACACGCTCATGCGGTCCAACGGAATGCCGTCGAAGAGCTGGCGCATGTCCAGGATCGAGTCGACGGCCACACCGGCCATGCCCACGTCACCGGTCACCCGCGGGTGGTCCGAGTCGTAGCCACGGTGCGTGGCCAGGTCGAAGGCGATCGACAGACCCTTCTGGCCGGCCGCCAGGTTGCGGCGGTAGAAGGCATTGGACTCGGCTGCGGTGGAGAATCCGGCGTACTGGCGGATGGTCCACGGCTGGTTGGTGTACATGGTGGCGTAGGGGCCACGCAGGAAGGGCGGCAGACCCGGCATGGTCTCCAGGAAGTCCATGCCTTCGTACGCGTCCTTGCCGTACAGGTGCTCGACCGGGATCTGCTCGGGGGTCACCCACTGTTCGACGGCGGGAGCCTGGGCGAGCAGCTGCTCGAACTGGGCCTGGGCGTCGGCCGGGATGGCCTGCTCGCCCAGGGGGACGGAATCAAAACGGATCTCGGTCACTTGGACACTCCCAACGTGTCGAGGGTCTGGTTGAGCAGCGCGACGATGTCCATGCCCATGCCGATGGTGCCGTCGATGACACCTTCGGCCTCGGCAGCGCTGTCGCCCAGCTCCTTGAGGTTGCCAGCCAGCAGGACGGTCTTGGCACCGGCCTCCTTGAGGGCCTTGGCGACGGGCAACGCCTGCTCGGCGTAGACCTTGGCGCTGGAGCACAGGCAGGCCACCGGGCTACCGGTGGTCTTGAAGGCGGCGACGATCTCCTCGACGCTGCCTCCCTCGCACTCCGGCGTGGCCAGGCCAGCGACGTGGAAGGCATTCGAGGCGAAGCCCTCGCGGGCGCCGAAGTCACGACGCGCGCCCAGGCAGGCCAGGAAGACCTTGGCATCCGCGTTGTCCTTGGTGGCGTCGCGCAGGGCCTCGAAGACCTCCGAGTCGCGCTTCCACTGCAGGCCCTTGTACTCCGGGGCCTCCGGACGCGGCTTGGCGGTGGTCACCGCGGCCTCGCCGGCATTCGGGAACTCGGAGACACCGGTGATCGGCTTCTTGCGGTTGGCCAGGCGCTTGGCGCGCTCGGCGATGACCGGCTCGAGCTCGCTCATCGGCAGTCCGTCGACGACGGCCTTGGCCATGCCACCGGCAGCGTCGATCCTGCCCAGGACGGCCCAGGCGGCCTCCGCGAGCTTGCGCGTCAGCGTCTCCACGTACCAGGAGCCACCGGCCGGGTCATTGACGCGGACGATGTTGGACTCCTCGGCGAGCACGATCTGCGTGTTGCGGGCGATGCGGCGGCTGAAGTCGCCGGGCAGGCCCCACGCGGTGTCGAAGGGGAGCACGGTGATCGCCTCGGCGCCACCGACGCCGGCAGCAAAGGTGCTGATGGTGGCGCGCAGCATGTTGACGTAGGCGTCGTCACGGGTGACCTCACGCCACGAGGTGACGGCGTGCTGGCGGGCACCACGCTTGGCCTCGGAGACGCCGAAGGTCTCGCCCACCTTGGACCAGGCGGTGCGCAGGGCGCGCAGCTTGGCGATGGTGGCGAACTGGTCGACGGTCGCGGTGACGCGGAAGTCGATCGTGTCGAAGGCCTGGTCAGCGGTCAGGCCCTGGGCCATCAGTGCACGGACGTACTCGACGCCCGTGGCGAGGGCGAAGCCCAGCTCGTGGACGTCGCCGGCGCCGGCATTGTGCCAGATGGTGGCATCCACGACGATGGCCCGCGAGGCGCGCATGCCGTCGATCCGCTTGGTCCACTCGGCCAGCCCGTCGAGCTGGGGGGTGGTGCCGTTGAGGGCCGCGCAGCCGATCGGGTCCAGGCCGAGCACGACGCTCTTCTGGTTCTTCGGCTTGTCGTTCGCCTCCACCAGGGCCAGCAGCGCCTCGGCGGCGGCGGCCTGGTCGGTGCGGCTGGAGACCTCCACCGTGATGAGCTCCAGCATGGCGTCGGCCAGCATCTCACCGAGCTGGTCGGCCGCGATGGCGTCGGGGTCCAGACGGAACCACAGGCTCGTCGCGCCGCGCTCGAGGTCGGTCAGCACGGCCTTGCGGGTGAAAGCGGCGTCGGGATCCTCGTGCAGTGCACGCACGTCCCAGGCGTCTGCCTCACCGTTGTGGACGGTGGTGCCTCGGGTGAAGGGGGCCACGCCGGGGACGCCGAGGTCCTCCGGGGCATCCTCCAGCGTGTAGATGGGGGCGATCTCGATGCCGTCGACGGTGGTGGTCACGAGACGGGCCACGGCCTCGTCGCCGGTCAGTAGCTTGTCTTCTGGGCGCCCGCGGTTGAGGACCTTCGCGGCGGCAGCGCGCCACGTGTCCATCCCCGGCTTCGCGAAGTCGCTGGCGAGCTTGAACTCTCCAGCTCCCTCGCGGGCGACCTGCTCGGTCGTTGTCATGGGACTCCTGCTCCGATGAGGTTGTCGTCGGCTGGCCTCTCGGCCTCCGACCGGACTGAAGTGCTCCTCGGCTCATTCTGGCGGTGACGGCCTGTCCGGGAACACCCTGCAGGACTGTTCGCGGTGGGTCGTCTCCAGCGGCGCACCTGGCTGGCGCGACGCGACTGGCAGGTCTTCGGACTCATGGGCGCTTCGCCGTCAGGCGTCTTCCTCGACCACCGCTTCCCAGGCCCAGACCCAGTGCTTGTCGTCCAGTGGTGCAGTTGCCTGCGCCACTTGGAGGCGTGCGATCCCTCGCATGCCGGACGGGTGGTGTCGTTCCCATTCACCGCTGCGGGACAGTTCCGGATTCACACCGGATTCCCTCTTGCGACGGCCCATCTGCATGGGCCGAACCAGCACCTCCACACTAGCGGGCTCGAGTTCGCGCGGAGGGGCGGGGCCGCATTTTGCCCGAAATGGTCTTACCTCGTAGGCCTGTGGTGGGCTTGGACTCGGGAAGCACGACGGTGCCGGTGCCCCCATGGGGACACCGGCACCGTCGGGTCTGTTCTTCGACTGCGTCAGCTGACGAAGGGGGTGATCGCGGTGGCCAGGCGGGGCAGGGCCTCCTCGACGTAGCCCTTGGCCTTGCCGCGGATCGGCTTGTAGATCTTGGCGATGGCGGCGTTGTCGGGCGACTCGGCCTTGGCATCGGCGACGGCGAGCAGCGCGTCGGCCACCTCACCCGAACGGCTCGACAGGTAGCTGCCGAAGTCCTGGTCACCCTTGGCCTCCCAGTAGGGGGCCAGAGCGGAGGCGATCTCCGGGAGCATCGCGTCGGTGCCCTTGGGGACGATGCCGTCCTTCATCTTCTTGGCGCTGGCGTAGGCCGTCTTGATGGCCATGCCACCCAGACCACCCTTGGACTCGACCTCCTGGTCGATGACGGTGGAGATGGCCTCGACCACCTGCGGGCGCTTGGCCGGATCGAGCAGCTGTTCGGTGAAGCTCATGGATGTGCCTTCCAGTGTTGTGTCGATTCATTCGGGCACGGGCGCCCGTTGCCGGGGGAGCGGTCCCATTGTGGCAGGACTCGACGGGTGCGCGGGGCCGCTGACAGGTTGACGGGATCGTCGCGCTCAGCGGGCGCTCAGGTCGACGAAACGGACGTCGGCGCCCAACAGGTCCACGACGGCCAGGCGCCCGACCAAGGGGGTGCCCAGACCGGTGAGCAGTTTGACGGTCTCGGCCGCCTGCCAGGCTCCCGCCAGGGCAGGGGCGGATCCCAGGATGTCCAGTGGGGCCGGGGCCTCCGTCGGATCCGGCACCACGTCCTCCCACTGCACCCCTCCCGGGGCAAAGACGCTGAGGACCGCCGTCCAGCCATCGATGGCCGCCCAAACCCACGGGACCCCAGCTGCACGGCAGGCCCCGGAGATCGCCTGACGGGAGGCTGCGCGGTCCGTGCAGTCGACCACGACGTCATGCTGGGCGACCAGCTCGACGTCCTGGCCGGTCAGTCGATGGTCCAGGGCGGTGATCGTGGCCTGTGGGGAGAGGGCGCGCATGCGTCGGGCGGCCAGCTCGACCTTGGGCTGGCCGATGTCCTGGGCGGTGAACAGGGTCTGGCGGTTGAGGTTGGTGTTCTCGACCACGTCATCGTCCAGCAGGGTCAGCTGGCCGATGCCGGCGGCGGTGAGGGCCGGGATGGCCCCGGCGCCGAGCCCCCCGCAGCCCACCACCAGGACGCGGGCGCGGGCGAGGCGCTCCTGGCCCGCCTCTCCCATGATGCGGCGCTGGCGGTGCCACTGGCCGGGCACCGCGGAGCCGGAGGTCGTGGTGGGCATGTCAGCAGTCACCCAGCCCCACCCATTCACTGCTGCCGTCGCCGAAGTGCTGGTTCTTCCAGACCGGGACGCGTTCCTTGATCCGGTCCACCAGGGCCCCGCAGGCGGTGAAGGCCTGCGCCCGGTGGGCGCTGGAGCAGGCCGCCACCAGCGCCACGTCGCCGATCACCAGGTCTCCGACGCGGTGCTCGGCGAAGGCGGTCACCTGGAATTCCTCTTCCACCTCTCGCACCACGGTCTCCATGGCTCGGGCGGCGTCGGGGTGGGCGCTGTAGGCCAGCGCGGTCACCTCACGTCCGTGGTCATGGTTGCGCACCACGCCCTCGAACAGGACGCAGGCGCCATCGGTACTGGTCATCACGGCATCGCGGGCCCGGCGAGGATCCAGCGCGGTATCGAGCACGGCAGCATGGGGCATGGTCCAAACCCTAGCGGCCCGATCCGACAAAACACGGAATGGGCCGTAGCATGTGGCTCGTGACTTCTCGGCAGCTGGTGGACCGCTTCGGGCGCACGGCAACGGACCTGCGCCTGTCGGTCACCGACGTGTGCAACCTGCGTTGCACCTACTGCCTGCCCGCCACCGGGGTGACCTGGTTGCCCCGTGCCACGATCCTGTCGGTCGACGAGCTGGCTCGTCTGGCCCACATCGGCATCAGCCAGCTGGGCGTCACCAAGATCAGGTTGACCGGTGGGGAGCCGCTGACCAGACCGGACCTGGACCAGATCATCCGGGCCATCGCCGTGGCCCACCCCGACGTGGAGATCGCGCTGACCACCAATGGCATCGGGCTGGCCGAGAAGGCCAAGGCGCTGGCCAGTGCCGGCCTGCACCGGGTGAACGTCTCGCTCGACACCGTGCATCCCGAGACCTACGCAGCCATGACGCGGCGTGACGGTCTGCAGCGGGTCCTGGACGGCATTCGGGGCGCCGTCGAGGCCGGGCTCAACCCGGTCAAGATCAATTCTGTGCTGCTCGCCGGAATCAATGACCACGAGCTGCACGACCTGCTGGACTTCTGCCTGGCCGAGGGCTCCGAGCTGCGCTTCATCGAACAGATGCCGATCGGCGCCACGCGCGACTGGGCACGGGAGAACCTGATCTCTGCCGCCGACATCCGCGGCATCATCGAGCAGCGTCATCGGCTGCGCGAACTGCCCGGACGCGGCCCGGCGCCGGCCCAGCGGTGGGAGGTGCTCTCCGCCCAGGGAGCCACCCTCGGCACGGTGGGGATCGTCGCATCGGTCACCGAACCCTTCTGCGCGGCCTGTGACCGCACCCGCATCAGCGCCGACGGCCAGTTGCGCTCGTGCCTGTTCTCACAACGGGAGACCGACCTGCGCACCCCCCTGCGCTCCGGCGCGAGCGACGAGGAGATCGCCCAGGTGTGGGCCGAGACGATGTGGGCCAAGCCGCGGGCCCATGGCAGCGATGCCGGCGGCTTCGGCCTGCACTTCATCCAACCCGAACGTCCCATGAATGCCATTGGAGGCTGAGATGCAGATTCGTTGGTTTGCCGGTGCCGCGCATGCCGCAGGAGTGACCGAGGAGAGCGTGCAGCAGGCCCAGCAGGGCACCGTCAGGGAGGTCTTGGCGCAGCTGCGTCCGGGGGCCGCGACGGTGCTGGAGCGGTGCTCCTTCCTGGCCGACGGGGCTGCGCTGCCCGGCGATGCCGCCTGGCCGCAGCAGGCCGAGGTGGTGGACGTCCTGCCTCCCTTCACCGGCGGCTGATCCACTCCGCTCGGGCCGATCCACCCGGGCCAAGCACCCCGACCTTGGAAGGGGTGCGGTGGCGACCCGCGTCGGGGCGGCAGCCTCCGATCGCCCGAGGCGAGGGGCGGGGTGCCCTTCATAGGGTGGGCGTCATGATCGTGACCAGTCCGACTCACCCGTCCACGCAGACACGTTTGCCGGTTCCGGCATGGCGGGACGTGCTGGCCGCCTTCGCGTTCGGTCTGGTCGTGCCGGTGGGCGTACTGGTCGGCGGCTTGTTGCTGGCGCGACGCTTCGGGGTGGCGCGTCAGCTGCTGCCCTTCGCGATGTCCGTCGCCGTGCTGGTGATGGCTGCCGGGTTGTACTGGCTGGTGCACACGCGCTTGCGATGGGGGTGGCGGGAGCTGGGCTTCACTCCTGCTCGCCGCAGTCTGTGGCACCTGTGCTGGGAGCTTCCCGTGATGCTGCTGGGATCAGCGCTCTTCGCGGCCACGGTGGGGCCGTGGTTCGGGCTGGCACCCACCAATGACGCCGAGCGGGCCTCGGGCAGCAGTCTGGAGGGCCTGGGTGATCGCCCGCTGCTCCTGGCGATGACGGTCCTTGCCCTGGTGGTGCTGGGCCCCCTGATGGAGGAGATCCTGTTTCGTCGGATGCTGCTGGATGCCATCCGGGCCCGCTGTGGCGCCTGGCTGGCGGTGCTGGGCAGCGGCGTGGTCTTCGCGCTGGTGCACGTCTCGCCGCAGGTCATCTGCTATGTCCTGCCGTTGGGGTTTGCGCTGGGACTGCTGCGCGTGTGGCACCAGACGCTGTGGGCGAGCCTGCTGGCGCACTGTGCCAACAACGCCTTGGTGACCGCCATCACCCTGACGCTGGTGCTGTGAGCCACCCTCTGGCCCCGGCCCCAGTGGGGTCACCTGGTCAGCAGTACCCGTAGTTCGTCGCCGGCCTTGACCGGTTCGGTGACCGCGGCCAGGCCGTCGGCACGGTGCAGCGTCCCGATCCGGTGGGAGCCGTGCCCGCCGGGTGCGGGCAGGGCGACCCCGTCGCGCAGCTCCACGTCGACCAGCCTGGTGCGCCCCGGCTTGGTGCCGAGGTCGGTGCCGGCCACACAGGTCAGCCAGCGTCGGGAATCCGCCTGCCCCTGCAGGGCATCGAGGGCGGCTCGGACGAACAGGTGGAGCCCCACATGCACCGCCACCGGGTTTCCCGGCAGGGCGACAACAGGAACCAGTTCTCCGTCCAGCTCGACGTGGCCCCATCCCTGGGGGCGGCCCGGCTGCATCGCGACATGGCCCAACGTGAGGTGTGCGCGGGGGGAGTGTGCAGCCCAGGACTGCACCACGTCGTGGGAACCCACGGAGACCCCACCCGTGGTCACCACCAGGTCGGCCGTGCCCTGCGTGGTGCCCAGCGCCTGCTCGAGCAGGGCGGCGCTGTCCCCGGCGTGACGCACTGCCATCACCTCACCGCCCAGCTGGGCGATGGTGGCAGCCACCAGCACCGAGTTGGAGTCGGGGATCTGGGCCGGGCCCAAGGGCTGCCCGGGGGTGGCCAGCTCGTCGCCGGTGGTCACCACCAGTACCCGTGGGCGCCGACGAACCGGCAGCATCGCATGGCCGGTGGCAGCGGCCGCGGCCAGGTGCGTGGCGTCCAGCAAGGTTCCCGCCGTGAGCACGACGTCGTCGGATGCAACGTCCTCGCCAGCCCGTCGGATGTGACTGCGGACGTCGTGCTGTCGGACGGTGACGGTGACGGGGACCGGCCCCTCGCCGGGCTCGGCGTCGGTTTGCTCGACGGGGATGACGACATCACAGCCATCGGGGATCCTGGCGCCGGTCATGATCCGCACCGCGGCACCGGGCGGGGGAGTGATGGGGGCGCGGCCTGCAGGCACCTCACCGTGAACGGTGAGTGTGCAGGGCAGCGAGCGCAGGTCCCCGGAGCGCATCGCGAAGCCGTCCATGGCCGAACAGTCGAAGGCCGGGACCGCGACGCTGGCCGCCACGTCGCGAGCCAGACACAACCCGGCGCAGTCCCGCAGCGGCAACTCGACCACGGGCAGCGCCGAGACCAGCTGACGTAGCTGGGCGCGGTGCTCCTCGATGCTCACACTTGCGGTGGATTGGGGTGCCAGGGCCATGCCGCAAGCCTAGATGTCGCGCATCCGGGGTCCTACGGCGGCACAACGGACTGCCCCGCACCTGACGGGCAGGTGCGGGGCAGTCGGAGGTTGCAGACGAGGCGGGCTCAGCTGGGCTTGGGAGCTCCCGGCCGGGCGTAGCGCACCCAGGTGATCACCACGCACACGACGGCGAAGACGAGGCCGATCGCGTAGAAGGTGGTGGCCGGCATCATGCTCAGGCCGATTCCGAACAGGAAGGGGCCGAAGGCGGCGATGGCAGCGGTCCACCCGATCACTCCGCCGGCCTGACGCGGCTCGAAGATCATCGGCATCTGCTTGAAGGTGGAGGCATTGCCGATGCCCGAGAACAGGAAGATCGCCAGCATGCCCCACAGGAAGGTCTTGAAGTCCGACTGCATGGTGGCCGCCGACGTGTGGTCAGGGTCCAGTGCCGTCATCGTCCAGGCGATGGAGGCGATCAGTCCGATGCCCGAGATCAGGGTCCAGATGGCACCGCCCATCTTGTCGGTGAGCGGCGAGAACAGCACGCGGGCACCGGCACCGACGAGCGGGCCGAGGAAGACATACTTCACCGCGTCGACCGGGACGTAGCCCGCTACCTCGGCGGCGCTGCCCGTGGCGCCGTAGAGCTGGTTCATCAGCAGACCGAACTGGGCAGAAAGCCCGGCGAAGGTGCCGAAGGTCATGATGTAGAGCAGGGTCATCCACCAGGTGTCCTGGTTGGAGAAGATGTCGAACTGCTGCTTGATGTTGGCCTTGATCGGCACCGACTTCAGCAGGAACCAGGCAGCCAGGGCGCCGATGATGATGAAGGGCACCCAGATGAAGGCCGCATTCTGGTACCAGACCTCGGTGACCGCCCCCGTCTTCGACTTCAGCTCCTGCGACTCACCGACCACCGCCAGCGCGCCCATGCCCACGAAGACCGGGGTCAGCAGCTGCACCAGCGAAACACCGAAGTTGCCGATGCCGGCCTGCAGGCCCAGCGCCGTGCCGGACATGCGCTTGGGGAAGAAGTACGAGGTGGAGGGCATGAAGCCACTGAAGGCGCCGCCTCCGATGCCGGCCAGGAAGGCCAGCAGGAGCATCACGGGGTAGGAGGTGCTGGAGTCCTGCACCGCGAAGCCCCAGCCGATCACCGGCACGGCGAGCAAGGCGGTGGTCAGGGCGACCATCTTCCGCGTCCCCAGGATGGGAGGCAGGATCATCCAGATCAGTCGGGTGATGCCGGCGGACAGACCGGGCATCGCCGCCAGCCAGTAGAGCTGGCTCTTGGTGAAGCTGAACCCGATCGAGTTCAGCTTGGGGATCAGCGCACTGGGCAGGAACCAGGCGACGAAGCACAGGGTCAGGGCAAAAGTGGTGATCCACAGGGTGCGCCAGGCCAGCGGCTTGTCCCACGTGACCTCGTCCTCAGGATTCCAGTTCTGCAGCCATTCGCCGCCGGTGCGGCTGTCTGTGGTGGAACTCATCACTTCTCCTTGGTGAATGACGGGGCGTCGAAATGGTCGGACAGGTGCGGGGCCTGCTTGTGGAGCATGGCGTGGATGGTCAGGTGCATCCAGAGCATGCAGACCAGGGTCAGCATGAACAACACGGCGAAGGTGCTGGTGGGGGCGCCGGTCCATTGCTGCGCGTAGGCGAACAGCGGGGGCAGGAAGAAGCCGCCCAGACCACCGAGCATGCCCACCAGACCGCCCACGGAACCGACATTGTCCGGGAAGTAGTCGGGAATGTGCTTGTAGACCGCGGCCTTGCCGATGCCCATGGCACACCCCAGGGCGAAGATCACCAGGGTGAACAGCCCCACGCCAAGCAGATTCGGGATCGACAGCAGCGCGCTGCTGGCGAGCATCACGGTGAAGGTGAAGTACATGCCCTTGCGAGGGCCGAAGGTGTCACTGAACCAGCCACCCACCGGGCGCAGCAGCGAGGCGGGGAAGATGAACAGTGCGGTCAGCAGACCGGCCTTGGTGAGCGAGACGCCAAAGACGTCCATGTAGTACTTCGGCAGCCAAGCCGACAGCGCCACGTAGGCGCCGAAGACCGCCACGTAGTACAGGCTGAAACGCCAGACTCGCAGTTCCTTGAGCGGAGCCAGCATCTGGGCGGTGGTCTTCGTGGCACCGGGCATTCGGTCCTGGCGCGGGGTGCCGACCAGCACCAGCACCAGCAGCAGGATGAGCAGGGCGGAGTAGATGACGGGGATCAGGCGCCATCCGCCCTCGATGACACCGAACCAGGTGGCACCGGCGGTGGCGGCGATCAGGGGTGGGCCGATGAACTTGGTCACCGAGGCGCCGACGTTGCCAGCGCCGAACAGGCCCAGTGCGAATCCCTTGCGGTTGTTCGTGAACCAGGCGGAGTTCCACGCCACGCCCACCGAGAAGGAGTTGCCGGCAAAGCCGACCAGGAAGGCCAGCACCAGCAGCATGTGGTAACTGTTCGCGAAGGCCACCGCGAAGGAGGCGACGGCCGAGAAGCCGAGGATGGCCGAGGTCACCTTGCGGCCACCGATGCGGTCGGTGATCATGCCGGCGGGCAGGCGCCACATCGATCCATTGAGGATGGCGACGGCGCTGATCCAGGACAACTGCACGTCGGTGAGTCCGAACTCCTTCTGGATCGGTTTGCCCAGGATGCCGAACATCAACCACACCGCGAACATCACGGTGAAGGCGATGGTGGACAGGGTCAGGACTGCGGTCGAGCCCGGTGCCTCGCCCGTGTGGGGCTGGGCGGCCGGCGAACCGGCAGGGACGGTGGATGTCACGGATGCTCCAGTGTTCTCATGACTCGGGCGCCGACGAGTCTGCCGGCGCCCGAGAGTGGTGTGGATGTGGTCATCAAAGGGGAGGGAGGCTCAGCGCCTGCTGCGCTCCCGGTCTGAGGTCCCGATGGGGTCCCAGCCGCGTCGGCTGCCGGTGCCCTGACTGGACGGGGTCTCGTGGGCGTCGCGGGAACGGTAGACGATGTAGGGCCGGAAGAGGTAGTGCAGCGGTGCGGTGAAGGCATGCACCAGGCGGGTGAAGGGCCAGATGGCGAACAGCAGCAGGCCGCCCAGCACGTGCAGGTGGAAGACCAGCGGCGCGCCGGTCATGGCCTCCACGTCGGGCTGGAAGGTGAACAGCGAGCGGAACCACGGCGAGATCGTCTCGCGGTAGTTGTGCTCCTCACCATTGGGCATCCGGTTGCCGAAGAGCGTGGCGCAGATGCCCAGCACGATGGCGGCCGTCAGGAAGATGTACATGATCTTGTCGTTGACGGTGGTGGCGCTGAAGACCTCACCGGTGGTGCGACGACGCCAGATCAGGATCACCAGGCCCAGCAGGGTGGCGAGGCCGGCGGCCAGGCCACCACCCAGGGCCACCAGGTGGTAGGTGTGCTGGCTGATGCCGACCGCGTCGGTCCAGGCCTTGGGGACCACCAGCCCCATGAAGTGGCCGATCGCGACGAAGATGATGCCGAAGTGGAACAGCGGCGAGGCGATCTTGAGCAGCTTGCTCTCGTAGAGCTGCGAGCTGCGGGTGGTCCACCCGAACTGGTCGTACTTGTAGCGCCAGATGGTGCCGCCGATCAACAACGTCACGCAGGCGTAGGGGAGCATCCCCCACAGGAAGGTGTCCATGGTGCTCATCGCCTTTCCAGTTCCACGAATTGGGGTCCGCCGTAGCCTTCGAGACCGACGTTCTCCGTCGGCATCGCCGCGTCGACCATGGCCTGCACCTCGGCGCGGGTGCTGGGCGAGCGCCCCGGCAGGGTGGCGCAGATGGCCTGCAGGATGCCAGCCTGGGGAAGCTCGTCGCGTTCCAGCTGCATCCGCAGCAGCTCCAGGCTCGGCCGGTAACGGGTGAGCAGCTCGGTGCCGCGCTCCGGATCGCCCAGGGCGGCGAACTCGAGCACCAGGGGCAGGTGGTCGGGCAACTCCCCGGCCAGGTCCACCAGCAGCCCGGAGTCGCGGTAGATCTGCTTGATGCCGGCCAGCACCTCGCCGCGACGCCGGGTGTCGCCGTCGGTCCAGTAGGACAGGTGCAGGGCATGGCGACGCGAGATGTCGAACTCCGCCACGTGGAAGCTCTGCGACTCGGTCAGCGGCTGCCCCTGCAGGTGGGCCAGGGTCGCCTCGAACCAGGGGCTCCACTGCGTCTCGGCGATCGCCTCGCGCAGCACCGGCAGGCGCTCCAGGAGTTCCTCGTCGGGATAGCTGAGCAGCAGCGAGGCCACTTGGTACATCACGCGGGTGGCGTGCGGTGTCACGGATGGGGCAGTCATCGCGGCGGATCCTCGTCGAACTTGGAGAAGTCCACGCCCTTGAGGCCGTCGGCCGAGGGGGTCAGCGGCGGCGGCGCGACGTCGGCCTCGGCAGCCGCCTGGCGTGCCTTGATCGACTGGTAGGTCTCGATCGCCACCGGGACCGGGCCGCGCGAACCGCCCCCGAAGGGGCCCTCCTCGCCCATGCCCGGGCCGTCCTCGAAGTCGAGCGAGCAGCCCATCTCCTCCAGGTTGTGGGCCTGTTCGATGTGGGCCTTGGGGATGACATAGCGCTCGTCGTACTTCGCGATGGCGAGCAGGCGGTACATCTGCTCCATGGCCTCGGGGGTCAGGCCCACCGCGGCAGCCAGCTCCGGGTCACGCTCATTGTGCAGGGTCACGCCGCGCATGTAGGAGCGCATCGCGGCGAGCTTCTGCAGCACCTCGGTGACCACCTGGGTGTCGCCGGCGGTGAACAGCTCGGCGAGGTATTCCACCGGGATGCGCAGCGCGTCGATGGCGCCGAACAGGTTGCCGGGGGCCTCGGCGTCGTGCCCCTGCTCTCGCAGCAGGTCGACGACGGGGGACAGCGGCGGGATGTACCAGACCATCGGCATGGTGCGGTATTCCGGGTGCAGCGGCAGTGCGACCTTGAAGTGCTTGATCAGCGCGTAGACCGGGGACTTCTGCGCCGCGGCGATCCAGTCCGACGGAATGCCGGACTTGCGGGCCTCGGCCAGCACCTGCGGGTCGTGCGGATCCAGCATCACGTCGAGCTGGGCCTGGTACAGGTCCTGGTCATCCTTGGTGGCGGCTGCCTTGGTGACGGCATCGGCGTCGTAGAGGATGATGCCGATGTAGCGCAGGCGCCCCACACAGGTCTCGGAGCACACCGTCGGGATGCCGGCCTCGAGTCGCGGGTAGCAGAAGGTGCACTTCTCGGCCTTGCCGGAGCGGTGGTTGAAGTAGATCTTCTTGTACGGGCAGCCGGTGATGCACTGGCGCCAGCCGCGGCAGGCGTCCTGGTCGACCAGCACGATGCCGTCCTCGGAGCGCTTGTAGATCGCGCCGGAGGGGCAGGAGGCCATGCAGGACGGGTTCAGGCAGTGCTCACAGATGCGAGGCACGAAGAACATGAAGCTCTTCTCGTACTCGAACTTGATCTTGTCCTGGCTCTCCTGGCGCAGCTTCTGGACCACCGGGTCCTCGTGGCCGGATTCGTGGGTGCCGCCCAGGGCGTCGTCCCAGTTGGCCGAGTAGGTGATCTTGGTGTCCTTGCCGGTCAGCAGGCTCTTGGGGCGCGCCACCGGGAAGTCGTCGCCCAGCGGGGCATTGGTGAGGGTCTCGTAGTCGTAGGTCCACGGCTCGTAGTAGTCCTCCAGACCCGGCTGCACCGGGCTGGCGAAGATGCTCAGCAGCTTCTTGAAACGACCACCGGAGCGCAGCTTGAGGCCACCGGTGGCGGTGCGGACCCAGCCGCCCTGCCACTTCTCCTGGTCCTCGTAACGACGGGGATAGCCCTGCCCGGGGCGTGTCTCGACATTGTTGAACCAGACGTACTCGGTGCCGGCCCGGTTGGTCCATGCCTGCTTGCAGGTGACCGAACAGGTGTGGCAGCCGATGCACTTGTCGAGGTTCATCACCATCGCGACCTGTGCCATGACTCGCATCAGTACTGGACCTCCTGGGAGCGCTTGCGGATGGTGGAGATGATGTCTCGGTTGACGCCGGTGGGGCCGATGTAGTTGAAGGCATAGGCCTGGTGGGCGTAACCACCGATCAGATGGGTCGGCTTGAACAGGATTCGCGTGACGGAGTTGTGGATGCCGCCTCGGCGTCCGGTGGCCTCCGACTTGGGGACGTCGATGGTGCGTTCCTGCGCGTGCTGCACGTAGGCGATGCCGGCGGGCAGCTTGTGGGTGACCACCGCGCGGGCGACGAAGACGCCGTTGGCATTGGTGCACTCCACCCAGTCGTTGTCCTTGACGTCGATCGACTGCGCATCCTCGACGCTGAGCCAGGCCTGGGGGCCGCCGCGTCCCAGCGAGAGCATGAACAGGTTGTCCTGGTACTCGGAGTGGATCGACCACTTGTTGTGCACCGTCAGGTAGCGCAGCGTGATCGCCTTCTCGCCGCGTTCGCCGATCTCGGGCTCGCCGTAGGCGCGTGCCATGTTCAGCGGTGGACGGTAGATGGGCAGTTGCTCACCGGCATCGATCATCCAGTCGTGGTCCAGGAAGAAGTGCATGCGGCCGCTGAGCGTGTGCCACGGCTTCATCCGCTCGGTGTTGATGGTGAACGCCGCATAGCGTCGGCCACCGGTTTCCGAACCGGACCATTCCGGGGAAGTGATCACCGGCTGCGGGGCCTGCTGGGTCTGCACGAAGGAGATGATCTTCTCCTCGGAGCCCTCGCTGAGGTCCGCCAGCTTCACGCCGGTGCGCTTCTCCAGGGTCTTGAAGCCCTGGGTGGCGAGCTCGCCGTTCGTCGTGCCGGAGAAGGTCAGGATGGCCTCGGCCATCCGGGCGTCGGTGTCGATGGCCGGGCGGCCCTCCGCGGGGCCGGAATTGAAGACACCGTGCAGCTGCGCCAGCCGGTCCACCGCGTGCGAGACGTCGAAGGTGACGTTCTTGGTGGTGAAGCCCAGCCGGTCCGCGAGCGGACCGACGCTGCACAGCTTGTCCACGATGGCGGTGTAGTCACGCTCGACGACCATCAGGTTCGGCAGGTTCTTGCCGGGGATGGCCGGCAGGTCCGTGCCCTTCCAGTCCGGCACGTGGCCGCCGGGCTGTGCGAGCTCGCCGGGGGTGTCGTGCTGCATCGGGACGGCGACGAGATCCTTGCGGGTGTCCAGCCGGCCCTTGGCCATCCGGCTGATCGCGGTGGCAAGCGCCTTGAAGGTCTCGAAGTCGCTCCTGGCCTCCCACGGCGGGTCGATGGCCGGGGTGAAGGCGTGCACATAGGGGTGCATGTCCGTCGAGGAGATGTCGTACTTCTCGTACCAGGTGGCGGCCGGGAAGACGAGGTCACTCAGCAGGGTGGAGCTGGTCATCCGGAAGTCGCTGGTGATCAGCAGGTCGAGCTTGCCCTGGGGGGCCTCGTCGCGCCAGGTGATGTCCTTGGGGCGGTGCTCGGCTCCGTGCCCGTTCTCCATCACATTGTTGTGGGTGCCCAGCAGGTGCTTGAGGAAGTACTCCTCGCCCTTGGCGGAGCTGCCGAACAGGTTGGATCGCCACAGGATCAGGTTGCGGGGCCAGTTCTCCGGCGCGTCGACGTCCTCGATCGCACTCTTCAGGCGCCCCTCCTTGAGCTCCCGCGCCACCCATTCCTGGACGGTGGCGGCCTCGCCACGGTCCACGGCGGCCTGCGCCTCGTCGGCCAGGTCCAGTGGGTTGCGATTGAACTGCGGGTAGAAGGGCATCCAGCCCAGCCGGTTGGCGGTGGCCAGCGCGTCGGCGGCGTGCAGGCCGTCCAGATGGCCCGTGCTCAGGGGCGAGGTGATCGCATCGGCGCTGAAACCGTCGGTGCGCCACTGGTCGGTGTGCATGTACCAGTAGCCCGTGCCGATCATGGTGCGCGGCGGGCGGCTCCAGTCCAGGGCATTGGCCATGTTGAACCAGCCCGTCATGGGGCGGCACTTCTCCTGGCCGACGTAGTGCGCCCAGCCACCGCCATTGCGGCCGATGCAGCCGGTCAACATCAGCAGGGCCATGATCGCCCGGTAGGTGGCATCGGCGTGGTACCAGTGGCAGATGCCGGCGCCGATGATGATCATGGTCCGGCCCTGGGACTCCTCGGAATTCTTCGCGAACTCGCGGGCGATCCGGATGCACTGCTCGGCCGGCACGGCGGTGATCTCCGCCTGCCAGGCAGGGGTGTAGGGGCTGTTGACGTCGTCGTAGCCGGTGGGCCATTGGCCGGGCAGGCCCTCGCGCTCCACTCCGTACTGGGCGAGCATCAGGTCCAGCACCGTGCAGTAGCGCTGGCCCTCGATCTCGATGGTGGGCACGCCACGGCGGATGATCGAACCCTCGCCGCGGGGATCCTCGAAGCAGGGCAGTGCCAGCTCGACGCCCTGGGCGCCCGGCACGTCCTGGACCGACAGCGCCGGCTCGATGCCGTCCAGGTTGAGGTTCCACTTGCCCTCGTCCTCGGCGTTGTGGCGGAAGCCGAGCGAGCCCTTGGGCACGACGGTGCGTCCGGAGGCGGCGTCCCAGACGACGGTCTTGAAGGCGGCGTCGGCCTGTCCTGCGTGTTCGGCGAGGTCGGAGGCGACGAGGAACTTCGAGGCCGTGAGGCCGTGACCGTCCGGGTGCTCCTCGAGACGGACCAGCATCGACAGGTCCGTGTACTTCTTCACGTAGTCGGTGAAGAAGGGCACCTGACGATCGACGTAGTTCTCCTTGAGCATCACGTGCCCCATGGCCATCGCGAGCGCGGCGTCGGTGCCGGCCTGCGCGGGCACCCACTCGTCGGCGAACTTGACATTGTCGGCATAGTCGGGGGCCACCGTGATGACCTTGGTGCCGCGGTAGCGCACCTCGGCCATCCAGTGCGCGTCGGGGGTGCGGGTGAGTGGGACATTCGAGCCCCACATCATCAGATAGGTGGAGTCCCACCAGTCGCCCGATTCGGGCACGTCCGTCTGGTCGCCGAAGACCTGCGGACTGGCCACTGGCAGGTCTGCATACCAGTCGTAGAAGGAGGTCATCGCGCCGCCGAGCAGGTGCGTGAAGCGGGTGCCGATGGCATGACTGACCTGGCTCATGGCGGGAATGGGGCTGAAGGAGACCAGGCGGTCCGGGCCGTAGTTCTTGATGGTGTTCACATAGCTGGCGGCCGAGATCTCCAGGGCCTCCTCCCAGCTGATGCGCACCAGACCGCCCTTGCCGCGGCCGTTCTGGTAGCGACGACGCTTCTCGGGGTCAGTGCTGACGTCGCGGAAGGCCGCGACGGGATCGCCCAGGCGGTTCTTGGCCTCGCGGTACATCTCCACCAGTGACGCGCGCGCGTACGGGTAGCGGACCCGGGTGGGGGAGTAGGTGTACCAGCTGAAGGCCGCGCCACGCGGGCAGCCGCGAGGCTCGTACTCCGGGCGGTCGGCGCCGGTTGTGGGGTAGTCGGTCTGCTGCGACTCCCAGGTGATGATCCCGTCCTTGACGTAGACCTTCCAGGAGCACGATCCGGTGCAGTTCACGCCGTGGGTGGAGCGGACCACCTTGTCGTGGCTCCAGCGGTCGCGATAGAAGACGTCGCCCTGGCGTCCGCCCTGGCGGAAGACGGCTCGACCGTCCTCCGTCTCGTCCCACTTGGTGAAGAAACGTCCGAACTTCAACAGGGCGTTGGACGCCGCCCCATCGGTGCGCGCGGTGTCAGTCATGGCATCATCCAAGCATGTCGCCCCGGGGCATTTGAAGTTGCCCCGGTATTTTTGTGGCAAAAGCAGAGATTTCAACCATGTCTGGGTTGTGGCAAGGGGAAATGAGCAATCTGTGGTTGAACTCCTGATGAGCAGGAGGGGTGGAGGATGGTTCTTGCGGTGGTGCTGGCGGGAGGCCGGTCGGAGCGGATGCGGCGCCCGAAGCAGGCGCTCCACGTCGCAGGCAGAAGCCTCCTGCAGCTGGCTGTCGACGCCTGTGCGGCCGCGGATCGGATCGCGGTGGTTGCCCCCGACGGACCAGCTGCCGAGTGGATCGAGTCCGACCCGCGCGTGGTCGTGACCCTGGAGGACCCGCCCGACGGTGGCCCGGTGGCCGGGATCGCCGCCGGGCTCGCCGCCCTGCAGGCCAGCGGTCTGGATCCGGTGCTGGTGCTTGCCTGTGACCTGCCGCAGGTGGAGATCATCGTGGACAGCCTGCTCCGGGAGGTTCAGGCGGGGGCCCTGACCCGCCACCAGGCGGTCGTCCCGGTGGACTCACACGGCTGGCCCCAGTGGCTCGCGGCCTGCTACCGGGCCGACGCCCTGCTCGCCGCCCTCGAAGCCGCCCCGGCAACCCGAGACCTGTCGGTCCGTCGCGTGCTGGGTGCCCTGGACTTCCAGCCGGTCTCGCTGCCCGACCAGGTCCTTGCCGACGTGGACACGCCCGAACAGGCGCGCGCCGCCGGCATCGACGTCTGAGGAGCGCCCTGGGGCCGGGTCAGTCTCGTCGGGCCTGCAGCGCCGTCCACGGGTCGGTGGCGGCATCCACCGTCTCGCCGGCAGGGCGGGTCTCGAAGTGCAGGTGGGGGCCGTCGAGTTCCTCCGCGCCACTCATCCCCGAAAGTCCGAGGAGCTGCCCCGGGTTGACCTGCTCGCCGTCGGCCACGCGCACCTCGGAGAGGTGGCCCAGCACGTGGTCCACCCCCATGGAGCGCACCACCACGGGCCTGTCGCCGTAGGCATCCCCCATGGTCGGCGGGGCCAGCACGACGATCCCGGCGACCCCGGCCGTCACCGGCGTACCCACCGGCATGTCGATGTCCACGCCGTGGTGGAAGCCGTGGCGGCCACCACACAGGCTGGACGGCTTGTACCAGGGGCTGCCATTGCAGCCGAACGTGATCATCACCCGGTGGCTGCCGGCATACCAGGGGCTGGTCCAGCAGGACTCGTCCTCGGTCCAGAACCGCTGCTGGCCCTTCCATTCGGTGCTCGTCACGGTGCACGCTCTCGAACCGCCTCCCGGTGTCTGCGAGCCAGGGGTTCCCGTGGCCGTCGCGGACCGTTCCGGACTGGCATCGGCCCTGCTGACATCGGTACTGCTGGAGTCCGCAGTGGGGGCCGAGCTGGAGGGATCGGGTTGGCTCCGGTCGATCGGTTCGTTGGGCACGGTGGTGGGCTCGTTCGCGCCCGTCAGCTCACTGGACGCGGCGGGCTCGGCGACCTGCGTCGATGCCGAACACCCCGTCGCCAGCAACAGGCCGAGGGCGGCGGCCACGGTCAGGGTGCGAACGGCGGGAGTCATGGAGCAAGTATCGGTGGTCCCAGCGGGCGGTGCCATTCCCCTGAGGGGACAGGAGCCCTATTCTCAGTCCATGAAGAAGGAACACGCACGGCTGGGCCTGCTCTCTCGGATTCTGATCGCCATCGTCCTGGGCATCATCTGTGGCCAGTTCTTCCCGACCTTCCTGGTGCGCGCCTTCGTCACCTTCAACGGACTGTTCGGCAATTTCCTCGGATTCGTGATCCCGCTGATCATCCTGGGACTGATCGCGCCGGCCATCTCCGAACTGGGCCGTGGTGCCGGCAAGTGGCTGGCGGTGACCACCCTGCTGGCCTACGGCTCCACGCTGTTCGCGGGATTCATGGGCTATGGGGTCTCCATGGCCGTGCTTCCGCGGCTGTTGGAGGGCAAGACCGTCGTGGACCTGGCGAACCCGGAGGACGCGTTGCTGGCGCCCTTCTTCAAGGTGGAGATGCCGCCCGTGATGGGCGTGATGTCTGCACTGCTGCTGGCCTTCGTGGTGGGCGTCGCGCTGACCGTGGTGCAGGGCGACGTGATTCGTCGCGGCCTGGTGGAGTTCCGGGAGATCGTCGAGCTTGTGATCGTCAAGGCGATCATCCCGCTGCTTCCCCTCTACATCTTCGGCATCTTCCTGAACATGACCGCGGCCGGCGAGGTCTGGCGGGTCATCACCACCTTCCTCGGCGTGATCGTGATGGTCTTCGCCCTGACCATGGTCCTGCTGCTGATCCAGTACGGCGTCGCCGGCGCCATCGCCCACCGCAACCCGCTGACCATGCTCAAGACCCTGATGCCCGCCTATGCCACCGCGCTGGGCACCTCATCATCGGCCGCGACGATCCCCGTCACCCTGCGCCAGGCCATCAAATCCGGTGTCTCCGAGCCCGTCGCCTCCTTCGTGATCCCGCTGTGCGCAACGATCCATCTGGCCGGATCCACCATCAAGATCACCTCCTTCAGCCTGGCCGTGATGATCCTCTACGGAATGCCGATCAAGGCCGGCGTCATCGTCGGCTTCATCATGCTGCTGGGCATCATGATGGTGGCCGCCCCCGGCGTCCCCGGTGGCGCGATCATGACCGCCACCGCCCTGCTCACCAGCCAGCTGGGCTTCAACGAGGCGCAGGTGGGCCTGATGATCGCCACCTACATCGCCATCGACTCCTTCGGCACTGCCACCAATGTCACCGGTGACGCGGCGATCGCGACCGTCGTCGACACCCTGGTGGAACGCGACGGGGGCATCAGCGGGGCCACAGCAGGGGCGTCATAGACTGCTGGTCGCTGTTGGCACGACGGGTACGATCGCACCTCGGCGCATCGTCCCCCGCCCAACTCCCGGAAGGCCCGCTGCATGGCCAAGAACCTGACCACCGGTTCGCCCATCCGCCTCATCGTCCTGTTCACCCTGCCGCTGCTGGTGGGCAATGTCTTCCAGCAGGCCTATGCGGTGGTGGACACCATCGTCGTCGGTCGCCTGATCGGCGTGCAGGCGCTCGCTGCAGTCGGTGCCTCGGGCAGCCTGCAGTTCCTGTTGATGGGCTTCGCGATGGGATGCTCGGCGGGCATGGCCATTCCCGTCTCGCGCCACTTCGGCGCCGGCGATCTCCGCCAGATGCGCCAGGCCGTTGCCGCCGGCGTCATCATCAGCACTGGTGTGGCGCTGGCCATCACGCTGGTGGGAGTCCTTGGCGCGCCGACGATGCTGCGCCTGCTGGGAACACCCGCGGAGCTGGTGCCGGAGGCAACCACCTTCCTGCGCGTCTTCTTCGGAGGTGCCGCGGCCACCGTGGGCTTCAACTACCTCTCGTCGGTGATCCGTGCGCTGGGGGACAGCACCACGCCGCTCGTCTTCCTCATCATCGCCAGCGTCCTGAACGTCGTGCTCGTCCTGGCCTTCATCGGTGGCCTGGGGATGGGCGTCGGAGGGGCGGCGTTGGCCACCGTCCTCGCCCAGTTGGTCTCGGTGCTGCTCTGCATGGTGCTCGTCTGGCGGCGGATGCCCGAGCTGCACCTGACCCGTGCCGACTTCGTCGTCGGCCCGGTGCAGCTGCGCGAATCGGCACGCCAGGGCTTCACCCTGGGATTCCAGATGTCGATCATCGCGATCGGTGCCGCCCTGCTACAGTTCGGCATCAACGGCCTGGGCTCGACGGCCGTGGCGGCCTTCACCACAGCCATGCGGGTGGACCAGATGGCCGTCATCCCGCTGATGAGCACCGGGGTCGCCATGGCCACCTTCGTCGCCCAGAATGCCGGTGCACTGCAGTGGCGCAGGATCCTCGACGGTGTACGCCAAGCGCTCCTGCTCTCCGTGGGGATGTCACTGGTGCTCGGCGCCCTCATCTTCGCCTTCGGCACCAGCCTCGTCGAGGTCTTCGTCGGGGCCAACCAGCCGGAGGTCGTCGCTCTGGCGCATCAGTACCTGGTGGTGAACGCGGCCCTCTACGCCATCCTGTCGGTGCTCTTCGTGATCCGGCACAGCATCCAGGGGCTCGGCTCCACCACCGCCCCCACGGCCGCGGGGGTGCTGGAACTGGTGGCCCGCGGCGTGGTGGGTCTCTTCCTGGTGGAGCGGATCGGATTCCTGGGGGTGGTGATCGCCGCCCCAGCCGCGTGGACCCTCGCGCTGGTCCCGCTCCTGCTGGCCTGGCGGGTGCACCGTCGCCTCCTCAAGCAACGCGAGCAGGACGCCTTTCAGCCGCAGGTGACGCCGGTGGCGTGAACCGGGCAGTACCCATTGGGCACGCGGTCCAGGTACTGCTGGTGGTAGTCCTCCGCCCAGTACCACTGGGGTGCGGGCTCGACGGTGGTCGTGATGGGCCCGTAGCCGGCCACGGCCAGCTTCGGCCCAAACTCGGCCAGGGCATCGCGGGCAGCCGCGGCCTGCTCCTCGCTCGTCGTGAAGAGTGCCGAGCGGTACTGGCTGCCCACATCATTGCCCTGGCGGTCGCCCTGCGTCGGATCATGGTTCTCCAGGAAGACAGCCAGCAACTGTCGGTAGGAGACCTTGCTGGGATCGAAGACCACCCGCACGGTCTCGGCATGTCCGGTCAGTCCGGTGCAGGTCTCCTCATAGGTGGGATTGCGGTTGGAACCGCCCATGTAACCGGCCGCGGTGGAGAGCACCCCGTCGGTCTGCCAGAAGAGCTTCTCGGCTCCCCAGAAGCAACCCATGGCGAAGTAGGCCACCTGGGCACCGGGGAAGTCGCGGTCCATTGGGTCGCCGAAGATCCTGTGATAGCAGGGCATGACGAGCTGCGGCTGGTCGTGGTCGACGATCTGTGGAGTGGGACGGCCGAAGATCATGCCGCACAGGCTAGCTCGCCCGGGCAATCACGTCCGCGCTGGCACCTCGGGCGTTTCTGGGCGGGGTCCTCGGGCGCTTCTGCGTCGGCGCCCCAGGGCCTAGGCTCGGTTCATGGAGCCCCAGACCAGTCCCCAGACCATGACCCCGCCCGTCGCCGCGGAGAGCGCCATCGCGAGCCTCCAGCCCCTGGTGGGCACCTGGCGCGGTGAGGGCCATGGCGAGTACCCGACGATCAGCCCCTTCGACTACACGGAGGAGGTCACCTTCGTCGATGTGGGCAAGCCCTTCCTCGTCTACCACCAGCGCACCTGGGGCAGCGACGGCCGCCCGATGCACGTGGAGGTCGGCTACCTGCGCGCGCCCGAACCCGGCGTCGTGGAGCTGACGATGGCCCTGCCCACCGGCCAGACCGAACTGGGAGTGGGCACTGTCACCCTCGATCCGCTGCGCCTGGAACTGGACTGCCGGGTGGACAACACCCCGTCGGCGAAGCAGGTGGAGGCCAGCCGACGGGTGATGGTGCTGACCGATGACGTGCTGGAGACGCGTTTCGACATGGCGGCGGTCGGCCAACCGTTGCAGCCACACCTGCGCTCCCGACTGGTTCGTCAGGCGGGGTAGAGGCCTCCGGCCTTCGTGCTGCCCAGCAGCTGGCTGACGGTCACCAGCGTGTAACCCTGCTTCTGAAGCCCGTCGATGATCGCGGGGGCCGCATCGACGGTCCACGGGTGGATGTCATGCATCAGGATGATAGAGTTCCGGCTGGTGCGTTCCAGGGTCAGCTGGGTGATCCGTGCCGCACTGCGATTGCCCGGCAACCAGTCCTCGGGGGAGTTGTTCCACACCACCACCGCCAGACCAGAGCGCCCGACGACCGCGTCGGTGCGCTGGGTGCGGGCCGCATGGGGCGGGCGCATGAGCGTGGGCCGCTGGCCGGTGAGGCGTGCCAGCACCCGATTGGTCTGGTCCACCTCCCAGGCCACCGTGGCGTCGGGCAGGTCGCTGATCGCGCGGTGGTCATAGGTGTGGTTGGCGATCTCGAAGCCTTGGCGGTGCGCCTGTCGGACGATCTGCGGGTGCGCCTGCGCGGCATTTCCCAGCATGAACAGGGTCGCGGTGGCCTGGCGATCGGTGAAGGCCTTGAGCAGCTGCGGGGTGAGGGTGCTGGGGCCGTCGTCATAGGTGAGCGCCACGCACTTGGCCACGGCACAGTCCACTGCGGTGCTGGTGGGAGAGCTGGGGCCGCCCGGGGTCGGCATGGGCGTCGGTGACGCGACGGCGAGGCGCTGGGATGTCTGGGTGTTCTGGGAGGTCTGGGTGTTCTGGGAGGTCTGGCTCAGGGGCGAGGCGGGAGCGCCAGCCTCGGGTGACGTCGAGGTGGCCGCGCAGCCCAGCAATACAAGGCTGGCCAGGGCACCGGCGAGCAGAGGACGTCTCACTCGCCCAGATTAGTCCCGGGGCAGCCCAGATCAGTCCCGGGACAGCCCAGATCAGTCCCGGGACAACGCAGATCAGGCCGGTGTCAGCCCGGCAGGCGCCAGTCGATGGGCTGGGCGCCCTGCTCCTCCAGCAGCGTATTGGCCCGGCTGAAGGGTCGGGAGCCGAAGAATCCGGAGCGGGCACTCAGCGGCGAGGGGTGCGGGCTGGCGATGACCGGCACCTGACCCAGCATCGGGGTGAGCGACTGCGCGTCGCGCCCCCAGAGAATGGCCACCAGTGGACCCCCGCGGGCGACGAGTGCTTCGATCGCGCACTGGGTGACGGGTTCCCATCCCTTGCCGCGGTGGGAACCGGCCGCCCCCGGGCGCACCGTCAGCACCCGGTTCAGCAGGAGCACGCCATGGTCGAACCAGCCGCTCAGGTCGCCGTGCGGGGCGGGTTCGACGCCCAGGTCATCGCGCAGCTCGGCGTAGATGTTCTGCAGGCTGCGGGGGATCGGCCGCACCTGGCGGTCGACGCTGAAGCTCAGCCCAACGGCATGTCCGGGCGTGGGGTAGGGATCTTGGCCCACCACCAGTACCCGCACGTCGGCCAGCGGGCGGGAGAAGGCGCGCAGGACGTTCGGGCCGGCTGGCAGGTACTGGCGCCCGGCGGCGATCTCGTCGCGCAGGAAGCGCCCCATCTGGTGCACCTGGTCCTCCACCGGAGCGAGTGCCTCGGCCCAGTCCGGGGCCACCAGGTCACGCAGCGGTCGGGCAGTCATCGGTTCTCCTCGGCGGCGACGGCATGGGTGGATTCGGCGGTGGGTGTCTCGCGGGGCATCCGCAGCGAGTACAGGGCGCCGGCCAGCAGGAGCGCGCCGCCCACGGCGAAGGCGGGGCCCAGCCCCAGTGCGTCGGCGATCGCGCCGGCCGCCAGCGGCCCGATGATGGCCCCCAGGTCGCTCATCATGGAGAAGGTGGCGATCGGCGCCCCGCCACGGCCGGCCGTCACGTCGCCCACGACGGCCGTCGGTGCGGTGGAGTGCGCGGCGGAACCGACGCCGTAGACGCACAGGATGATGGTGAGCACCCAGATGCCCCAGTCATGCCCCAGGCTCGCCGACCACGGCATCAGCAGGGCGGCGATGCCCGTCAGCAGACCCGCCATCACCATCATCGGGCGGCGCCCCACCGTGTCGACGGCCCGTCCGACGGGTGCCAGCACCGCGGTCTGGGCAATGGCGGCCAGTGCGAAGGAGATGCCGGTCCACGACGGGCTGCGGTGCAGGCCCTCCACCACCAGGACCGGGACCAGTGAGCTGCGCACGCCGAAGGACTGCCAGCCCTGGGCGAAGTTGGTCAGGCAGGCGGCCCGGTAGCGCACGTCGGACAGCGCCTCGGAAAGGCTCATCCGGGGCTTGTCGACCTTCTCCACCTCCCGTTCGGGCTTGCTCAACATCGCCAGGGCGACGATGCCGGCGGCCATCAGGGTGGCGGCGTAGACGAAGAAGGGGGCGGTGAGGGAGATGCTGGCAAAGATGCCGCCGACGGCCGGGCCCGCCATGCCGCCCAGCAGGAAGCCGCCGGAGTAGAGGGCGCTGGCGCGGCCGCGTTGGCGCGGTTCGACGGTGCGCAGCAGGAGGGACATGGCGGCGACGGTGAACATGGCCGAACCGATGCCGCCCAGGCCTCGCATCAGCAGCAGGGCCCAGTAGCTCGTCGCCAGGCCGGCGGCGGCCGAGGAAGCGGCGACGATGAACATCCCCACCCCCAGCACGGTGCGTTCGCCCAAGCGCCCGATCAGCGGGGGGACCCCGGGGCTGGTGACCAGCCGCATCAGGGCGAAGGCGCTGATCACCATGCCCACCATCAGATTGGTCACCTCGAAGCTGCGCGCGAAGACCGGCAGCACGGGGATCATCACCCCGAAGCCCACGGCGACGCAGAAGGCGATCACCGACAGGACCGTGACGTCACGGGGCAGCCCGTCGGGACGCGCCAGCCATGCTGGGCGGCGTGAACGGGCGGAAGGGCTGCTGGGCACGGGCACAGGTTAGCCTTGCTGACGATCCTGATGCCCGCGCTCGCACGAAAGGCCATGCATGGCAGCCCAGCCCACCCCCCGTCCCGAGGCGACGGACGACGCGCATTCGGACGACTCCGGTCGTCGTGCCCTGCTGGCCCAGCAGGCCGCTACCCCTGGTGAGGTGCCGCACGGCATCAAGCTGGCGGCCGGCTGGTTCTGGCGCCTGCTGGTGATTGCCGCTGGCATCGCCGGGCTGGGCTACCTCTTCGCACTGCTCTCGTCGGTGGTGATCCCGCTGCTCGTGGCGGTGCTGCTGACGGCTGCGCTGTGGCCCTTGAAGACGATGCTGGAGCGCAAGGGTGTCTCCCGTGCCCTGGCGACGGTGCTGAGCCTGCTCTTCCTGCTCCTGCTGGTCTTCGGCATCTTCACCCTGGTGGGTGCCCAGATCGCCTCGCAGTCCTCGGAACTGGCGAAGGCGTCGGTGGACAGCTACGCGCAGTTCATGGACTGGCTGGGCAATGGTCCGTTGAACATCCACCAGCCGCAGATCGACGCCTGGACCCAGAAGGTCACCGACTGGGCCAAGACCCAGCAGTCGATGGCCGGCCGGATGGCCGCCTCCGCAGGCGCCCAGGTGGGCAGCTTCTTCGCCGGGATCGCCCTGGCCCTGTTCGCCCTGTTCTACTTCCTCTTCGAGGGTGAGAAGATCGCCAAGACCGGCTTCACGTTGATTCCGCACTCCTCGCGTGCCCGAGTGGTCGACGCGTGCCGTCGCGGCTGGGTGGCGCTGGTGGCCTATGTGCGGGCGGCCGTCATCGTCGCCTTCGTCGACGGGTTGGGCGCGGGCATCGGCGCCGCGCTGGTGGGCTCCAACCTCTTCCTGGCGATCTTCGCGCTGACCTTCATCACGGCCTTCATCCCGCTGCTGGGCGCCTTCGTCGCCGGGCTGGTCTCCACCAGCGTGGTGCTGCTCACCCTGGGCTGGGTCAAGGGCGTCATCATGCTGGTGGTCTTCGTCCTGGTCATGCAGTTGGAAGCCCATGTGTTGCAGCCCTTCCTGCTGGGCAAGGCCGTCTCGATCCATCCGCTGGCGGTGCTCTACGGCATCGCGATCGGTGGCCTGGTGGGAGGGATCGTCGGTGTGCTGTTCGCCGTGCCGCTGCTGGCCTTCGGCAATGCCTTTGTGAAGGCCATGGCCTCGCACCATGCGGATTCCGACGAGATCGCCCCGCCCGCCCAGGATCCGGTGCTGGAGGGGCAGGATCCGGTGCTGGAGGACGGGGAGCCCGGGGATTCGCCGGCTCCCGCGGGTGGCGTCGGCGAGGCCACCGCCCGGTTGTGACCCTGATCTGACCCGCATTTGTTGAACCACCCCTTCTGGAATGGAAGGGGTGGTTTTACATTCATTGCATGAACCAAGACCTGACTCCGATCCTCGAAGACCTTGCCGCGGGGCGTATCACGCAGGCGGAGGCCAGCCGCCGCATCGACGAGCTGCAGGCCGCCCGCCCTGCTGGCGAAGCCCTCCCGGACGACACTCCCGGCACCCCGGGTGGCGCCGCCTCCGCGCCGTCAGGTGCCGCTGATGAGCCGAGCTGGGGATCGATCGCCCGCAACCTGTTCGATGCCGCGCAGGACCTGGCGCAGGGAGTGGCGGCTGGTGCGACGGACCTCACCGGCGGGATCCGCACTGCCAGCGAGCACGTCGAGGCGGTGACCCCGGAGCAGCCTGCGGGCAACCAGGGCGTGCAGCGGGTCAGCGTGCGCGCGACGGGTCGACGGGTGCGCATCGTGGGGGATCCGACGATCGCCACCCTGGTGGCCGACGGACCGCACGTCCTGCGTCGCGTGGGCAGCACGCTCGAGGTCACCTGCGATGGCGAGCTGGGGGCTTCTCGCGACGGCTTCAGCATCCTGCGGGGCCCGCTGCTGACCCACGGGCTGGGGGGACTGAAGAACCTGGGGCTGGATGACCTGCGGGCGATCGGTCTGGGCCGTGAGGTGCTGTTGCGGGTCAATCCCTCGATCCCGGTCGACGTGGAGGTGACGGCTGGCAGCCTGACCACCGAGGATGTGCCCTGGTTGGGGCGGGTGCGGGTCACCGCTGGTGGGGCGCATCTTGGATCGGTCCACCAGGTGGCCGATGCCCTGGTGCAGGCGGGCAGTGCCACCGTGGGCGGACCGCTGGATCGTGGCCGATCGCGCGTGCGGGTGGAGTCCGGCAATGCCGTGGTGGACCTGACGGCTGACGCCAATGTGGTGGTGCACGCCGATGCCCAGCTGGGGCGGGTCGCCTGGCCCGGTGGGGGAGCTGCGCTCGACGAGTTCCAGGCGGGCGAGGGAGCCGGAAGGCTGGACGTGACCGTCGTGATGGGGGCCGCGAGCGTCCGCCAGGAGGGAGTGGAGGAGGACTCCGGGGCCACGGACCCGCGGGACGTCAACCAGGAGGAATCGCCCGCTGGCCAGCAGGGGCACGGGCACCCAAGCACTGACTCGGAGGATGAGCGATGAGCAACCACAACCACCCGGTGCATCGGGCACCTGCCCACTGCCCGGTCTGCACGGCAGACCTGGTGACCACGCGCCTGGGCTGCGACGAGTGCGGCACGGAGTTGGGCGGACGCTTCGAGCGATGCCGCTTCTGCTCACTGGAGCCGGAGCAGCTGGAGCTGCTCACGGTCTTCCTGGCCTCGCGCGGGAACCTGCGTGAGGTGGCCAAGCACCAGCAGGTCAGCTACCCGACGGCGCGGGGCCGTCTCAGCGCACTGCTGGCCAGTCTCGGCATCGACGAGATGACGACCGTGCCCGAAGCCGAGCAAGACCAGGACGCCGAATCGCGGGGCCCGACGCCTCGCACCCGCGACGAGGTGCTGGCCGAGGTCGCAGCGGGCCGGATCTCCCCGTCGGAGGCGGCAGCTCTGCTGCGCGGCTGAATCCTTCCCGGCCGCGCAGACCGGCCCCAGACACAGACCGGCCCCAGACACAGACTGGCCCCGGACACCGGATCGCGTCCCCCTCCCCCAAGGAGGGGGACGCGATCCGTGTGCAACCGGGGCGCTCGTGGTGGCGCTGGGGATCAGCCCTGGAAGGTCTCCACCTTCACGACGGTGATCTCGATCGTCTTGCCGTTGGGGGCCTCGTAGGAACTCTGCTCGCCCACCTTCTTGCCCAGCACGGCGGCGCCGAGCGGCGACTGCGGGCTGAAGACCTGCATGTCGACGGAGTCGTCCAGGCCCATCACCTCGCGGGAGCCCAGCAGGAAGGTGTCGGTGTCGTCCTCGTCGTCGAAGTAGGCGACGGTGATCTGGGTGCCGGGAGCTGCCTCGCCGGTCTTGGGGGCCTCGCCCACCTGGGCGCGGCGCAGCATGTCCTCGAGCTGGGTGATCCGGGCCTCCATCTGGCCCTGCTCCTCGCGGGCGGCGTGGTAGCCGCCGTTCTCGGAGAGGTCGCCCTCGTCGCGGGCCTGCGCGATCTTGGTCGAGACCTCGATGCGGCCATCGCCCTTGAGGTGTGCAAGCTCGGCGGAGAGCTTGTCGAAGGCCTCCTGCGTCAGCCACACGGTGTCGGTTGCATTCTCAGTCATTCGAGAAATCTATCATCGACGGCAGATTGTCCCAAGAACCTCAGGCCAGCCGGCAGCTCGCCACCTCCACGCTCACGGCGCGATTGACCGTCTTGACCGGGATCTTGGTGCGGGTGATCTTCTCGGTACCGCCGGGGATCGTCGCCTCGTACTCGCCGACGCGCACGAAGTTCTCCGCGGTGGCCTCCAGTACGCAGATCACGGGTTTGGCGGGATCGCGACGCTGGACGCGCAGGTCAGCGACGATCTCGTGCTCCCCGGTTTCCTGGAAGCCGTACACGTCCGCGGTGACGTCCGGGGTGGACGAGGTTCCGCCGGCCCAGACCAGCCACCCCGCCAGGGCGAGACTCAGCACCGTCACCAGCGTCAGGTAGAGCTTGCGCCGGGACGGCGGGACGGCATAGCGGTCCTGGATGCGGGCACGGTCGGCGTCGGTCACGGTGGTCACGGCTCCCATTGTGCCCGGTGCTGTCCACGGTGGGGCTGACGGCCCACGACGGGTGTGGGCTTCGGCACAATGGTGGCCATGCCCAAGACCAGTGAGAACGAGCCCCTGCGGTTGCTCCACGTGCACGCCCACCCCGATGACGAGTCGAGCAAGGGTGCCGCCACGACGGCCAAGTACGTCGCCGAAGGAGTGCAGGTCATGGTGGCCACCTGCACGGGAGGGGAGCGGGGCAGTGTCCTCAACCCCAAGATGGACCGGCCCGAGGTCTGGCAGGACATCGCTGCGATCCGCCACCTGGAGATGGACACGGCGCGCGAGATCCTGGGCATCGAGCAGCGCTGGCTCGGCTACATCGATTCGGGTTTCCCGGAAGGGGATCCGTTGCCGCCGTTGCCGCGCGGCTGCTTCGGCCTGGTGGACCCGGACCAGGCGGCCCAGCCGCTGGTTCGGCTGATCCGTGAGTTCAGGCCGCACGTCGTCACCACCTATGACGAGAAGGGCGGCTACCCGCACCCGGACCACATCATGTGCCACAAGGTGACGATGGCGGCCGTGCAGCAGGCTGGTGATCCCAACCAGCACGCGAATCTGGGGCCCACCTGGCAGGTGCAGAAGCTCTACTACCACATGGGCTTCCACCGTCTGCGGCTTGCTGCCCTGGACGCGGCGATGCACGAGAAGGGCCTCGACTCGCCCTATGTGGAGCGGCTCGCCAAGTGGGAGGACTTCGAGTACGAGAAGCGGATCACCACGCGGATCGACTGCGGGGAGTACTTCCCCGTGCGTGATGCGGCGCTCAAGGCGCACGCCACCCAGATCGACCCCGACGGTCCGTGGTTCGCCGTCCCCACCGAGGTGCAGCAGCAGGTCTGGCCGACGGAGGACTTCGAGCTGGTCTTCAGTCAGGTGCCCACCGCGCTGCCGGAGGACGACCTGTTCGCGGGCCTGCGTGGCGTCAAGGCCGACGACCCGACGGAGAACTGGCAGATCTGACCGGCGGGGGTCAGTCCTCGATGGTGGTGCGCTCGAAGGCCTGGGCCTTGCGACCCTCCTCGGTGAGGTCTGCCTCGTAGGGGATCGACGGGTCGATCTTGCGGGTGTGGCGGCGCAGGCTGATGGAACCCAGGATGATGAAGCTGGCGATCACCAGGAAGGTGATGAGATTGAGCGTTCCGCTGGCGAGCATCAGGTTCATGGCTGCAGGATACGCGGTGCACGCCCCGAATGCCGTCCCGGGTCCGCCCAGCGTGGCTTTGGCTAGGCTGGGCGCGTGCCGAACCGTCTTGCCGAGTCCACCAGTCCCTACCTGCAGCAGCATGCCCACCAGGAGGTCGACTGGTTCCCCTGGGGGCCCGAGGCCTTCGCCGCAGCCCGTGAACGGGATCTGCCGCTGCTGGTGAGCACGGGCTATGCGGCCTGCCACTGGTGTCACGTGATGGCGCACGAGAGCTTCGACGACCACGACACGGCCGTGCTGATGAACGAGAACTTCGTCAGCGTGAAGGTGGACCGTGAGGAGAATCCGGACGTCGATGCGGTCCTGATGAATGCAACCCAGGCGCTCACTGGCCAGGGCGGGTGGCCGATGACGGTCTTCCTGACGCCCGACGGCGACCCTTTCTTCGCCGGCACCTACTTCCCGCCGGTGCCCACCGGCAACCAGCCGAGCTTTGGTCAGGTGCTGGAGGCACTGGCCGGTGCCTGGCAGGATCGCCGCGACGAGGTCCTGGGCTCCGCTCAGAGCATCACCGCCCAGCTGCGGGAACTGAACCCGGTCACCAGCAGCGACCAGGTGCCCGGCTCGCGCGAGACGCTCGAGCTGCTGGGCAAGGACTACGACATGATCCACGGCGGCTTCGGCACGGCGCCGAAGTTTCCGCCGGCCATGGTGCTCGACGCACTGCTGGTCAAGGGCGACCCGACGAGCCTGGACATGGCCCAGCTCACCTGCGAGATGATGGCGCGCGGCGGCCTCTATGACCGGGTGGGTGGCGGTTTCCACCGTTATGCCGTCGACGTCGGCTGGGTGGTGCCGCACTTCGAGAAGATGCTCTACGACAATGCCCTCCTGCTGGGCAGCTACACCCGTTGCTGGCGGCGCACCGCCGACCACGACGGCTACAAGCGCGAGCTCTATGAGCATGTCATCTACTCCACCGTCGAGTGGCTGGAGCGCGAGATGCGCACCGAGTCCGTCGAGGGCCGCCCCGGTGGTGCCTTCGCCGCCAGCCTGGACGCGGACAGCGTCGACATCCGCGGCATGGTGGCCGAGGGGATCTACTACGTCTGGAATCCCGAGCTACTGGAGGACGCGCTGGGGGAGCAGGACGGCGGCTGGGCCCGCCAGGTCTTCCACGTGCACGACGCCGGAACCTTCGAGCACGGCCTGTCCACGCTGCAGCTGCACGGCTCACCGGACCGGGGGCGTCTGACGGCAGTGCTGGAGAAGCTGCGCGCCGAACGGGAGAACCGCTTCCGCCCCAGCCGTGATGACAAGGTGGTGGCGGCCTGGAATGGCCTGCTGATCGACTCGCTGGTGACGGCCGCGATGGTCTTCGGTGAGGCCGGCTGGTTGGAGCTGGCCCGGGATGCTGCCGAGGCCGTCTGGGCGGTCCACGTGGACCAGACAACCGATGTCTTCGTGCGCACCTCCCGCGACGGTCTGGCCGGCACGTCACCGGCCGTGACGGAGGACCATGGGGCCCTTGCGCTGGGACTGGCCCGGCTGGCGGGTGCCACCGGCGATGCCGTCTGGCAGGAGCGCGCCGTGTGGCTCGTGGAGCGGGCCCTGCGCCTGTTCGGGGCCGAGGATGGTGGATTCTTCGACGCGGCGCAGACCGACGAGCTGTTCACCCGCCCGCGGGACCTGACGGACAACTCCACCCCGTCGGGCACCAGCTCCATGGTGGCCGCGCTGCGCCTGGTGGGCCTGCTGGCCTGCCGTCCCGATCTGGTGGAGCGGGCCGATCAGGCCGCCCGCACCACCTGGCCGCTGGTGGCCAACCAGCCCCGCTTCGCCGGCTGGTCGCTGGCCGATGCGCTGGTGCTGGAGGATGCGCGCCGGGGGCTTCGCCCGGCCCAGGTCGTCGTGGTGCTGCCCGAGGGGTCCGAGGGGATCGACCGGCTGGCCACCGCCGCCTTCCGGATGGCGCCGGCAGGCTCGGCCATCGTGGTGGGACGGGCCGGGACCGATGGCTTCGGTCACCTCTTCGACGGGCGCGAGGCGCGAGACGGGCAGGCCACGGCCCATGTCTGCCGCGGTGAGGTCTGCCTGGAGCCGACCACGGACTACACCGAGCTCAAGACCCCACTGTGGACGCGCTGCTGAGCGCGGCTGGCTGACGGGCCCCCGCGTGCGCGGCTGGGGGGATCAGCGTCCGAAGCGGCGCTCGCGCTGGCTGAAGGAGCGCAGGGCGCGCAGGAAGTCCACCCGTCGGAAATCCGGCCACAGGGCCTCACAGAAGTAGAACTCGCTGTGGGCGCTCTGCCACATCAGGAATCCCGAGAGGCGCTGCTCGCCCGAGGTGCGGATGATCAGATCCGGGTCCGGCTGGCCCTTGGTGTAGAGGTGTCCGCCGATGTGGTCGATCTCCAGGCTTTCGGCCACCTCCTCCAGGGTGCGGCCCTTGGCGGCCTCCTCCTTGAGCAGGGAGCGCACGGCATCGCGCAGCTCGTGGCGGCCGCCGTAGGCGATTGCCACGTTGACCACCATGCCCTCGTTCTGCGCGCTGTGCTGGCGGGCTCGCTCGAGTGTGGCGGCCATCTCCGGGGGCAGCAGTGACATGTCTCCCACCGCCTGCACCGGCCAGCGGCCGTCGTCGGCCAGGTCCACCACCAGCTGCTCGATCACGCCGAGCAGGGGGCGCACCTCCTCGTCGGTGGAGCGCTTGAGGTTGTCCGGGCTGAGCACCCAGAGGGTGACCACCTCGATGCCTGCGGCGTCGCACCAGCCGACGAAGTCCTTGAGCTTGTCCGCGCCTGCCTGGTAGCCGGCCACCAGGGGCTGGTCCGGGGCATTCATCCGGGCCCAACGGCGATTCCCGTCGGCCAGGACGGCGACGTGGCGGGGCAGTCGATCCTTGTCGATCTCGGCGATCAGACGCGTCTCGTAGGTGCTGTAGAGCAGGCCCGACGGATGCATCCTGTCGAGTGTCTCGGTGAGGCGATCCAGCCGGTTCATGCTTTCCAGACTAGTGCTTGCGGCTGTCAGGGGCACTCGGTGCGGAATTTGGGCGGGGTGGTCTCAGCAGGCTCTAACCTACGCTAGCGTAGGTTCCATGCGAACCGCGGAGAGCTCCAGGGGCGATCACCTGCGCGAGACGGTCGAGGACCTCGTCGACCGCGTCAAACCGAGACTGCGCGGGTGGCAGCACCAGGTCTTTGCGCCCATCGTGCTCGTCGCCGGCCTGTTGCTGGTCGCCTTCGCCCCGCAGCTCGACGAGCGGCTGGCGAGCGTCGTCTACACCCTGAGCGCCGTGCTGTTGTTCGGCAACTCCGCCTTCTACCACCGGGGCACCTGGTCGCCGGGCACCCTCGCGGTCTTCCGACGGGTGGACCACGCGAACATCTTCGTCTTCATCGCGGGCAGCTACACCCCGCTGGCCGTCGGCATGCTGCACGGGCGGAGCCTGCGCATCCTGCTGACCATGATCTGGCTGTGCGCCCTGGCTGGTGTGCTCTTCCGGGTCTTCTGGATCAGTGCCCCCCGCTGGCTCTACGTCGCGCTCTACCTGGCGATGGGGTGGGCGGCGGTGGGCTGGCTGGGGCAGTTCTGGCAGGCGGGCGGCCCCTGGGTGGTCTTCCTGATCGCGTTGGGTGGACTCATCTACTCCGTCGGCGCCGTGGTCTACGGCCGCAAGAGCCCCAACCCGTGGCCCAGCACCTTCGGCTTCCACGAGATCTTCCACAGCTGCACGGTGCTGGCGGCCGTGTGCCACTACATCGCCATCTGCCTGGTGCTGTTCACGCGCTAGTCTCGGCGCCATGGACGCCCTGGATCTCGAGCAGCCCCTGCCCACCCTGCTGCGGGCACTGGTCGACGTCGAATCCGTGAGCGGCAATGAGCAGCAGCTGGCAGACCTGGTGGAGCGGGCGCTGGAGCGGCAGCCACACCTGCACGTCACCCGTCTGGGCAATACCGTCGTGGCACGCACCGAGCTGGACCGGCCCCAGCGCGTGGTGGTGGCCGGGCACCTGGACACGGTGCCGGTGGCCGGGAACCTGCCCAGCCAGCTGCGCACCACCGACGGGGAGCAGCGCATCCACGGCCGCGGCAGTTGCGACATGAAGGGCGGCGTCGCCGTCGCGCTGCAGCTTGCCGCAGAACTGCGCCAGCCCCGCCATGACGTCACCTGGATCTTCTACGACAACGAGGAGGTCTCCGGTCCGCTGAACGGACTGGGGCTGACCGCCGACGCCCACCCGGAGCTGGTGCAGGCCGATTTCGCCATCCTGATGGAACCCACCCGAGCCCTGGTGGAGGGCGGCTGCCAGGGGACGCTGCGCTTCTGGGTCTCCACCCGAGGGGTGGCCGCGCACAGTGCCCGCGGCTGGATGGGGCACAACGCCATCCACGATCTGCGCCATGTCCTGGAGCGGATCGTCGGCTTCGAGCAGCGCACCATCGAGGTGGACGGGCTGGCCTACCGGGAGGGCCTCAATGCCGTGCAGGTCAGCGGGGGAGTGGCCGGCAATGTCATCCCCGACGAGTGCCGGGTGCACGTCAACTACCGCTATGCCCCGGACAGGGAGGTCATCGAGGCCCGAGCGGTGATGGAGCGGCTCTTCGACGGCTTCGAGCTCGACTGGGTTGACCTCTCGCCGGCCGCCCGCCCGGGCCTGCACCTGCCGATGGCCCGGGACTTCGTCGACGCCGTCGGGGGTACCCCGGGCCCCAAGTACGGCTGGACCGATGTGGCCCGGTTCAGCGCGCTGGGCATCCCCGCAGTGAACTTCGGCCCGGGCGACCCGAGCCGGGCCCACACCGACGACGAGTTCTGCCCCGTCGAGGACCTGCACACCTGTGCCGCTGCACTGCGTCGCTGGTTGCAGCCTGCAGGACAGCCGCAATGACCCCAGGCAAGACCCAACCGGACCCAAGGAGAATCCCATGAGCCCGCACCGCAATGCCCCCTATGACAATGCCCCCGGCCCCGGCGACCGGATCGTGCAGGGCCCGGTGGTCCGGCGCGACCACCAGGGCGCCGACTCCACCACGGACCAGCGCCTCCTGGCCGGCGGCAATGACACCTCCTGGGCGCACAGCGACCCGTGGCGGACCATGCGCATCCAGTCGGAATTCGTCGAGGGCTTCGACGCTCTGGCCGAACTGGGCCCGGCGATCAGCATCTTCGGCTCGGCCCGGACCCGGCCCGATTCGCCGCACTGGGCCGCCGCCGAGCGGATGGCGGCGGAACTGGTGCGGCGCGGGCACGCGGTGATCACCGGTGGTGGCCCCGGCATCATGGAGGCCGCCAACAAGGGCGCCGACGAGGCCGGAGGAACCTCCGTCGGCCTGGGCATCGAGCTGCCCTTCGAGGCGTCGATGAATCCGCACGTCAACCTGGGCATCAACTTCCGCTACTTCTTCGTCCGCAAGGTGATGTTCCTGAAGTATGCGCAGGGCTTCATCGTGATGCCGGGCGGTCTGGGCACCTTCGACGAGCTCTTCGAGGCGCTCACCCTGGCGCAGACCGGCAAGGTGCAGGACTTCCCCGTGGTGCTCTTTGGCAGCGACTACTGGACCGGCCTGGTGGGCTGGCTGCGCGAGCGGTGCTTGGCCGAGGGCTACATCCACGAGTCGGACCTGGACCGTTTCCTGGTGACCGACGACGAAGTGCAGGCCGTCGAGCACGTCCTCGGGGCCGATGGCTGACCCCTGTGCCACGATGGGCGCATGACGTGGTTCCTGGCACTGGTGGTGGTGGCGATCCTGGGGGCGGCCTTCGTGGTGGGTTCCGGACGGTGGGGTTCCATGCCGGAACTGCCCGACGAGCAGCACTCCCGGCTGCCCGGTCCCGGACCCATCAGCGCCGACGACCTGCGCGAGGTCCGCTTCGACGTGGTGCCCCGCGGCTACTCGATGCGCGACGTCGACCTGCTGCTGGCACGGCTCATTGAGCAGCTCGACGAGGCTCCCGCCGCACCGCGTCGCCGGACCCTGGACGATGAATCCAACCTCCCGTAGGACACCACCCCGCGGGTGTGAAGTGGGGTTGTTTGCCGGAATACGGAATAATGGGTGAAAAGCCGTCGAAGAGATGAGGAAGCGCAATGGCTGCAATGAAGCCCCGAACGGGTGATGGTCCCATGGAGGTCACCAAGGAAGGCCGTGGCATCGTGATGCGTGTTCCCGTGGACGGCGGAGGCCGTCTCGTGGTCGAGCTCAACGCCACCGAGGCCGAGGACCTGCTCAAGTGCCTGCAGGAGATCGTGGGCTGAATGTCCCTTCGCCCCTGCACGTGCAGGGGCACCAGACGCAAACGGCGTGTCCCCCAGGGGGACACGCCGTTTCTGTGTTCCGGGTGACGGGTCAGCCGGCGCTGCGGGCAGCGTGGCGATCGATGGCCGCCCGGTAGACGTCGACGGTCTGCTGTGCGATGGTCTCCCAGCTGAACTTGTCGATGCAGCGCTGACGGCCAGCCTTGCCGAAGGCCTCGGCGCGGTCCGGATCGCGGGTGAGCTCGTTGATCCGGTCCGCGAAGGTCTGCTCGAAGGCCGCGATGTAGTCGGCATCGTCGGCTCGGGCCGGATCGTAGTCCACCAGGAAGCCGGTCTCACCGTCGACGACCACCTCCGGGATGCCGCCCACGGCGCTGGCCACCACGGCGGTCTCGGTGGCCATGGCCTCGAGGTTCACGATGCCCAGCGGCTCGTAGATCGACGGGCAGGCGAAGACGGTGGCATTGCTCATCACCTGACGCACGCTGGCGCGGGGCAGCATCTCCTGCACCCAGACCACCCCGCCGCCGCGGCTCTCCTTGACCGCGCCGAAGGCCTGGTTGAACTCCTCGGCGATCTCCGGGGTGTCCGGGGCACCGGCCAGCAGGATCAGCTGGGTTTCCGGGTCCAGGTGCTGGGCGGCGCGCACCAGGTGCACCAGGCCCTTCTGACGGGTGATGCGGCCCACGAAGACCACCGACGGCTTGGTGGGGTCCATCCCGATCCGCTCGCACACGTCGGTGTTCGTGTCCGGCTTGAACTCCTCCGGATCGATGCCGTTCAGCACGACGTGGATCTTCTCCGGCTCCAGCTCCGGGTAGGCCGCCAGGATTCCCTTCTTCATGCCCTCGCTCACGGCGATGACGGCATCGGCGCCGTTGTAGGCGGTGCGCTCGGCCCACGAGCTGAGGCGGTAGCCGCCGCCGAGCTGCTCGGCCTTCCACGGCCGGTCGGGCTCCAGCGAGTGCGCGCTGACCACGTGCGGCACGTCGCGGAAGAGGCCGGTCAGGTGGCCGGCCAGGTTGGCGTACCAGGTGTGCGAGTGGACCAGTTCGACGTCCTCGGGGACGGCCGCCACCATCGAGAGGTCGGCGCCGAAGACGCGCAGTGCGGCATTGGCACCGGCGGGGTAGTTCTCGGCGTGGGCGGTGGCACCGTCGCGCGGCTCGCCCATGCACTGGACATCGACGTCGATGAACTTGCGCAGCTGGGGGACGAGCTGGGCGACATGCACGCCGGCTCCTCCGTAGACGGACGGTGGGTACTCACGAGTGAGGATGGATACGCGCATGACCCGATGCTTCCACAGCCGCGCGCCGGCCACAATGGCTTGTCAGTGCAATACGCCACACTTGGACAACTGAATGAAGGATCGTCCAACAACCGATGGCAACTCCTGTCGAATGCTTGTCGAAAGACCTTGTCACGCCATAGGTTTTGGGTATGTCCACAAGACCTAAGGTGCTCTCCATCGTTCTCGCCGGAGGTGAGGGCAAGCGACTCATGCCCCTCACCGCCGACCGTGCAAAGCCAGCAGTGCCGTTCGGGGGTACGTACCGCCTGATCGACTTCGTGCTGTCCAATCTGGCCAACTCGGAATTGCGCCAGATCTGCGTGCTGACCCAGTACAAGTCCCACTCCCTTGACCGTCACATCTCGCTGACCTGGCGGATGTCGACGATGCTCGGCAACTACGTCACCCCGGTGCCGGCGCAGCAGCGCCTGGGGCCGCAGTGGTACCAGGGCAGCGCCGACGCCATCTACCAGTCGATGAACCTCATCCGTGACGAGAACCCCGACTACATCGTCGTCTTCGGGGCCGACAACATCTACCGGATGGACGTCAGCCAGATGCTCGACGCCCACATCGAGTCCGGGCTGCAGTGCACCGTCGCAGGCATCCGGGTTCCGCGTTCCGAGGCCCACGCCTTCGGCATCATCGATGCCGAGGACGGCGGCAAGATCAAGCAGTTCCTGGAGAAGCCGGCCGATCCGCCCGGCCTGCCCGATTCGCCCGACGAGTCCTTCGCCTCCATGGGCAACTACATCTTCAGCACCGAGGCGCTCATCGACGCCCTGGAGGCTGACGCCGCCAACCCCAATGCCGGTCACGACATGGGTGGCGACATCATCCCGTCCTTCGTCGCCAAGGGTGAGGCGCAGGTCTACGACTTCCGTGAGAATGTCGTCCCCGGCGCCACCGACGAGGATCGCGACTACTGGCGCGATGTGGGCACGATCGACGCCTACCACGAGGCCCACATGGACCTGGTCAGCGTCGTGCCCCAGTTCAACCTGTACAACTCCCAGTGGCCCATCTGGACCACCCAGGTGCAGGCGCCGGGTGCCAAGTTCACGATGCGCGGCAATGCCGAGGACTCGATCGTCTCGCCCGGCTGCATCATCTCCGGTGGCGACGTGGACCGCACCGTGATGAGCCCGGACGTGCGCATCGAGAAGTGGGCGCGCGTCGACAGCTCGATCCTGATGTCGGGCGTCCGCATCGGCCGCAATGCGGTGGTCCACAACGCCATCCTCGACAAGAACGTCATCGTCCCCGATGGCGTGGAGATCGGTGTGAACCATGAGTACGACCGTGCCCGTGGCTTCACCGTGAGCGCTGGTGGCATCACGGTGGTGGGCAAGGGTATCCAGATCCCGCCGCTCGACCTCTGAGCCGAGCGCGTCCAGAACCGCCGACAGACGACGGGGCCGGGCGCGATCCAGCTGGATCGCACCCGGCCCCGTCGTGGTGTTGGGTGCCTGGTGTTTCGGCGTCTGGTCCCGACGTTTGGCGGAGGCGGCGCTCAGGCCTTGATCGCGGCGAGCAGCCCGTTGCCGACGGGCAACAGCATGGAGGTGAACTCCTCCGTCTCGGCCACTGCGGCGAGCGCCTCGCGGATGATCAGCGTCTCGTCGTCCTCATTGTCCGGGTTGGCCACCAGACCCTTCCAGAGCGCATCGTTGAGCACGACGACGCCGCCGTGGCGCAGCAGGCGGAGGGCCTGGGCGACGTACTCCACGTACTCGAGCTTGTCACCGTTGATGAAGACCATGTCGTAGGCGCCGTCACGCAGCTTGGGCAGCACGTCCAGCGGGATGCCGGCGATCAGGCGGAAACGATTGCTCGGGATGCCGGCGGCGCGGAATTCCTGGCGGGCGGCATCCTGACGCTGCGGCTCGGGATCGATGGAGGTGAGGATTCCCTCCTGGCCCATGCCCTCGAAGATGGCCAGTCCGGAGACGCCCGTGCCGGTGCCGATCTCGACGACGGCGCGGGCCTGCACCAGGCGGGCGATGAAGCGCAGGGCGGTGATGCTGCCCGTGCTGATGGGCGCAAGGCCGAGCTCGACGGCCTTGTCTCGGGCGTCGCGCAGCACGTCACCGGGCTGCACGAAGGATTCGGCGTGGTCCCACGAGCGGGCGTCGAGCGCCGCGGGGGAGGTCTGGTTCGGGGTGTTCGGCTGGCTCACGGCTGACAGACTACCGAAGCGGGGCGTCGCCACCGCCGGAAGCCTCAGGTAGCACTGGAGGGCGGACTGACCTGGGTGCGGGGATGTTCGGATGCTGTGGTCCGAGACCGAACTGCCGCCCGGGGCCTAGGATTGGGGCATTGCAGGCCACCCGATGATCATGATTGACGAGGCGTGATGGACGACGACATGGAAGCCCAGGCTGACGAACTGGCCGAGCCGATCTTCGGACGGGTGCTGACCGCCATGGTCACCCCGTTCACGGCGGACGGACAGGTTGACCTGCCCCGGGCCCGGCAGCTCGCCGCCCGACTGGTGGACGAGCAGGGCAATGACGCCCTGGTCGTCAACGGCACCACGGGCGAGTCACCCACCACCAGCGACGACGAGAAGCGGGCCCTGGTGGCGGCCGTCGTCGAGGAGGTGGGGGAGCGTGCCCAGGTGGTGGCGGGTGTGGGCACCTTCGAGACGGCGCACACCATCCAGCTGGCGCGCCAGGCCGACGAGGCTGGCGCCGACGGCCTGCTGGTGGTGACCCCCTACTACTCCAAGCCCCCGCAGCGCGGGATCCTGCGTCATTTCCTGGACGTGGCCGATGCCACGGAGCTGCCGATTCTGGCCTACGACATCCCGCACCGGGCCGGCGTGCAGATCGAGTCGGCGACGCTGGTGGACATGGCCAACCACCCGAACATCGTGGGCGTCAAGGACGCGAAGGGCGATCTGGCGGCGTCCTCGCGGGTGATCGCGGAGACCACCCTGGCCTACTACTCCGGTGATGACGCGATGACGCTGCCGCTGCTGGCCGTGGGCGGCGTGGGCGTGGTGGGCACCTCGACGCACTTCACCGGGCGCCGGACCCGGCAGATGATCGACGCCTTCGTGGCCGGGCGGATGGATGAGGCCTTGGCCCTGCACCAGGCGCTGCTGCCCGTCTACACCGGGGTCTTCGCCACCCAGGGCGTGATGCTGGTCAAGGCCGGGCTGGCCCACCAGGGCTTCCCGGTGGGGGGTCTGCGGGCCCCGCTGCCGGAGGCAACCGAGGCCGAGCAGGCAGCCTTTGCGGCCCTGCTGGACGTTGCCGACCTGTGAAAGCTGTGAGTCTTCCGCGTCCGGGAACCCTTGGGGGCTCCCGGACGTTGTGAGGGTGAAGCGTTCGCCCGGACGGCTCTCCTGCCATCTCGTCGTGGTGGTGGGTTCGCTGGGAGTGAACCGGCAGTGTCGTCGCGGTCCCCGCACGGCACGGTGGGCTCTCATGGAGGGCGACGGAGGGAGCAGGATGTTCAAGAGCAAGCGTCAGCCGGCCCCGGTGGCCGAGCAGGAATGGACGCCGCCCACCTGGGAGGAACTGGTCCGTGACCATTCCGACCAGGTCTACCGACTGGCCCTGCGCCTGACCGGCAATCGCCCCGACGCCGAGGACCTCACCCAGGACGTCTTCGTCCGGGTCTTCCGCTCCATCCACACCTTCACCCCCGGCACCCTCGAGGGCTGGCTGCACCGCATCACCACCAACCTCTTCCTGGACGGCGCACGCCGCAAGCAGCGCATCCGGATCGATCCGATGGCCGACGCCAGCGAGCGCGTCGTCGAGGAACAGCCGTCGCCCGGCGAACTCTTCGACGAGGCCAGCATGGACGCCGACGTCGCCGCCGCCCTGGCCGCGCTCTCGCCGGAATACCGCGTGTGCGTGGTGCTGTGCGACATCGAGGGCCTCAGCTATGACGAGATCGCGCAGGTGCTGGACGTGAAGGTGGGCACCGTGCGCAGCCGCATCCACCGGGGCCGTTCCCAACTGCGCACCGCGCTGGAACATCGCCGTCCCACCCCTGACCGTGAGCGCTACCTGGGGGTCAGCGCCAGCCGCGACGAGCACCTGGTTGCGCCGGGGATGTGACGCCGGTGGAGACGAGGATCTGTCGGGGGATTCGTCGGGACCTGACCGCCTATGCGGACCAGGCCCTGCCGGACTGGCGTCGGGACCAGGTGGCGGGCCACCTGGTGGACTGCCATCCCTGCCGTGACGAGCTGCGGGAGATCAACCGGGTGAGCTCCGTGCTGTACCTGGCCGCGCGGACCAGTGATCCGGCGCCGGCTCCCGGACACCTGGCGGATCGCCTGGTGGCGATTGCCGGGGACGAGGCCGACCGTGAACTGTGGTTGGCGCCGGAGCGCGACGGTGAACTGCCGAGCCTTCGTCGTCGCCGCCGCAACCGTGCCCTGGCCGGACTGTCGATGGCCACGGCGGGTGTGGTGGGTGCCCTGGGCGGGCTGACCCTGCTGGCGCCGGAGCTCCCGGTGATCGCGGATCTGGACGCCAGCGGCGCCGGATTCCCGAGTCTGGGGGAGGCAGCCTCCTTGGCTTCCGAGGATGACCAAGCAGGCCAGGTCAATGTGGGCGAGCTCGGCAGTTCGATGGCCACGCCGGTGGCCTCGTCGGTCTCCATCGGCGCGCTGGCGGAACGTCGACTGGTGCAGCGCAGGCTGGACCAGTGCCCATCCCAGGTGCAGTGTCCCGCCCAGGTGCTGGGCCTCCCCCTGGTCCAGCTGGCCGTGGACACCCCGACGGGCACCACGGTGGCGCAGACCCGCTACGGCTTCGGTCGGCAGCAGGTGGTCGTCGTGCAGCAGCACGGCCGCCTGGAACAGGCCCGCCCCGGCGAGGACGAGTGCACCCTGCACTGGCAGTCCGGCGAATGGGTCTTCTGCATGCAGGCCAGCAGTCGAGGTGCCGCGCAGGTGGCCGCCCAGGCCTTCCCGCACGAGGAACCGGTGACCGGCGAGGGCGTCGACGAGCGGGTCCGGCTTGGTCTGCAGACCCTGACCGGGGAACGCGGCCGCTGAGGGCGCGACGCCCCATTGGCCACCGCCCCCGCCCCCGACTAGGCTGACCACGTGCCCAGCTTTGGCCTTCCCGAGATCATCACCCTGGTGGTGCTGGCCATCATCATGTTCGGGCCCGAGAAGGTTCCGGAGCTGAGCCGCAAGGCCGCCCGCGTGATCCACTTCCTGCGCAACATCGCCAACAATGCCCAGGACCAGTTGCGGGCAGAGCTCGGCCCGCAGTACGCAGACCTGGAGCTGCGGGACCTGAACCCCAAGAACTTCGTGCAGAAGCACCTGCTGGACGAGCTCCAGGCAGACATCGACGACATCAAGTCGGACCTCTCGGAGGTGCGCACGGACCTGGACGGCAGTGTCCGCGACGCCCGGATGCTCGGTGAGGACGTACGCCACGAGTTCGAGAGCGCCAGTCACTACGACGAGGTGGCCTCGGGCGCGGTGCCGGTGCCCTGGGACGTCGACGCAACCTAGCCCGCCAGTGGGCGAGCCGGAAGCCGAACGGGCTGTCCTCGCCCCGGTGAAGCCAGCACCACCACGGCAAGGACAGGCCCGTCGATCCGTCAGACCGGGGTCACTCCCAGCTGCTTGCCGGCCAGGCCGCGCTTGCGCCCGACGATCTTCTCCGCCAGGGCCTGCAGGGCCTTGGCCGAGGCCGAATCGGGCTGGTTCACCACGATCGGCGCACCGGCGTCGCCACCCTCACGCAATTCCTGCTCCAGCGGAATCTGGGCCAGGACGGGGATCTCATAGCCCAAGCGCTCGCTCAGCGCGTCGGCGGCCTTCTGACCACCACCGGTGCCGAACAGGTCGACGCGGAAGGTGTGGCCGTCGCTGGGGCTGGTGACCTCCAGATAGCTCATGTTCTCCACCACGCCGATCACGCGCTGCTGCATGATCGCGGCCATGGTGCCGGCGCGCTCGGCCACCTCACTGGCGGCCTGCTGCGGGGTGGTGACGACGATCACCTCGCTGTTGGGGATCTTCTGGCCCAGGCTCATGGCCACGTCGCCGGTGCCGGGCGGCAGGTCCAGCACCAGGTAGTCCAGGTCACCCCAGTACACGTCGGTGAGCAACTGGTGCAGGGCGCGGTCCAGGATCGGTCCGCGCCAGGCGATCACCTGGTCACGGTCCGGCTTCAGCATGCCGACGCTGATCACCTTCATCCCCATGCTGGGCACGGGCATGATCATGTCGTCCACCGGGGTGGGCTTGGCCTCGCCCAGACCCAGCATGTCGGGCACCGAGTGGCCGTAGATGTCGGCGTCGAGGATGCCGACACTCTTGCCCATGTTGGCCAGGGCGGTGGCCAGGTTCACCGTGATGGAGCTCTTGCCCACACCTCCCTTGCCGGAGGCCACGGCGATGACCTGGGTGAGGTTGCCGGGCTGCGCGAACGGGATCTCCCGCTCGGGCTGTCCGCCCCGCAGCGTCTGCTTCAGGGCGGCGCGCTGCTCGTCGTCCATCACCCCCATCTCCAGCTGGACGTCGCTGACGCCCTCGACGGCCCCGACGGCCTTGCGGACCTCGGTGTCGATGGTGTTGCGCATCGGGCACCCCGAGACGGTCAGCAGGATGCGGATGCGCGCCACGCCGGCGTCGTCGACGGTGACGTCGTCGACCATCCCCAGCTCGGTGATGGGGCGGTGGATCTCCGGATCGTCGACGGTGTGCAGGGCGGCGCGGATCTGGCCCAGCAGCGGATTCTCTTGGCTCATGTCTCGAGTCTTTTCCTCAGGTTCTCGTATTGCAAATCATGCGGCGGCTCATCGCCGGTCCCAGCTCCCGGGCCGGCTCATCGCCGGTCCCAGCTCCCGGGCCGGCTCATCGCCGGTCCTTGCCCCGCTGCTCACGCAGCCAGGACTCCTTGCGCTGCTCGTCCTCGGCGGCATCATCGCGTTCCAGCTCGGACAACAACTCGCGCAGGCTGCTGCGCAGCTCACCACGAACATAGTCGCGGGTGGCAACCTCACCCATGTTCATCCGCAGGGCCGCGATCTCGCGGGCCAGGAAGTCCATGTCGGCACGGCTCTGGGCCGCCACGCGGCGGTCCTCCTCCATGGTCAACCGATCGCGGGCCTCCTGCCGGTTCTGCGCCAACAGGATCAGCGGCGCGGAATAGGAGGCCTGGGTGGAGAAGAACAGGTTGAGCAGGATGAAGGGATAGGGGTCCCACTTCCAGTGCCAGATGCTGACGACATTCAGCGTGACCCACAGGATCACCACGATGGTCATCCAGACCAGGAATTTGGCGGTGCCCATGAAGCGGGCCACCCATTCGGCGAACCGGCCGAAGGAGTCCGGGTCCAGTTCCACCTTGGGGAAGAGGTGTCGACGTCGGTCTCCCGGCGTGTTCAGCCGCTCACGCTCAGCCACGGGTCACCGCCTCGTCCTCGCCGTCCATCTGGTCGCCACGCCAGTCCTCGGGCAGCATGTGGTCCAGCAGGTCGTCGACCGCCACCGCCCCCACCAGCTGGTTCTCGTCATTGACCACCGGTGCCGCCACCAGGTTGTAGGTGGCGAAGTAGCGGCTCACCTCGGCCAGGTCGCTGTGCGGACGCAGCGGCTCCAGCCCGTCGTCGACCATCCCGGAGACCATCAGGGAGGGAGGCTCCCGAAGCAGGCGTTGGGTGTGCACCAACCCCAGGAAACGTCCCGACGGCGTGTCCAGCGGCGGACGGCAGATGAAGACCATCGAGGCCAGGGCCGGGGTCAGTTCCTCGTCGCGCACCTTCGCCAGGGCCTCGGCCACGGTCGCGTCGGGGGCCAGGATCACCGGCTCGGGCGTCATCATGCCGCCGGCGGTCAGGTCGGCGTAGATCATCAGCTCGCGCACGTCGGCGGCATCCTCGGGCTCCATGCGCTGCAGCAGGTCCTCGGCCATCTCCGTCGGCAGTTCCTTGATCAGGTCGGCTGCGTCGTCGGGATTCATCTCCTCCAGCACGTCGGCGGCGCGTTCGGTGTCCAGCGCCGTGAGCAGCTCCACCTGCTCGTCCTCGGGCAGCTCCTCCAGGGCATCGGCCAGCTGCTCGTCGTCCAGCTGCTCGACGATCTCGGCGCGTCGCTCCGGTGCCATGTCGTGCAGCTCGCGGGCCATGTCGGCCGGCTTCATGTCCACCATGCGGGCGATCATGTTGTCGTTGACCTGGGCGGCGTTCAGCACCAGGTTCGGGATCTCCGACCAGTCGACGATCGTGGTGGCGCCCCGCTTGGCGATGCCGAAGCGCCCGGTGGTGGTCACCTCACGCAGGGCGACGTCGTCCACCTCCCACTCGCGGGCCCGGGTGGGGCGCATCGACACGTCGTAGATGGCGGCCCTACGGGCATCACGGCGGTTCACCGTGCGGTCGAAGAGCTCGTCCACCACCAGGGTCTCGGCATCCCGCTTGCCGAAGCGTCGGGTGTCCACCTGGCCCTCGATCGCGATCTGGGTGGCGTCGATGGCTCGGACCCGGGGCATGGGGACGAAGATGCGGCGGCGGGCAAAGAGCTCCACGACCAGGCCCTTCACACGTGGCGCGCGGCCCTGGGTGCGCAGCTGGATGACCACATCGCGCACCCGGCCCACCTGGTCTCCCGAGGCGTCGAGCACGGGAAGCCCCTGGATGCGGGAGATGAAGACTGCCGACGAGGAGACGCTCACCCGGCAAATCTAACCCGTCCCCGCAAGACCCTGCCCGGCACTCGCGGGGGCCGTCTAGGGTGGATGCGTGACCAGACCAGTACGCGCCCGGCGCACCATCCTCGCCGTCCCCGGATCCAGCGACCGTTTCATCACCAAGAGTCGGCAGATGGACGTCGATGCTGTCTTCCTGGACTTGGAGGACGCGGTGGCCCCGCCGGTCAAGGAGGCCTCTCGGCAGCGGATCGTCGACGCCCTGAACGACCCGCAGGGTTGGCAGGCCCCCACGGTCACCTATCGCGTGAACGACTGGTCCACGCCCTGGACCACGATGGACGTCGTGGAAGTGGTCTCCGGTGCCGGTGCGCACGTCGACTGCATCGTGCTGCCCAAGGTGACCGATGCAGACCAGGTGAAGGCCCTGGACCTGGTGCTCACCCAGGCCGAGCAGGCCGCCGGGCTGCCGGTGGGCCGGATCGGGCTCGAGCTGCAGATTGAGGAGGCGCGCGGCCTGCTGCACGTCGTGGAGATCGCCGCCGCCAGCCCCCGCACGGAGAGCCTGGTCTATGGCCCCGGCGACTGGATGGCCAGCATGGGCATGCAGACCCTCAACGTCGGTTCGCAGCCGCCAGGCTATGCGGGCGACGCCTTCCACCACGTGCAGATGCAGATGCTGGTGGCGGCCCGGGCGCACGGGCTGCAGGCGATCGACGGACCCTTCGTCGGCATCCGTGACCTGGACGGCTTCCGCACCTCCGCGATGAGTTCCGCGGCGTTGGGCTACGACGGAAAGTGGGTGCTGCACCCCTCGCAGGTGGAGGCCGGCAACGAGATCTACACGCCGCCCGCCGAGAATGTGGAGCGCGCCCGGCGGATCGTCGAGGAGTACCGACACGCCACGGCCGAGGCCGGGGGAGCGGTCGGCGCCATCGTCGTCGACGACGAGATGGTGGACGGCGCGGGGCTCGCGGTGGCCCGCGCGACGCTGGCCAAGATCGGCGCTCGGGTCTGAGACTGCTGCCCTTCGACGTGCGGACCTCCGCGCTTGCGTCTGGTGTCGGTGGACGCCGGTAGGGTGGACGGCATGTCTTCCCGCATGCAGGCGGCCGCGACGGTGATGCCGCTCAAGTACCCGATGTCGGTGGCCACCTATCCCAGCTACGCAGAGGCCCAGCGTGCCGTCGACCTGTTGGCCGACAAGAATTTCCCGGTGCAGAACCTGTGCATCGTGGGCACCGACCTGAAGCAGGTGGAGCGCGTCCTGGGGCGTCTCACCCTTGGCAAGGTGATCGCGCAGGGCGCCATCTCGGGTCTGGGCAGCGGCCTGTTCATCGGCTTCGTGCTGAGCCTGTTCATGACCGCCATCCCGCTCACGCAGTCGCTGCTGATGGGTGTGCTGATCGGCGTCGGCGTCAGCGTGCTGACCGCCGGCCTGGGCTACGCGATGACCGGTGGGCAGCGCGACTTCCAGTCCGTCCAGGCCATCGTCGCCACCCGCTATGAAGTGCTGGGCGAGAGCACCGTCGTGCACCAGGCCCGTGAGGCGCTGGGGCAGGCCCCACTGCAGCCCGTCTCCCCGACGCCCTGGCCCCCTACCCCCACCAACCAGCAGGGCCCCACCAACCAGCAGGGCCAGGTGGGAGAGCCGGACCGCTATGACCAGCAGGGTGGGGAGGGCCAGCAGTGACGCAAGCCGACGCCCAGCGCGAGCTGTGGGATGCCCGCTACTCGCACCCGAACAACTACTACGGCTACCGGCCCAATGACTTCCTGGTCACGGCCGAGGTGATGCTGCGTCGCGAGAGTCGTCTGCTGGTGCTCGGCGATGGGGAGGGGCGCAATGGTGTCTGGCTCGCGCAGAAGGGCCACCACGTCACCACCGTCGACCTGTCCGTGGTGGGCGTGAACAAGGCCAAGGACCTGGCGATCGAGCGCAATGTCAGCGTGGACGCACACGTCGGAGACCTGGCCACCTGGCTCGACGAGCCCGCCGCGCAGGGCCCGTGGGATGGCATCGTGTGGATCTTCCTGCACCTGCAGCCCCAGCTGCGGCAGTCCGTGGCCCAGACCCTGACCGAGCGACTCGCCCCGCAGGGGAAGTTGATCATGGAGGCCTACACGCCCGCGCAGCTGACCCTGGGCACCGGAGGCCCCAGCGACGAGCAGGTGCTGATGACCCGGGAGCGGGTGCTCGCGGACTGGCCCGGACTTGATCTTGACGTCCGCCTCACGGAGCGACGAATCTTCGAGGGGATGGGCCACCAGGGGCTGGGCTCGGTGCTGCAGGTGCTGGGTCAGCGCAAGAAGGGCTGAGGCGCTCCCGTTCCCCCTCGGATGACTCCCGTGCCGGGCCGGATGACCGGCTGGGCACTCAGAGCCAGCGGCGTCGGCGGAAGTAGGCATAGGCGGCGATCATGCCCACCACCATCGCCACCAGGACGACGTAGTAGCCGTAGCGGTAGTGCAGCTCCGGCATGTTGTCGAAGTTCATGCCGTAGACGGCGCCCAGCGTGGTGGGCACCGCCAGGATCGCGACGATCGCCGAGAGGCGCCGCATGTCCTGGTTGTCCGCCACCGAGACCCGGGCCAGACCGGCCTGCAGGATCGTGGAGAGCACTTCGTCGAAGGACAGGATCGATTCGCGGGCATCCGTGTGGTGGTCTGCCACCTCGCGGAAATAGGCGCGTACCTCGTCGGGAACCACCGGATAGCTGCGGGTGGCCAGTGCCTGCAGGGGCAGGGAGAGCGGCACCACGGCCCGCTTGAACTCGATCAGCTCACGCTTGAGGTTGTACACCCGATCGATACCGGTGGTGCCGTGGACGCTGAAGATGTCCTCTTCCACCTCGTCGATGTCATCATCGAAGGCGGCCACCACCTGCAGGTAGGTGTCCACCACCCGGTCCAGCACCTTGTACAGCACATAGGCGGGGCCGATGGCCAGGTCTTCCGGCTCGGCCTCCAGACTGTGGCGCAGGGTCCGCAGCGGCGTGTTCTCCCCCCGGCGCACGGTGAGGATGAAGTTCTCCCCGACGAAGGCCATGATCTGGCCGGTGGAGACGATCTCACTGGTGGCCGTCACCGCCTCGTGGTCCACATAGGCCACGGTGGAGATCACGCAGAAGAGCGTGTCGTCGAACTGCTCCAGCTTGCTTCGGGTGTGTCCCTCGACGGCATCCTCGATGGCCAGCGGGTGCAGGTCGAAGCTGCGCACGAAGCTCGCCATGTCCTCGTCGGTGGGGTCCTTCAGGCCCAGCCAGACGAAGCCCTCACCGTCCTTGGCGTGCTCGGTGGCGGCGTCCAGCCCGATGCCCTGCTGCTTCACGCCGTCCACGTACCAACCCCAGGCCACCATCGAGTCGGGGGTGGTCTGCCACTGGCGTGCGGTCTGACGGCGCGACGGGATGGGCGTGCGTGCGGGGCCCAGGAGCCCCGGGATCAGTCGCCGGGTGTCAGCCATGGACCGTGCCGGTCGTGGTTCCCTGCTGCAGCAGGGGAGCCATCCACGCCTCGACGTCGTCGGCGGTCCGGGGCAGCATGGCCGAGAGGTTCTCGTTGCCGTCGGAGGTGATCAGGATGTCGTCCTCGATCCGCACACCAATGCCGCGCATCTCCTCCGGCACCAGCAGGTCGGTGGCCTTGAGGTAGATCCCGGGCTCCACGGTAATCACCATGCCGGGCTGCAGGATCCCGTCGCGGTAGTCCTCCCGCAGCGCCTGGGCACAGTCGTGCACGTCGATGCCCAGATGGTGACTGGTGCCGTGCACCATCCAACGGCGGTGCTGGCCACCGTCGGGGCCGAGCGACTCCTCGGGGGTGACGGGCAGCAGACCCCAGGCGTGCAGGTGCCGTGCGATCACGGCGATGGCCGCGGCATGCACGTCGGAGAACTTGTTGCCGGGCCTGGCGGCGGCGATGCCCGCCTCCTGGGCCTCCAGCACGGCGTCGTAGACCTTGCGCTGCGCGGGGGAGAAGCGGCCGCTGACCGGCAGGGTGCGGGTCACGTCGGCGGTGTAGAGGGTGTCGAGCTCCACGCCGGCGTCCAGCAGCAGCAGATCGCCCTCGCGCAGGTCTCCCTCATTGCGGATCCAGTGCAGGGTGTTGGCGTGGTCACCGCCGGCGGCGATCGAGTCATAGCCGACGCCATTGCCGTGGTGACGGGCGTGCAGGCCGAAGATGCCCTCCACCCAGCGCTCCCCACGGCCCCGGCGCACGGCCTCCGGCAGATCGGCGACGACGGCCTCGAAACCGACGGCGGTGGCGCGGCAGGCCTCGCGCATCTGTTCGGCCTCGAAGTCGTCCTTGACCAGCCGCATCGTCGAGAGCTTCACCTCCAGCTGGTCGTCGGACTCCAGCGCGTTCTCCTGCTGGCCGTTCTCGGAACGCACCCGGTCCACCTGCGCGGTGACCTGCTCGTCGGCAGCGCGCAGGACCCGGATCGTGGTGGAGTTGGCGTTCTTGGCCAGGGCGGCAGGCAGCTCGCTGATCGGGGCGCAGCTGATCCCGGTCATGGCCTGCATCTCGTCGAGGCTCTCGCGTTGTCCCACCCACATCTCGCCATAGCGCGCGTCGGCGTAGAATTCCGGATCGGTGCGCGGAGCGCGCGGCTTGAAGTACAGGGTGGACTGGTGGCCGGCATCGGTGGGCTCCAGCACGAGCACGGCGTCTGGTTCGCGGTCTGCGCCCAGCCCGGTCAGCCACGCGAAGGCCGAGTGCGGCCGGAAGACGTAGTCACAGTCATTGCTGCGCACCTTGAGGCCGCCGGCGGGCACCACCAGGCGTTCGCCGGGGAAGGCCTCGGCCAGCGCGGTGCGGCGGGGTTCGGCGGCGGTACTGGCCGGCAGCCTGTCCGGCATCACCTGCGAATAGGGTGCCCACTGGATCGGGATGAACTCGCGGAAGGCCTCCGAGAAGGGGTTTTGTCGGTTCGGGAGCTTGGGCTGCTCGTCGCTCATGGTCATCTCCGCTCGTCCGGTGCCGGGGCGGGCGTCTGCCCGGCCACCGGAGGCATTCTAGGCCGGTGAATCGACGCTCGTGCAGCTGCGGCACACGACGGCTGCAGGCACGGCCACCCGCGGTGGGGCGGCAGATCAGCTCACGGCGGAGCGATCCGGCCCGCCATTGGACCAGACGGCCCGGGCTGGCAGGGTGGGGGCATGACCCAGCTCTACCTCGTACGACACGGTGAGACGGCCTGGAGCAAGTCCGGGCAGCACACCTCGGTGACCGACCTGGACTTGACCGACCATGGCGTGGAGGAGGCGAGCAGCCTGCGCGAACGCCTGGACCCGGCCGATTTCGACCTGGTTCTCTCGAGTCCGCGCCTGCGAGCCCGTCGCACCGCGGAACTCGCCGGTTTCACGCCACAGATCGACGAGAACCTGGCGGAGTGGTTCTACGGCGACTATGAGGGCATGACCAGCAACCAGATCCGCGAGCAGGTGCCCGGCTGGCGGATCTGGACACACCCGATTCCCGGTGGTGAGACCCGCACCCAGGTGATCAACCGGCTGACGCAGGTGGTGCAGCGGGTGCAGGACTCAGGCGTCGAGAAGGCCATCTGCTTCAGCCACGGTCATGCCTCACGGGTGCTGGCCCTGTGCTGGCTGGGCATCGACATTGCCCGTGGTCAGTCCTTCCCGCTCGCGACTGGTTCGGTCTGCGTGCTGGGCTATGAGAAGGAGTCGCCGGCCATCATTCGCTGGAATGCCTGAGCGAGAACGCTGGCGATCAGCAGACACGGGATGCAGCCGGGCCACCCCATGCACCGGCTGGAGTTCCACGAGGGCTGATCAGGGCTCGCGGCTGGACGGTGTGAACTCGTCGAAGCGATCGGGTCCGGTCATCGCGCGAGGTGCAGGTGGCAGGATCGGTGCATGACAGCTCCGTGCATGACAGGGGGACCTCCGACGCCCGGAGACCGCCGCCAGCTGCCCTTCTCGGTGCTGGCCAAGCCAACCGGAGCTGCCTGCAATCTGGACTGCTCCTAAATGCTTCTTCCTGTCCAAGGAGGTGCTGCACGACGGCCAGTCCCAGACGATGACCGACGAGCAGCTCGACCTCTTCCTCAGCCGCTTCCTGGCCGCGCAGCCCGACGGGGAGGTGATCGTCGGCTGGCAGGGCGGCGAACCGACCCTGCGTGGCCTCCCCTTCTTCGAGCGGGCTGTGGCGCGGGCAGAAGAGCTACGGCGTCCCGGCCAGCGGGTACGGCACAGCCTGCAGACCAATGCCACGCTGATCGACGAGCAGTGGGCCACCTTCCTGGCCCGGGAGAACTTCTTGGTTGGCGTCAGCATCGACGGCTCCGCCTGGCTGCACGACCAGCACCGCACGAACCTCGCGGGCCGTGGCACCCATGACATGGTGCTGCGTGGCTGGCACCTGCTGCAGCAGCACGGCGTCGAGGCCAATGTGCTGTGCACGGTGAACTCCGCCAATGCGGGTCACCCCCTGGAGGTCTACCGGCACTTCCGCGACGACCTGGGGGCGCGCCATCTGCAGTTCATCCCGATCGTCGAGCGGGCCACCGCCGACGAACTTCCGGTCGCGGAACAGGGCTGGCGCGACGAGGCAGGCCGACGGGTGCTCTACACCCAGAGCGGCAGCCAGGTGACCTCCCGCACCGTCGATCCCCAGCAGTGGGGCACCTTCCTGGTCACCATCTTCGACGAGTGGCTCGCGCACGACGTGGGCGAGGTCTTCGTCCAACACTTCGACACCATGGTGGGCAACTACCTGGGCCAGTACGGCCTGTGTGTGCATGCCCCCACCTGCGGACTTGCTCTGGCCGTCGAGTTCGACGGCGGGGTCTACTCCTGTGACCACTTCGTCGAGCCCGGCTTCGAGCTGGGCAGCCTGGCCGAGCGGGGCTTCCAGGAGATGCTGCACAGCGAGTGCCAGCAGCAGTTCGGGCAGCAGAAGAAGGACGGGCTCACCGCCCAGTGTCGTCGCTGTCCCGTGCGCTGGGCCTGCCACGGGGGCTGCCCCAAGGATCGCTTCACCACCAGCGTCGACGGGGAAGCCGGCCAGAACCATCTGTGTGCGGGCTACCAGGCCTTCTTCGAACACGCCGCCCCGGTGGTCTCCCGGATGGCGCACGCCGTGCGCACCGGGGGCGTCGCCTCCGACGTGCTCGGTTGACCCCTCGACAGGCTCGGAGAGCGTTGGTGTCCGGTCCCCGAGCCAGTCGAGGTCACTTCGCGGCGTCCGCGGGGGCGTGCCGCGGCAGACGCACCGTGCCCTCCGGCACGAAGAGCACGCCCGGGCGGTTCAGGCGTTCCGCCGAGCGCCGGGCAGAAGCCGTCTCAGGGTCGTCCTCCACCTGGCGGCTGGTGTGCCCGGCAAGCCACTGGCGCGCCTCGGCCACGGCCAGCTGACTGGATTCGCCGATCACCGGCGTCGCGGCGTGCACGTGCACCTCGTCGCCCAGGTCGAGCTTGGCGGAGCGGCTCAACTGGGCGGCCACGTCGGGATGCACGCCCGAGAGGTAGAGGCGGCCGCCAACCTTCTCCAGTTCCTCCGCATAGCGATCCAGCACGTCGATCAGGGTTGCTCCCACCACCTGCTGGCCGCGGATCCGCAGCACCAGCACGGGGCGTTCGGTGCCCCTCACCTCGGGCAGCTGGTCCTCCAGGGCATTGGCGCCGGCAAAGAACAGGTCGCCGCGCACGGTGATCACGCTCACCTGGTTGCTTGGCAGCGTCTGCGGCACCTCCTCCTCCACCACGCGTCCCTGCTCGTCGGTGCGCAGCAGGTGCAGCGCGACGTCGCCGCTGGCGGTCACGACGTGCAGCACGATGGCCAGCAGAACGCCCGCCACCACGGCCATCGGCACGGACGCGACCAGCGAGACCACCAGCGTCACCACGAAGGCCAATGCCGGGGCGATCCCGGTGCGGACGACCGACAGCATGTTCCCCACCTTCATGGAGGCTGCACCGGCAAAGACCATGAGCGCACCCAGCACTGCCATCGGCACCTTCTCGATCACCGGGGCCAGCAGCAGCACGAAGACCAGCATCCAGATGCCGGAGAAGATCGACGCCCACCGGGTCCGGGCACCGGCCGAGATGTTCAGGGCCGTCTGACCCACGGAGGCGCCCACCGGCAGGCCACCGAACAGTCCGGACACGCCGTTCGCGGCGCCCTGGGCCAGGATGTCGCGCGACGTGCTGATCCGGGAGTCGTCCAGGTTCTCCACCGACTGCGAGACACCGGCACCCTGGATGGCGATCACGGCCGCCAGGGAGAAGGCGCCCAGCACCAGATCGACGCTCAACAGACCCAGGTCCGGCAGGGTCAGGGCGGGCAGGCCCCGGGGGATCGGGCTGGTGTCCACCACCTGCTCCACCTGGTTCCAGCCCAGCGCCAGGGCCGCCGCAGTGGGCAGCACCAGTGCGATCAGGCTGGCCCAGGTCTCCAGTCTCGTGAAGGACAGGGCCACCACCAGCACCAGCGCGGCCACACCGATGACGACGGTCTGTGGATCCCAGGAGCCAGGATGGGTGACCAGGTCGATGAACTGGGTGATCTCATTGCTGCCCTTGGGTGAGTAGCCCAGCATGGGCGCCAACTGGTCCAGCACCAGCACCAACGAGACGCCGAAGAGGAAGCCCTGCATGACCGAATAGGGGACATAGCGCACCAGCCGACCAGCCTTGAGCAGGCCCATCACTGCCAGCATCGCGCCGGTGAGCAGCACCAGCAGGAAGAGCGCCGGTTCGCGCTGCCCCTCCGGTGCGGCTGCCACCGCCTGGCCCGCGGCGATGGCAGCCGCGGAGGTGGTGGCGATCGACATCATGTGTGTGGTCTGCAGCACACCACCGGCGATCGGGCCGGTGATCGAGGCATACAGGCCCGTGACGGGGGAGACCCCCGCCAGGGCGCCAGCGGCCAGCCCGTCGGGCACCGAGACGACGCCATTGACCAGCCCGGCCACCACGTCATTCTTGAGGTGCTTGCCGGTGAAGGACTGCCTGCTGAGTCCGGAGCGACGTTCACCGGCCACCGAGGGCTCCTTCCCCGTAGAGCACGTCGCGGGTGCCGAACATGTCCAGGTCCATCGGGCACGCGTCCGTGCCGAGCTCGCGCTCGATCAGGGCATTCAGCTTGACCAGCAGACGATCGACCAGCTGCGGGTCGTGCTGCGGGTGCTCAGGATTGCCCAGATTCTCCATCTCGTCGGGATCCGCCACCAGGTCGTGCAGGGTCACGTCGGAGGTCTCGTAGAGCTCGTCGACGCTGGTGGGGGCGCCGTACTCCAGGGGGGAGAACCACCGCACCAGCTTGTAGCGACCATCCACCACGGCGCGGAAGAAGGTGCGCTTGGCCAGGTCCGGGGCGCCCATCTCCTGGCCCTTGGCCAGCAGGGCCTTGGTCCGCAGCTGCGGATCGGGCGGCAGGTTCAGCAGTCCCTTCATGCCGCCGGCCCGGGTCCAGTCCGGGTCCTGCTGGTGCAGGCCATCCCACATCAGCAGCGCTCCGTCGCCGGGCTCCTCGGCGGTGCCGCGCGGGGCGGTGGCCTGCTCGGGGCGGGTGAAGACCTTCGAGAGATCCCGGCCGGGCAGGGCGGGGTAGAGCTCCTGGCGTCGTTCGTCGTCGACGCCGGCAAAGGCGAGCACCGTGGGGGTCAGGTCAAGGTGTGAGCCGACGGCGCTGGTCCGCACACCCTGGGCACCGCCGGGAACCACGGCGGTCATGTTGACCACGGTGGCCTCCTGGAAGGGGATGCCGCCCTTCTGGTGCATCTTGTGGGCGGCATTCATCTCACCGTGGTCGGAGGTGAAGATCACCACGGTGTTCTCCCACAGGTCCTGTCGGTCCAACTCGTCGACGATCTTGCCGAACTCGGCGTCGACCATCCGCATGCAGTTGATCAGGTAGTTGCGACGCTTCTTCCACAGTTCCCGGTCCTCGTCGGGCACCGTCGTGTAGTGGTCCTCGACGAATTGCTTGTAGGCCTTGGGGCCATAGGGCTGTTGGGAGAGGTCGTCCTCGAAATTGGCGGGCAGTTCCGGATCCCACCATGCGCGGGTCATGTGCATGTCCTGCGAGTGGTGCAGCGCCCCGGCGAACAGGGCATTGTCGCCGGCGCCCGGGAACTCGCCCTCCTCGGCCAGGTACATCACGTCGTGCGGATTGACCATGGAGCTGATCATCAGCCAGGGCTGGTCCTGGGGGGGCCTTGTGCGCCAACCAGTCGACGGTTTCCATCGCCACGGTGCCGTCCTTGGTGACGCCCTCCAGCGGTGCGCCGTACATGTCGCCCCACAGCTGGTAGTCGGAGAAGCCGAAGGGTTCGAGTCCCTCAGTGCTCAGCGGCGGCACGTCGGACAGGTGCCACTTGCCCTTGAAGGCCGTGTAGTAGCCCTGTTCGCGCATCATGTCGCCCAGCGTCGGCACCTCGGGGTCGAGGCTCTGCACCCACGGGAAGTTGGTGTTGTCCCACATGCCGAGCGTCTTGGCGTGCTGGCCGGTCCACATGGTGGTGCGCGACGGGGTGCAGATGGCCACGGTGCAGTAGTGGCGGTCCAGCGTCACACCCATGGACTCCAGCCGGCGCAGCGTGGGAAGCTCCACGCCGTCGGGCAGTTCCATGTGCATGTCCCACTGGTCCATGCACAACACCAGGACATTCGGACGATCAGGACGGCTCATGATTCTTCCTTCCTCAGTGGGTCTGGATCAGTGGGTCTGGCGGTGCGGGCGGTCCGCGGCAATGGGGTCGAGCGGTGAGAAGGCGTTGTCCTTCGACAGGCTCTTGGCGGCGGCTATCAGCAGCACGATGCCGAGCACGTTGACGATGGTGATCACCAGCAGCACGCGGGGATCGTCGAAGTTCTGGCCGGCCACGATCATCGCGGCGGCGGTGCCCCGCTGCCCGGTGCCCAGGCCGCCGATGTCCTTGAGACGGTCGGTGCCGTCGCCCATCATGTAGCCGACGTAGAAGCCGACCAGCAGCACCACCAGCCCGACGGCGATGGCCTTCCACAGCTCCAGGTCGAGCAGCTGCGGCGAATAACCGATCAGCAGGCAGGCGATCAGGCCGTAGAGCGCGATGTTGGAGAGCTTGGCCACCCACGGTTGGATCAGCGCATTGAATCGATCCAGGAGCTGTGCGATCACCATTCCCACGAGCATCGGGGCGATCATCTGCAGGAGCAGCGCCTTGGTGATGGCGAAGGCATCGACGGTGACCCCCTCCAGCATCAGTGGCAGCAGCACCGGCATCACCACCACGGTGGCCAGCATCAGCACCATCAGGACGGTGGCGCCGAGCGAGATGTCGTGCTCGGAGACGGCGGTGAGCTTGATCAGGAAGGGTGCGCCAGCGGCCAGGCTGAAGATCAACAGGCCGGCCACGTAGGGCGCCGCCAGCGGGACCAGTTCCAGTGCGAAGACCATCAGGGCGGGCACCACGACGAGGTTCGCCAGCACCATGGAGGCCAGGAAGCCGCGGTTGTCCAGATGGCCGAGGATCTTGGACGGCTTCTGGGTCAGGCCGACGTTGAGCATGCTGGTCAGGACGAAGACGGTGACCAGGAAAGCGCCGGCCTGCTTCAGGATCTCGAGCACGGAACCTCGCTCAGGGGAGTGGGCGGACAGGGCTGGGATCCGGCACGGCTGGCACCGGAATTCACCTCAGGCTATGTGTCCCCCGATGCCCGATGTCAGTCTCGCAAGGCTCTTTACGCACAGGGCAGAACGCTGGGCGGTGGGGATTCCTCACCATCTCCCGCTCACCCGAGCAGGAGCACCACGGTCAGGAAGAGCCCGCCGGCCAAGGTCATCAGTGAGGCCGCCAGGGGCAGCCACCCGCCGGTGGCCAGGAAGTGCCCCGGCCCCTCCAGGGAGGCGGTGCCGCGGCGGTGACGTCGTCGCGAGAGCGCCATCAGCAGCAGGGCACAGGTGCACCCCAGAGCGCCGGCCAGCAGGGCCCAGCGCCCCGCCGCGGGCATGGCGACCCGGGCGGCCGTCAGGGAGCCGACCAGCAGGGCGAGGCTGGTCCGCTGCCAGGACAGGGCAGTGCGTTCGGGTTGCAGGCCCGGATCGAAAGGAGTCACAGCATGGTCCACAGCACCAGCAGTCCGGCGAGCATCACCACGACGCCCAGCGGCACGGCCAGCGGCGAGCTGGGCAGGGGGCGTCCGAGCCGCATGGCCAGTTCGGTGCGCGACCAGCTCAGCCATGCCTGGATCGGCCCCAGGATGCCCGCGAGCATCAGCAGGATGGCCGCCCACCGGACCGGGGTGGACGTCTTGTCGGCCATCATGGCCAGCGCCGTGCCGCCGGCGATCAGGGCCAGCGAGGTGCGGATCCAGGCCAGGAAGGTGCGTTCGTTGGCGAGCGAGAAACGCGGATCCGGGTCGTCGCCCTGCTGGTAGACCCGTCGTGGGAACCTCTGGTGGGGCGTGCTCATGCCTCATGAGCGTAGTCCGACGCGCTGAATGGGTAGGCTTCCACCACGGGTGCGCCACCGTTCACCCGGATGTACTGAGGAGAAGACCATGCTCGCCGAACCGGCTGACCAGCTGCGCTTGCTCGACCTTGCCGCCCTTGACCTGCAGGTGAACCAGTTGGAGCATCGCCGCCGCACGCTGCCCGAGCTGGAGACCATCAAGACCCTGATGGCGGAGCGCGCCCAGCTGGTGGAGCAGCAGGTGGCTGCGCAGACCCGGTTGAGCGACGCGGAGCTGGACGCCAAGCGCGTCGAGGATGACCTGGTCCCGGCCCGGGAGCGTCTGGAGCGCAACCAGAAGCGCGTCGACGATGGCAGCGTCGGGGATCCCAAGGCACTGCGGGGCCTGACCGAGGAGATCGACCACCTGGGTGGCCGGATCCGCAAGCTGGAGGATGACCAGCTGGACGCCATGCAGGTGGTGGAGGACCTGGCGGCCGAGGTGAATGACATCGATGGGCGACGCAAGGAGCTGGAGGACCGGATTCGTGGCCTGATGGCCAAGCGGGACTCGCAGTTCAAGGATCTGGATGCGGAGCTGGCGGAGCGTCGCACCGAGCGCGAGGCAACCGTCCGGCTGTTGCCGGCCCCGCTCGTTGCCACCTACCAGCGGCTCAGTGACCGGATGGGGATCGGTGCCGCCGAGCTCAAGGCCAAGCGCTGCACCGGCTGCCAGCTGGAGGCCAGTCTGGCCGATCTGCGTCGTTATGCCGCCGCCGCACCGAATGAGGTGCTGCGCTGCGAGGAGTGCGACCGCATCCTCGTGAGGACCAAGGAATCCGGCTTGCCGGAATGACCGTCAAGAGGGAATCCGGCTTGCCGGAATGACCGTCAAGAGGGAATCCGGCTTGCCGGAATGACCATCCGCCGACCGCCCGCCACCTGAGGAGACCACATGCCAGCACGACACATCAGGATCGTCCAGCAGGTGCCCGAGGCCATTCGGGCCGGGATTGATCGTCTGCGCGACGAGCTGGAGGTGCCGCGGGACTTCCCGTCGGACGTGCAGCGCGCCGCCGAGGAAGCGGCCATTCGTGGCGTCGATCCGCAGGTCTGGGGCCTGGGCGACCGCATCGATCGCACCGACCTGCCCTTGGTGACCATCGATCCCGAGGGATCGATGGATCTTGACCAGGCCCTGTTCATCGAGCGAGCCGATGACGGCTATCGCGTCTGGTACGCCATCGCCGACGTCGCGGCCTGGGTGGAGCCGGGTGGCGCGGTGGACCTGGAGGCGCACCGCCGCGGCCAGACCTTCTACGCTCCGGCCGAGCGGGTGCCGCTGCATCCCAGCGTCCTCTCGGAGGGAGCCGCCAGCCTGCTGGCCGACGGGAAGCCGCGCCCCGCCCTGCTGTGGCAGGTGGAGCTCGACGCCGATGGTGCGCAGCGTTCGGCCACGGTGCAGCGGGCCATGGTCACCTCGCGGGAGAAGCTGACCTATGCCGGTGTGCAGCAGATGCTGGACGACGCTCAGGCGCCCGAATGGCTGCTTCTGCTGCGTGAGGTGGGCCAGCTGCGCCAGCAGCAGGAGATCACCCGGGGTGGCGTGAGCCTGGACCTGCCGGAGCAGGAGATCGTCGCCGACGGTGACCAGTGGCACGTCGAGTTCCGTTCCCCGCTGCCGGTGGAGGGGTGGAATGCCCAGATCTCGTTGCTGACCGGCATGGCGGCCGCGGGGATCATGCTGGAGGCGGGCACCGGTGTGCTGCGCACGCTGCCGCCGGCCGAGCAGCGTGACGTTGATCGGCTGCGCGGCATCGCGAAGGGCCTGCGGATCAGCTGGCCGGGATCGATGGACTATCCGGACTTCGTCCGCTCGCTCGACGTGAGCAAGCCCACTCATCTGGCCATGATGACCTCCTGCACGCGCCTCTTCCGCGGCGCCGCCTACACGGTGCTGGACGAGGAGTCCGTGGGCAAGAACCTCAAGCACAATGCGCTGGCCGCCAACTACGCCCACTGCACGGCGCCACTGCGCCGTCTGGTGGATCGCTATGTCGGCGAGATCTGCGTGCACCTGTGTGCCGGCAGCCCCATCCCTGAGTGGGTGCTGACGGCGCTCCCGGCCCTGCCCGACGAGATGCGCGCCAGCGACCAGCGCGCCAAGAAGTTCGAGCGCGGCATCGTGGACCTGGTGGAGGCGCTGGTGCTGTCCAGTCATGCCGGCAAGACCTTCACCGGAACCGTCGTTGACTATGATTCCAAGAAGGGCGAGGGCACCATCTCGATCGCAGAGCCGGCCACCGAGGCCCGCTTCCGGATGAAGGGCATCGCCCTGGGCGACGAGATCACCGTGCGGGTCAAGGATGCGGACCTGGAGCGCGGCGTGGTCACGTTCACACCGGCCGGGTCGTAGACTGGACGACGGACGAGTTCGCCGGGTGGCCGCGACGGGAGTGATCCCGTCGAGGAAAGTCCGGGCTCCACAGGGCAGGGTGGTCGGTAACACCGACCCGGAGTGATCCGCGGGACAGTGCCACAGAGAACAGACCGCCAGTGGCCATCCGAGAGGGTGGTGGCTGGTAAGGGTGAAACGGCGGTGCAAGAGACCACCGGCAGCCCAGGTGACTGGGCTGGCCAGGCAAACCCCACCCGGAGCAAGACCAAGAAGACCCATTGCGGTGGGTCGCGGACGTGATCGAGGGCTGCCCGCCCGAGCGTCCGGGTAGGTCGCACGACGCGAGTCGAAGGCGTCTGGCAACAGGCGTCGTAGATGGATGGTCACCCATCGCGGGCAACCGCGAGGACAGAACCCGGCTTACAGGCGGACTCGTTCCCCAGACAGCACGATGGCCCCGGTCCACTGGATCGGGGCCATCGTCGTGTCACATCTCGTGCGTGCCGTGGTGGTCCATGTCGGCGGGCTGGCCGTCCTGCCACGGGCCGACGCGGAAGGGCCGCATCATCTCGTTGTCCTCGTGCTCCAGCAGGTGACAGTGCCACATGTACTGGCCGGCGGTGGTGAACTTCATCCGGATCCGGATCATCTCGCCGGGGTAGACGAAGACGGTGTCCTTGCGGCCGGTCTCACCCGGCTCCAGCGGAACCTGCGGCCCCATGGTCATCTGGCCGGTCTCCCAGTCGTAGTGCACCATGCGGCGTTCGATGACCTCGAAGGTGGTCTCGTGGACGTGGATCGGGTGGGGGACCGGGGCGTCCTGCACCAGGTTGTAGATCTCCCAGTCCTCCACGTCGCCCACGGCCGGGTTCTCGGTGACGGGATCGCCCCACATGGTGCCGGTGATCTTCATCTGGCCGCCGGGGGTGCCGCTGAGCACACCGAGCATGGTGTGGGAGGCATAGGGGGCCGGGTCGGTTCCCACCTGGTGGAAGCTCATGGTGGTGGACAGGCGCCGTGTCCGCACGGGGGCGGGCAGCTTGGGGACGGCTCGCATCTGGAGATAGCGCCCCGGGGTGGTGGTGTCCACGCTGGTGGGCGGCACCACGTCGAAGGCCATCACACGGCCGGTGGTGGCGGGATCGGCCGGCGGGAAGACCACGTCGCGCTCGGCAAAGGGATAGAGCTTCACGCGCGGCGTCTCGCCATTCTCGGCAGGGCGGCCGCCCGGGAAGAAGGCGTCAGGGCCCACATTGCGCAGGATGTGGCGGCCGGTCGGGACGCGGGTGAAGTCGACGAGCAGCTCGACGCGCTCGGCTGGGGCCAGCATCACGCGGTTGGCCTTCCAGCCAGGCAGCGCCGAGACGTTGACGGCGCGGTCCAGCATGCCGCCGTCATTGCCGGTCTGCCAGACCTCGACGCCCGGGATGCCCCGGAAGTCCAGGTAGAGCGTGCGCGAGCCGCAGCCGTTGAGCACCCGGAAGCGGTAGCGGCGCTGTTCGACACGGTGGAAGGGCCAGGTCTGACCGTTCACGATCAGGGTGTTGCCGAAGAACTCCGGCACCCAGTTGGGGGCGATGCCCGGGGCCTCGGGGTAGTACGGGCCCTGGTAGTTGTCGAAGAAGGCGCGCGAGTCGGGGTAGAAGAGCGAGCCGTCGGCATTGAACGAGCGGTCCTGGATGGCCAGCGGGATGTCGTGCCCGGGGTTGGGCGAGCTCTTGAGGTATTCGTCGCGCTCATTGAGCCACGGTGCGATGGCGGTCCGGCCGGTCCGGGAGTCCAGGACGTCGTCATTGGTGCCGCGCACCAGGTAGAAGTTCGTGGCGCCCGAGTAGACATTGAGGCGGGTCAGGCCCATCGCGTGGTCGTGGAACCACAGGGTGCTCACCCGATTGCCGTTGGGATAGGTCGCGACCTGCTGCCCGTCGCTCCACACGACGCCCGTTTCGCGGCGTGCCTTTGCGGCCAGGAAGTCCCACCACCGGCCGTGTCGGGCGTGGCCGGCGGGGATGTTGCGGGCATTGGGCAGGTACCACGCCTCGGAGTAGCCGTCGGAGTGGTCCTTGACGCCCACGGCGCCGTGCAGGTGCGTGACGATCGGCACCGGGCCGGTGTAGGAGGTGTACTGCGTGGTGGGGTCGGTGTAGTTCTCCGGGCGCACATAGCGACGGCCGGTGTAGTCCGGCTTCATGTCGGTCATCCGCATGCCACCGGCGGGCTCCTGGGGCACATTGGCCCAGTGCAGGGTGGGATCGACGGCGAACAGGTGGGGCAGGTAGTTGCCGTTGGCGTCCACCAGGTCATTGGTCCACTTGATGCGGACCGCGCCGCCGGCACGGGCCAGGATGGTCAGCCCGGGGGCATGGAAGCCGCGGCCGTCGTCATAGCTCGGTCCGTAGCCCCACACCGTGGTCTGCGGCATGCCCGTCGGCAGCATCTGCTGACGGAACTGGCGCAGGGACATTTCGTAGTAGTCGGTTGCGCCGTAGTTGGTCCAGGTTCGATTCCAGCAGGGGGCGATCTGTGGCACCACCAGCCGGTTGCGGAACTGCGGGATCTGGGTGGCCGGCAGGCTCCCTCCGGGAATCCCCTCGGCCACGGCCTCGGGCAGACCGAGCGCATTGGTGGTGTAGAGCGTCATGGCCCCGGCTGCGCTGGCGCGCAGGAAGGTGCGACGAGACATGGTCATGTGGATCTCCCCCGAGAAACGGCCATGTGGTCGTGTGACCACGGGGGAAGTATTTCGGGAGTTTCGTGCCCCCGTGGCTGCGCGACGCGACATCGTCGCGCGCCCCAATGCCCCGATCCCTTGCATGCTTCGAAATGCCCCGGGGCCACAGGATGGGGTCAGCCCCGGGGCGATTCCGCGAAACTTCAGGAAAGGATCGTCGGCAGGCGGCGCCGTCGGTCCAGCCGTCAGTCCAGCCGGGTGATGATCTCCGCGCCGTCAGGGGTGATGGCGATGGTCTGCTCGAACTGTGCGACGCGGGAGCCGTCATTGGTGACCACGGTCCACCCGTCGTCCCACTGGTGGCTGCGGTAGTCGCCCAGGCAGAGCATCGGCTCGATGGTGAAGGTCATGCCCACCTCCATCGGGGTGTCGAGGCGCGGCTCGTCGTAGTGCAGGATGACCAGGCCGGAGTGGAAGGCGGTGTGCACGCCGTGGCCGGTGTAGTCGCGCACGACGCCGTAGTCGAAACGCTTGGCGAAGCTCTCGATGACGCGGCCGATGACGCTGATGGGGCGGCCGGGGCGGCACATCTTGATGGCCCGGTTCATCGCCTCCTGGGTGCGCTCGACGAGCAGCCGCGACTCCTCGTCGACGTCGCCACACAGGAAGGTGTAGCAGTTGTCCCCGTGCACGCCGTCCTTGTAGGCGGTCACGTCGATCTTGACGATGTCACCGTCCTCCAGCGGGCGGGCGTCGGGGATGCCGTGGCAGATGACCTCGTTGACGCTGGTGCAGATGCTCTTGGGGTAGCCCCGGTAGCCCAGCGTGGACGGGTAGGCGCCGTGGTCCAGCATGTATTCGTGGGCAATGCGATCCAGCTCGTCGGTGGTCACGCCGGGGGCGACGGCCTTGCCGGCCTCGTGCATGGCTCCGTGGGCGATCCGCCCGGCCTCACGCATCTTCTCGATGATCTCCGGCGACTGCACATTGCTGCCCATGTACGGTTGGGGAGCAGGCCTGTCAACGTACTCGGGACGAACGATCGAGGACGGAACGGCCCGACGAGGGCTGATGGCAAAGGGCTTGATGACAGTCACCCGAGCAGTCTAGTCAGGAGGCAATCATGGCCGAGCGTGAGCAGTGGTACTGGTCCCTGAGGCAGCACCGCGTCGTCGGTGAGGGCGAGGAGAAGGCGGAGGACCGCCTGGGCCCGTACCGCACGCGTGAGGATGCAGAGAAGGCCATGGAGCACGTGGCCGAGCGCAATGACCAGTGGGTCACCGATCCCCGCTTCAACGATCCCGATGAGGACGAGGACGAGGAGAAGGACGACGAGCCGCGCGTCCGCTTCGACGGGAGTCCGATCGAGGACTGAGGATCACCCCTGGCGTCGGCTCGGTCAGGACCGGGTCGGCGCCCGCTGCGTCACTCCGGGCGCATCCGGCTGATCGAGTCGTCGATCTCTGCCAGGGTCTCGGCGTCCCCGATGGTGGCGGAGCTGACGAAGACGCCCAGGGATTCGGGGGAGCCGGTGTCCACGACGATCACGTCGATCACATCCCCCTCCACCTGGGGCAGGTCCGGCATCTCCACGTAGACCTCGCTGCGCAGGTGCCAGCCCTTCTTACCGTCGATGTCGACGGCCTTGCTCTGCAGGTCCTTGCGGCCGATGAAGCCGGAGTAGTAGCCGGAGGTGGCAAAGCAGCTCATCATCATCCGGGCGCTGTTGCGGGGCTCCTCGAAGCCCTCCGCGACCGGAAGTGCCCCGACCGCCTGCACCGAGAACCAGCGGGTGCCCAGGGGCGAGGAGTAGATGGTCTTGGTCTGGGCCTGCAGGTTCTCCGTCCACGGCAGCAGGAAGGTGGAGCGGGTGGCCTCGTCCCAGCCGCCCAGGCGGGGAATGACCAGCCCGCCGCCGTGCAGCTCGTCGCCCTGGATCGGCAGGACCGAGCCGCTGTCCATCGGGCACTTCACCATGGCGCCGCCCGTGGGGGCCGGCTCGCTGATGCCCGACGGTTCCGGGGTGGGTGGTGAGGTCTCGTCCCAGACCGGCCCCTGGGGCGAGGAGCTGTTGGTGTCCTCGGGAACGGCCTTGAAGCCACCGTCGCCGCGAAAGAACAGGGCCCAGACCAGCAGGGCCAGGGCAAGCACCACGGCGATGCCCACCAGCAGGCCGCGGTTCGACGAGTTCTGGCCGCCGGAACCGGAGGCGCCGCCAGCGAAGGCCTGGGGCTGCTGCCCCGGGCGCGGGGCAGAGGCAGGATCGCCAGTGGTCTCCGCAGACCACGAGGTGCCGTCCCAGTAGCGGAAACGGCCCGGTGTTCCTGCAGGATCCGGGTACCAGCCAGGCATCGACATGACCCCAATCCTAGGTCTCCTCGCAATCCGTGCCCGGCAGGTGCGGTGCCGCGTCCCGTCGGCAGGTACCCGTAACCCGCCTGAAACACGATCCTTGGCAGACTGGGGCCATGGACAGGCAGACAGAGTACGTACTGCGCACGATGGAGGAACGCGACGTCAGGTTCGTCCGGTTGTGGTTCACCGACGTGTTGGGCTTCCTGAAGTCCGTTGCCATCGCCCCGGCCGAGCTCGAGGGCGCCTTCGCGGAGGGCATCGGCTTCGACGGGTCGGCCATTGAGGGTTATGCCCGCATCTACGAGTCGGACATGGTGGCCCACCCGGATCCGTCCACCTTCCAGATGCTGCCGTGGCGCACCGAGGCGAACACGGCTCGCATGTTCTGCGACATCTCGCTGCCCGATGGATCCCCGAGTTTCGCCGATCCGCGACACGTGCTCAAGCGTGCGCTGGACAAGGCCTCGGAGATGGGCTTCACCTACTACATCCACCCGGAGATCGAGTTCTTCCTGTTCAAGGAGCCCGTGCTTCCGGGCGTCGAGCCCACCCCGCTGGACACCGGCGGCTACTTCGACCACACCACACTGGGCGACGGGACGGACTTCCGTCGCGATGCCATCCAGATGCTGGAGCAGATGGGCATCAGTGTGGAGTTCAGCCACCACGAGGCAGCCCCCGGGCAGCACGAGATCGACCTGCGCTATGCCGATGCGCTCACCATGGCCGACAACATCATGACCTTCCGGGTGGTGATGAAGGAGGTGGCCGTCAGCCAGGGCATCCAGGCCAGCTTCATGCCCAAGCCCTTCACCCAGCACGCTGGCTCCGGCATGCACACCCACATGAGCCTCTTCGAGGGCGACAACAATGCCTTCTACGACGCCTCGGACGCGTACCGACTCTCGCGGATCGGCAAGCAGTTCGTCGCGGGGCTGCTGCACCATGCACCGGAGATCACCGCGGTCACGAACCAGTGGGTCAACTCCTACAAGCGGCTGGCGGGGGAGGGTGAGGCCCCGTCCTACATCTCGTGGGGTCGCAACAACTCCACCGCGCTGGTGCGCATCCCGATGTTCAAGCCGGACAAGTCCTCCAGTGCCCGCATCGAGCTGCGCTCGCTGGACTCCGCCACCAATCCCTATCTGGCCTATGCCCTGACCCTGGCGGCCGGTCTTTCCGGCATCGAGCACGAGATGGAGCTGCCCGACGAGGTGATGGAGGACGTGGAGGCCCTCACCGCCCGTGAGCGCCGGGCCATGGGCATCAGGAGCCTGCCGCGCAACCTGGACGAGGCCATCCGTGAGATGGAGAACTCGGAGCTGGTGGCCAGCACCCTGGGGGAGCACGTCTATGACTTCTTCCTGCGCAACAAGAGGGCGGAGTTCGACTCCTATCGACGGCAGGTGACGGCCCACGAGCTGGCCACCCTGCTGCCCAGGCTCTGAGGCCTGACGGTTGGCTTCTGCCGGGGACGGATCGGCCGGTCCCTGACCTGTCCGGCCCTAGGCTGGACGCATGGATCAGGAGGGGCGCCTGCCGCGCCTGCGAGCCGGTGACAGTGACCGCGAGGCCGTCGTCGCGCGCCTCTCGGATGCCTACCAGGCGGGAATGCTGAGTCTGGACGAGTTCAGCGAGCGGACGGAGCGGGCCTGGGGCTGCGTGCACCTGGACGAACTGTCAGAGCTCGCCGCCGACCTCCCCTCTGCCAGCAGCACGCCTGGCCAGGCGCTGCAGCGGAGCCACGGCGCGCTGCCGGCCACTGGTGGCCCCAGGGTCACGGACCAGGCTGGCCTGCCGGTGACGATCGGCATCATGTCCGGGACCGAACGGTCTGGCCTGTGGGTGGCTGGTGGGACGCACACGGCCGTGGCGATCATGGGCGGCGTCACCCTGGACCTTCGCGAGGCGCGTTTCAACCAGCAGTCCACGACGATCTACGCGGTGGCCATCATGGGCGGGATCGAGGTGATCGTGCCGCCCGACGTGGCTGTGCGGATCCAGGGACTCCCGGTGATGGGCGGCTTCGGCATGGAGGGCCCAGCGATCAACCCGTCCACCCTGCCACCGGATGCTCCGGTGGTGACCATCACGGGCGTGGCCTTCTGGGGCGGTGTCGGGGTGCGTCGCCTGGACTACGGCGAGGACGACTGACCGGGACGACTGGCGAGGAGGACTGGTCAGGGTCAAGGCCCGTGCGGCGTCAGCCCGCGATGTGCTGAAGGGGCACGACGGGCAGCATCCGTTCCAGCGCACGGTAGTGCGTGCCGGAGGCCGTGGCTCGGGCCTGGTCCAGAGCCTCGTCGAGGGTGGTGAGTCCGGTGGCCAGACGCAGCCAGGTCAGCTCGTCGGTCTCCACCACATTGGGCGGGGTGCCCCGGGTGTGTCGCGGACCCTCCCCGAAGGCACCCACCTGGACGGCGCTGGCCGGGGGGATCCGCACTTCGATGGTCTGTCCGGCGAAGCGCTCACCCAGCGCCTGCGAGAGCAGACGCACGCACATCCGCAGCGCAGCGGGCTGCAGGGTTCCCCGGCCCGAGGAATCGGCGATCACGGCCAGCTCCACGAGCGTGGCGCGCAGGTAGTCCACCGTCAGGCTCTGCCCGAACTGGGTGTTCACGCTCATCGGCAGCGGGCCCTCGACGCTGGCCTGCAGGGTTGCCGCTCGAGCGGCGGCCAGCCGCTGCAGCACCGCTGGCGAGTTGTTCTCGGCCAGCTCCCGGGTCAGCTCGTCGAGCGGGCGGACCCGGTTCTCGTTGCGCACCAGATCGCGGTTCTCGAGCAGGTGCGTCCAGCGTTGGGCGCGGGAGGTGGTGGGGTTCTCGATCACCTGCAGCAGGTCGTCGAGGAGCACGACGACGCGGGCCCGGGCCAGCGGGTGCATCGAGATGTCTTCCTGGCTGAGCACGCGACACTGCCCGACGACCACCTCGCAGGTGGTGCGCAGGGTGCGATCGCTCCGTGCAGCCATGATGCTCATGCTCCTGATTCTTTGTCACGTGGGTTTCCATACAGTTACCCCGACATGACCTGCAGACGAATGAGAAATCCTCATCTTCCCTCATCAAACCGCATTTGGGGACTGGTTTCGAGCTGCAAGCAGTGCTAGTTCGAACGGTCTCCACCCTGCGGGGTGAGGTCCGGTGGGGGCATGATGGTTTCCGGTGAGCGACGAGCAGGAGGAATCGATGCGGATCTCCACGACACCGGGGGAACTGGCCCGTCGGGGCTTCCTGGAGGTGGACCAGTCCCTGGTGGCCCTGCGCGCCATCGGTGAGCGGGGCCGGATCGGCGCGCTCGGCGGTGATGGCGCGCAGGACGTCACCGAGTTCCTGCGTCGCTTCGACCAGACTGCAGACCCGGACCTGGCGCTGCGGGGGCTCGACCGGCTGGACGAGTGCGAGGACGCATCGGTGGCGGAGCTCCTGGCCAGTGTGCTGACTGACGAGCCCGCTCAGGCCAGACTGCTGGCCGTGCTGGGTGGCTCGCAGGCGCTGAACCAGCACCTGGTGGCCCATCCCATGTCCCTGTCCGTGCTGCGCAACGGGCCGGAGCGGCATGACGCGCAGCGGATCCGTGAATCGGTACTGGCGGCCATCGGCGCGGACCCGCGGGCCGAGGTGCCGGTGGCGGACGGTCAGCGCGCCGCAGATGCGCTGCGGCTCGCCAACCGTGACCAGCTGGTGCGCATCGCCGCCCGCGACCTCACCAGTGATGACCCGTCGGCCGTGGTGGATGACATTGCCGCTGAACTCGCAGATCTGGCCGATGCGCTGGTGGACGGCGCCCTGGCCATTGCCCGTAGCCAGGTGCCGGGCCATGAGCACGTGCGGCTGGGGATCGTCGCCATGGGCAAGTGCGGGGCCCAGGAACTGAACTACATCAGCGATGTGGACGTCATTCACGTGGCCGAGCCGGCCGATGAGCAGACCACGTCGGCCGAGGCGGTGGCCATCGCCACCCGGTTGGCGGCCAAGTTGGCCCAGATCTGCTCGGCCCATTCGGCGGCCGGGTCCATCTGGCAGCTCGACGCGAACCTGCGTCCCGAGGGCAAGCAGGGGCCGCTGGTGCGCAGCCTGGCCAGCATGGAGGCCTACTACGGCAAGTGGGCCAAGAACTGGGAATTCCAGGCCATGTTGAAGGCCAGGGCCATGGCGGGGGATCGGGCGGTGGCGCAGCAGTTCGTCGAGATCGTGGGTCCCCTGGTCTGGCGCGCCGCGGAGCGGGAACACTTCCTGGCCGAGACGCAGGCCATGCGACAGCGGGTGATCAGCCTGCTGCCGGCCAACCAGGTGGATCGCGAGATCAAGCTGGGCCCGGGTGGCCTGCGCGACGTGGAGTTCTCCGTCCAGCTGCTGCAGATGGTTCACGGCCGCGCAGACGACCGTCTGCATGAACGCGGCACCCTACCGGCGCTCACGTCGCTGGTGGCTCATGGCTACATCGGGCGCAGCGACGGCGCTGAACTGGACGCCGCCTATCGCTTCCAGCGGGCGCTGGAACACCGGATCCAGCTCTACAAGCTGCGCCGCACCCACCTGCTGCCCGACGACGAGCGGGAGCTGCGTGTGATGAGCCGCGCCCTGCGGATGCAGGGCGGCCCAGAGGAACTGCTCAAGACGTGGCGGTCCACCAGCCGTCGCGTGCTGCGGCTGCACCAGCGGGTCTTCTACTCGCCCCTGCTGGCCGCGGTCACCAGCCTGCAGACCGACGAGCTGAAGCTGACCACCGAGCAGGCCAAGGACCGCATGCGGGTGATCGGGTTCAGCGATCCGGCGGCCGCCCTGCGCCACGTCGAGGCCCTGACGACCGGTGGCAACCGGGCCGTGGAGATCCAGCGCCAGCTGATGCCGGCCATGCTGTCCTGGTTTGCCGAGGGGCCGAATCCGGACCACGGCATGCTCAGCTTCCGGCAGCTCTCGGAGGCACTGGGCGCCAGCCCCTGGTACCTGCGCGCGATGCGCGACGAGGGCAAGATGGCCGAACGACTGGCGCGGCTGCTCTCGTCGAGCCGGTTCGCGGTGGACCTGCTGAAGCGAGCCCCCGAGACGGTCCGCTATCTGGCCCGGGACGAAGACCTGGTTCCCCGCACCAGGGAGGAGCTGGCGGCGTCGATGCAGAGCGCCGTGAAACGCTACGACGACTCGGACGAGGCGATCGCGGCGGTGCGCGCCGTTCGTCGCGCCGAGCTCTTCCGTCTGGTGGCCGGCGACATCCTGGACGTGGTCAGTCTGGATGACCTGGGCACCGGTCTGGCCGATCTGGCGGGCGCGACGATCGATGCCGCCCTGGCGGTGGCGCGACGCAGCATCCCGGATGCACCGGAGATCGGTGTGGTGGCCATGGGGCGCTGGGGCGGCCGCGAGATGGGCCCGGGCAGCGATTGCGACGCGATCTTCGTGATGGCCGACAGTGACGACCAGGAGGCGGGCCGCCGCGCCACGGCCCTCGTCGGGAAGCTGCGCACCATGCTGGCCGCCCGAGGGCCGGATCCGGCGCTGGAGATCGACCCGGACCTGCGCCCGGAGGGCAAGAACGGCCCGATCGTGCGCAGCCTGTCCAGTTTCCGGGCCTACTACGAGCGATGGTCGGTCACCTGGGAGGCCCAGGCGCTGGTCCGCGCCTCGCACGGCGCGGGCTCCGAGGAGCTCACGGGGGCCCTGTTGGAGATGGTGGCGCCGCTGCGCTATCCCGAGGGCGGGCTGGACCGGACCCGGCTGGCGGAGATCCGTCGCCTGAAGGCCCGGATGGAGACCGAACGGATTCCGCGCGGCACCGATCCCCGGCGCAACACGAAGCTGGGCCCGGGCGGGCTCTCCGACGTGGAGTGGACCGTGCAGGTCCTGCAACTGCAGCACGGCCACCGGCTGCCCTCGCTGCGCACCACCTCCACCATGGGCGCGCTTCATGCAGCCGTCGAGGAAGGGCTGGTGGAGGCTGACGACGCCCGATCGCTGGAGGACGCCTGGCGCCTGGCGAGCCGGTTGCGCAACAAGATCATGCTGGTGCGGGGCCGGGCGAGCGACGTGATCCCCAGTGACACCCGCGAGGTGGAGGCCATCGCCACCTTGCTGGGGCACGAGCGGGGCCAGGCGTCGATGCTGCTCGACGAGTACCGCCGTACCACCCGCCATGCCAGCCAGGTGGTCGACACCTACTTCTGGGGAGGGGACCGATGAGCGCGATCCTGCTGCTGGGCGGACGGTCCGGGATTGGCCTGGCCATCGTCGAGGAATTGCTGGCCGAGCACCCCGGTTCCGAGGTGGTGTTGGCCCGTCGCCCCCGTCCCGACGGTGGCGACGAGGATGCGGCGCTCGCCACCAGGCTCGGCGCGGCCGGTGCCAGCTGGGTGGAGGCGGTCGACTTCGATGCCGAGGCCCTGGGGGGCCACGAGGCCTTCGTCGACGAGGTCTTCTCTGGCCGTCGCATCAGCCATGCCGTGGTGGCCTTCGGCGTGCTGGGAGACCAGGAGGAGGCTTGGAGGCGGGTGGCGACGGCCCAACGGCTGGTGACCATCAATGCGACAGCGGCCGTCGGCATCGGCGTGGCCCTGGGCGCGGCGATGGCCGGGCAGGCAGGCGGCACGATCATCGCCCTGAGTTCGGTGGCGGGGGTGCGCGTGCGTCGCTCCAATTTCGTCTACGGTGCCAGCAAGGCGGCCATGGACGCCTTCTACCTGAACCTGGGCACCGCCCTGTCGGGCACCGGGGTGCGGGTCCTGGTGGTGCGGCCGGGGGCGGTGGCCACGGGGATGATCGCGGGCAACAAGCCGGTGGCCTTCACCGTCGAGCCCTGCGATGTGGCGCGCGCCACGGTCGCGGCCCTGCGCTCGGGCCGATCGGTGGTGCACGTGCCCAAGCTCTTCGGGCCGGCGATGGCGCTGGCTTCCCTTGTGCCACAGGGAATCTGGAAGAAGCTCCCGGTCTAGGCCAGAGTTCTCCCAAATAGGTGAAGGATCAACTATTTGGGCTTTTCATCACTGTCCACCACAATCGACGGTGTGACTTTCCACGAGCAGCCCGAACTCGATCTCGTCGAGACCCTCTGCGGTCTTGCGCGGGCGCTGCGCGTCACGCGGGAGGCGGACCGGCGGGCAGCCCCCGGGCTGGACGAGGGGCATCTGGCGCTACTGATCGACCTGCATGCCGGCCCACGCCGCATCGGTGACGTGGCGGAGATGGGCAATCACGAGCTGTCCACCGTCTCCCGCCGCATCTCGCGGCTGGTGGAGCGAGGGCTCGTCGAGAAGGTGGCCCAGGACGGCGACCGGCGGGTGCAGGTGGCGACGCTGACCGAGGCCGGCCGCCAGACCCTCAAGGACGTGCACGACCAGCGGCTGGAGCTGCTGGAGCAGGCCGTCTCCGGCTGGCAGTCCGACGAGGTGGCCACCCTGCATCGGCTGGCGCGCCGCCTCACTGACCAGCTCAATGAACCACTGGAGATCCGTCCCTGATCATGACCCCGGGAGATCCGTCCCTGATCATGAGCCGGGCGGACAGCTCCCGGGGCAGGATGCGACGAGGGCGGGTTGGGTCCAACCGGACCCAACCCGCCCTCGTGCGTGCTGGATGGTCAGGCGGCCGGCTTTGCCGACGTGCTGAGCAGACGGTCGCCCACCTGCACCTCACCGGTGGCCAGCTGGTCCACCGCGGCGAACTTCTTGGCATTGGTCACCAGCACCGGGGTGACCAGTGAGTAGCCGGCCTCCTCGATCACCGAGCGGTCAAAGGTGACCAGCGGGGTGCCGGCCTCCACCCGGTCGCCGCGGGCGACCTTGACGTCGAAGCCGCGGCCCTCGAGGTTCACGGTGTCGATGCCGACGTGGACCAGCAGTTCCACGCCGCTGTCCAGCTGGATGCCGAAGGCGTGCCCGGTCTTCTGGGCGACGACGATCTTGCCGGCGGCCGGCGCGTAGACCGTGTCACCGGTGGGATCGATGCCGACGCCCAGACCGACGGTGCCGGCGCTGAAGACGGGGTCGGGCACCTCGGCCAGGGGCATCACCCGGCCGGCCAGCGGGGCGGTCACCTCGGTGACGGTGCCGGGAACCATCGCGGGCTTGGGCTGCTTGGCGGGCTTGTCGGCCACTGCGGTGTCCGTGGCGGTGCCGGCAGCGGCTACGGTTGCCGCTCCCGTCGTTGCCGTGTCATGGCCGGCGACGGCAGCCCCGGGCACAGGGGCCGGTTCGATGCCGGACGCGGCGGCGAGCGGATCCGATGCGGCGGCCTGACGCTCGGCCAGCGCCTCGGCGCGCTCCTCCTTGGTCATGTAGCCACGAGCCATCACCGTGGCCATGGCGGTGAAGAAGGCGGCGGCGATGGCGACGACGTAGAGCATCATCGGCTTGAAGACCGGGATGGTCAGCAGGCTGGTGAAGACGAAGGCGTTGGTCTTGATGCCACCGGCGGCCAGGCCCAGAGCGCCTCCCACGGCGATCACCAGGCCGCCCACGAAACAACCCACCAGCATCGACGGGTAGATCCGCTTGAAGCGCAGGTGGATGCCGTAGAGCGAGGGCTCGGAGATGCCGCCCAGCAGGCCGGCGGCCAGGGCGCCGGAGGCGGTCTGGCGCATCACGATGTCCTTGTCACGCAGTGACAGGGCCAGCACGCCGGCGGTGGCACCGAAGCAGGCGAAGTTCCAGGCACCCATGGGGCCCTGGATGAAGTCATAGCCCAGGGTGTTGATGTTGACCAGCATCATGGCGTTCAGCGGCCAGTGCAGGCCCAGCGGCACCAGGAAGGGGTAGACCATCGGGATGATCAGGGCGAAGACGAAGGGGAAGTGGGTGTTGATGTAGGCCAGTCCTGCGCCGATCGTCGAGCCGAGCCAGACGCCGAAGGGGCCGATCAGGAAGGCGGTCAGCGGGATCATGATGAGCAGGCAGAAGAAGGGCACGAAGACCATCTGGAGGTTGGCCGGGAAGATCTTCTGCAGGAAGCGGTAGAGCAGGGCCAGGACGGCCACCATGATCAGCGGAACGAAGACCTGGCCGCCGTAGTTGGCGAGCTTCATCGGCAGGCCGAAGATGTGTGCGGTGCAGATGGGGTCACCGCCGAAGGAGGGCGTGACGCAGGTGGTGTTGGCAGCGTTGGCCAGCTTGCCGAAGTCGGGCGTCATCAGGGCCAGCATGATGGCGCCGCCGATCCACGGATCCACCTTGAGCTTCTTGGCGCCGTTGTAGGCCACCATGATCGGCAGGAAGTAGAAGACGCTGTTCCACATCGCATCGACGAAGACCCAGCTGGCCGACTTGTCGGCGGCGCGGAAGTCGACGATCTTCAGGGCGTCGAGGACCGCGGTGATGGCGATGATGAGTGAGGCGCCCAGCAGCACGCCCAGGATCGGGCGGAAGGAGTCGCTCAGGAACTCGAAGAAGGCGTCCACCTTGGCGTGGCTTCCACGAACGCCACCGGCGCGTGCCTCGGCCTTGATGTCCTCGGCGCTCTTGGTGGTCTTGGTGGCATTGCCGGCGCCCGACATCTCCGGCAGCGCCATGATCTCGCTGTAGGCATTGGCGACGGCACCGCCCATGACCACCTGGTAGCGGTCTCCGGACTGGGGGACCGCGCCCATGACGCCGGGGATCGACTCCACCTTCGCCTTGTCCACCACGGAGGCGTCGTTCAGCTCGAATCGGAGGCGGGTGGCGCAGTGCGTCAGGCTCTTGATGTTCCCAGGCCCACCGATCTGCTCGATGATCTGCCTGGCCTGTTCTGTGGCCATGGATGAATCCTTCGTTCGTGCGGGGTGTCACCCGCGATTCCCTGCTGGGACACGTCCGCGACGGACCATCGGCGGTCTCGTCGGGTGTCTTTCCGGCAGAAGTTACCCCACGCGCCGTGCTCCTGGGAATGGCGGGATCGAAGTTTGGGCAAATGTCTGTTTGGTTGGGTTTGGTGCTGTTCTTGGTCTGCTATGTCTCGCGCTTTCGTCACGCCGGGAGGGCCTCGTCGTCGCGTTGTGACGAGGCCGTTGATCCGGACATCGTGCGCCCGGGGCGTCCATGCGATCACCAGCTCGACGTCGTGATGCCGGGCAGCTCCCCGTCGTGCGCCATCTGGCGGAAGCGCACGCGGCTCACTCCGGCCTTGCGCAGGTAGCCGCGGGGGCGGCCGTCGACTGCATCGCGATTGCGCAGTCGCACAGGTGACGCGTCGCGGGGGAGTCGTTGCAGTGACAGCTGGGCGGCCTCGCGTTTCTCCTGGCTGGTCTTCGGATTCTTGATGGTCGCCTTGAGTTCGGCGCGGCGCTCGGCGAAGCGCGCGACGATCTCTCGTCGCTGTCGGTCCTTGGCGATCGTGGATGTCTTGGCCATCAGCGGGTCTCCTTGAACTCGACGTGCTGGCGGATCACCGGATCGAACTTGCGCAGTGTCAGGCGGTCGGGGTCATTGCGGCGGTTCTTCTTGGTGACGTAGGTGTAGCCGGTGTCTGCGGTGCTGCGCAGCTTGATGATGGGGCGCACATCGGACTTTCGTGCCATGGGGTCCTCCTTGTTGTTGGTTGGCAGTGGTTGTTTGACAGCGAGGCTGAAAATGATAATCATGCGCAATGCAACGTCAACCCGATGAACTCCACATCCGGGGTTCCAGCAGCACCAAGGGAGTGGATTCACCCATGAAGTCGTCCATCCATCCGGACTACGGCCCCGTCGTCATCCGAGACCGGTCGGCCAACCAGAGCTTCCTCACGCGCAGCACCCTGGTGGCCTCCCGGCCCGAAGGGCACCCCACTGTCGAGAGGCACGACGGGCGGGTACTGCCGGTGGTGGACGTTCAGATCTCCAGCGGCAGCCATCCCTTCTGGACCGGCCGCTCGCGCACCATCGACGCCGAGGGTCGGGTGGAGAAGTTCAACCGTCGCTACGGCCGCAAGCAGACCCGATGACGGCCGGCCGGTGGAATGGGGCGCGTCGCCGGACGCGGATCCTGGTCACCGGAGCCGACGCCCAGACGCGTAGCCGCATCGAGCGTGCCTTCCACGACGTGCTGCTCACCGAGCACGAGGTGGGCATGCCCGCCAGTGTCTGGCTGGGGCGGCCGGATGGGCTCGAGCCCTGATTGGGGGAGATCGAGTTGGGGGAGATTGCCTGGGGGGACTTCGAGCTGGGGCTGGACTGATCCGCGCTCACGTGCAGCTGTGGGGGCACCGCTGGGTGCTTGGATGGGCGCATGACCGTGCTGGTGCTCTCCGGAACCACCGTCGGACGTCGCGCTGCGGTGGCGCTCCACCACCTGGGCCTCGACGTCCTCAGCTCGCTGCCCGCGGACTCCGTCGACGAACTGCCCCCGGGCCGGGTCCGTCGGGGCGGATTTGGTGGGGAGGCGGGCTTTGCCGAGTGCCTGCGTCGGGAAGGAGTGACGGCAGTGGTGGACGCCACGCATCCCTATGCGCGCACGATGACCCGCACGGCGCACCGGGTCTGCCAGTTGCTGGGGATCCCGATCATGCGGTTCACGCGCCCCAGTTGGAGCGCTCGTGCCGACGCCCGGTCATGGACTTGGGTGGACAGCCATCAGGAGGCCTGCCGGGTGGCCGGTCAGGTGGGGGCGCCGGTGCTGCTGGGCGTGGGCCGGCAACCACTGTGGCACTACCACCTGCTGCCGGAGCCGGTCACCGCGCGGGTCTTCGTCGACGATGGTTTCCCGCGCCCGGCCGGCTGGCGGGTGGTGGAGGTTCGCGGTGCCCTGGACCTGCAGCGCGAGCTGGCGATGCTGCGCGGCAAACGGGTGATGGTGGTGCGCGATCTGGGTGGCGATTCGCACGCCCCCAAATTGGTGGCGGCCGCACAGTTGGGCGTGCACGTCGTCATGCTCCGTCGGCCGGCCCAGCCCGGGGCCCAGACCAGTTCCTTGGACGACCTGGTTGCGTGGGTGGCGCAGGTTCAGCCCAGCTGAAGCCCGGCCACCTCGCCGATCACGGTCACAGCGGGCGGCCGGACATCTTGGGCCAGCTCCGCGATCTGGTCCAGCGGTCCGCGGACCTGCCGCATCTGCGGGTGGCCTGCCTGCGCGATGACGGCGACGGGTGTGTCTGCTGCCATGCCCGCGGCGCGCAGCTCCCGGGTGATCTCCGGCAGGTACTTCACACCCATCAGCACCACGAGCGTGGTGCGCGTCCGGGCCAGGGCACTCCAGTCCAGCTGGGACCGCTCGTCGCCCGGCGGCACGTGGCCGCTGACGACGGTGAAGCCCTGCACCAGGCTGCGGTGGGTCACCGGGATGCCGGCCAGGGCCGGTGCGGCGACGCTGGACGTCACGCCCGGGATGACCCGCACCGCGATCCCGGCCTGCGCGCAGGCCTGCCATTCCTCACCGCCGCGGCCGAAGACGAAGTTGTCGCCGCCCTTGAACCGCACCACGCGTCGGCCCGCCCGGGCATGCTCCACCAGGAGTTCATTGATCCGCTCCTGCGGGACGAACTCGCCGCGGGGCAGTTTGCCCACCCAGATCTGCTCACAGTCGGGGCGGCAGTGCGCCAGAGACTCCTGCGGTGCCAGGTGGTCCACCAGGACCACGTCCGCCTGTTCCAGGGCACGCAGACCTGCCACCGTCAGCAGTCCGGGATCGCCGGGGCCGCCGCCCACCAGGGTGACCGTGCCGGGCACCAGGGCGGCAAGGCTGGCTGGGGGAGCTTCGGTGGACTGGTCCATGTGATTCCTCGATCGGGTGGGTTCGGCGGGGTGGGTTCGGCGGGGTGGGTTCGGTGTCGTCGGTCAGGGCAGTGACGGCTGGGTGGGGGCGGACAAGGTCTGTGGCGGTTCACCGTGTTGTGATGGGGCGCCGGGTAGTACGGCCAGCACCTCGTCCAGGGTCCGCGGATGTGACCGCAGGCCCAGCCGGTGGGCCAGTTCCAGCGGCCAGGGCCGGTGCAGCCGGGCGGCGCGCAGCAGGTCCGCGTCGGCCAGGATTTGAGGAGCCGGGCCCTGCTGCACGATACCGTCGCGGACCACCGCCGCCTCCTGTGCCCACGCGAGTGCCAGGTCCACGTCGTGGGTGGAGAGTGCGACGGTGGTTCCCTGCTCCATGAGGCGATCCAGCGCCTCGAGCAGTTCCTCGACGCCTGCCGGGTCCAGACCCGCCGTGGGTTCGTCCAGCAGCAGCACGCGCGGCCGCATCGCCACGGCGCCGGCGATCGCCACGCGCTTGCGCTCCCCGTATGAGAGCTGGTGGGTGGGTCGTTCGGACAGGTGGGAGATGCCCAGCAGTTCCAGGGCCTCCGAGACCCGGTTGCGAACCTGGGGCACGTCCAGCCCCAGATTCATCGGCCCGAAGGAGACATCCTGCGCCACGTCGGCGCTGAACAACTGGTCGTCCGGATCCTGCAGTACCAGTTGTACCCGGCGTCGGTGCTCGCGCAGGCCTGCTCGGTCATGGCGCAGCACCCTGCCCTCCACCTCCACCCGGCCGCGGCTGGGCCGATGGGCGCCGGAGAGGCACCGCAGCAGCGTGGTCTTGCCGGAACCGTTGGCCCCCAGCAGGGCCAGTCTGCACCCGTGCGGCAGGCTGAACGAGGCGCCGCGCAGGACGTCATGGCCGGGGTGGCCCGCGGTCAGCTCGATGGCGCGCACCAAAGGCGTTGCGGACGGATCCGCTCCGTGGGGGAGATTCACCGGTGACCTCCGACGGTCAGCGCCAGCGCCCAGATGCCGGCGAGTGTGGTCAACGTCGCCAGCAGGAAGGCGGGGGAGGGCTGGCGCTCAAGCGGCAGCGTCGCCAGCGTCGACTCGTGACCGCGCCCCGCGAGTCCGTCCTCCAGGCGCCTGGCCCGCTCCCAGGAGCGCACCAGCACGGCGCCCGTGGCACTCGCGGCAGCCTCAAACCGTCGACGCAGGGGGGCGCTGTCCGCCAGCCGTGCCCGCTGGGCGGCCCTGATGGCCATCGTGCTGGCCAGCAGCACCCACAGCAGGCGGTAGGTCAGGGAGGCCACCTCCAGCAGGGGATCGGGAATGTGCCAGCGTCGGCCCCAGTCCAGCAGGTCCACCATGGGGGTGGTGGTGGCCAGCACCATCAGGGCCAGGGCCCCGGCGATGCCGTGCCCCAGCAGTTCTGCGGCGCGACGCAGCCCGTCGAGGCCCAGGCTGAACGGCCCCCACCGCCACAGCAGGGCGCTCTCGGGGGCCGTGGAGCCGATCCCCACCGCCACGGACAGGGCCCCGACCAGCAGGAAGGCCAGTGGCGCCAGCATGACGGTGGCCAGCACCATGGGCTGGATGCGGGCAGGACCAAGCATGGCGGCGATGGCCACCAGCGAGACCAGGACCGTGCCGGGCCAGGGCGGGGCCAAGAGCGCCGTGAGCACCAGCCCCAGGCTCAACAGCGCCTTCTCGCCCACTCGTCGTCGACGCCACGGGCTGGCCCAGGCGGCGTCGTCGACGCTCGTCAGGGCCACCTCAGCGGTCCACGGTGTGGGGCTGCTCGCGCTCGGCCCGTCGGCCCCGCAGATTGCCCAGGGCGTAGCCGAGCACGCCGGCGCCCAGCGCCGCCTGCAGCGCGAACAGGCCTGACTCCACCTCGCTGGAGCCGGGTTCGAAGATGGGCTCGAACCATGGCTCCACACCACCCTGGGAGAGGGTGTCGGTGACCACGGCATCGGTACCGGGGAAGGCCTCACCCTCCGGGGCATCCGATCGGGGAGCCAGCGCCAGGCTGGTGAGGAAGATGGCCACGATGCCCGCCACGAGGGCGGCGGTGACCCAGACATCCCTGGTGCGCCTCGCGAACCGCCGGGGGTCAACGGCACGGCTTTCGGGCAGCTGGTTGTCAGGCGCGTGGTTGTCAGACTGGTGGTTCTCAGACAGGTGGTTCTCAGACACGGACGGCCTCCGGGGTGGCGGGCTGCTGGTGGGCGACGACACCGAGACGCTGCAGGTCGGGCAGTGCCACGCGGGACAGGAAGCGGAAGACCAGCACACCCAGCAGGCCCTCCATCACCGCCAGCGGGATCTGGGTGACGGCGAAGGTCCCCAGGAATTTGGCCAGCGCTCCGCCCAAGCCGCTCACGGCGTCGGGGTGGGCCAGCGCCAGCTGCACGGAGCTGACGCAATAGGTGCCCAGATCGGCACAGCACATCGCACCGAAGATCCCCACCGTCGACGGCAGGTGGGCTCGGCGGCACAGCACGAAGACGGTCCACCCGATCCACGGGCCCGCGATGGCCATGGAGAAGACATTGGCCCCCAGAGTGGTGATGCCGCCGTGCGCCAGCAGCAGCGCCTGGAAGAGCATCACGACGCTGCCCAGAAAGGCCATCACCGGGGGGCGGAAGAGAACAGCTCCCAGACCTGTGCCGGTGGGATGGGAGGAGCTGCCCGTGACGCTGGGCAGCTTGATGGCCGAAAGCACGAAAGTGAATGCACCGGCGGCGGCCAGCAGGAGCTTGTTCTCCGGGCTCTTGCGGGATTCCTCGATCACGGCCCTGGCGCCGTGCACCACGAAGGGGGCGCTGGCGGCGTACCAGAGGACACACTGTGCGGGGGACAGGAAACCTTCTGCGATGTGCATGGGGGTTGACTCCTTCTCGAGATTGCGCGTCTCGTCGTTCGGGTCTGTCCCGGGGTGGAGTTCCTGACTCCCACCCCTGCTGGCAGGGGTGGACACAGTGGCGCGACCGTGCCGGCTCGTCCGGCTTCCTCACATCCTCGGGACCGATTCTTCAGTTCTGGGGGCGTGCTGGTGCTCGCCAGTGGGCATTATGTCACAGGGGTGCGGCCAGGTGTGCTCCACGGCGCGGCGGGGCCAGGTGGGACGTGCGGGGTGATTCCGCGGGGTGATCTTCTGCCGGATTGTGTCTGAAGAGCCGTCCGGCGTTGAAGCCGTACCGTACGGACGGAATAGTGGAGCTGTGAAGAGAACGACGATCAAGGACATCGCCCGCGTGGCTGGCGTGTCCCCCGGTGCGGTCTCCTTCGCGCTGAACGATCGTCCCGGTGTCTCCGACGAGACGCGAGCCCGGATCAAGCAGGTGGCGATGGACCTGGGCTGGAAACGCAGCGCCGCGGCGGCCGCGCTGAGCGCCCGCCGCGCCGGCGCCTTCGGGATCGCCCTGCAACGTGGTCCCGGTGAGGACTTCACGGAAACCTTCGTGATGCGTTTCATGGCAGGTCTCCAGGAAGCCCTGCAGCCCATGGAACGCACCGTGGTCTTCCAATTGGTGACCTCCGTCCAGGACGAGATCGAGACCTACCGCACCTGGTGGGGAGAGGGGCGCGTCGACGGCGTCGTGCTCCTGCGCCCCGCCCTGGGCGACGGGCGCGCCGAGGCCCTCGAGGAGATCGGCATGCCCGGCATCATGATGGGCGGGCCCCAGACCAGCCGGATCGGCTCGGTCTGCGCCGACGAGGTCACCACCACCAACCTCCTGGTGGACCACTTCGCCAGCCGAGGCCATCGCCGCATCGCCTATGTCACGGGACCCAGGGCCCGCTACTACGTCACCTGGCGTGCGGACGCCTTCCGCGCCCGGGCGCGCAGCCAGCAGATGGCTGCCCAGGTGGTGCACGTGGACTCCGGCGACGAAATGGCCGGGATGCGCGCCAGCCAACGATTGCTGCGCGGCACTCAAGCGCCCACTGCGGTCCTCTATGACAACGAGCTGCTGGCGATGGGTGGTGTCGCAGCCTGCCATGACGTTGGTCTGCAGGTGGGAGAGGACGTCGCCATGGCCAGCTTCGAGGATGCGCCGGCCCTGCGGATGCTGCGGCCGGGAATCAGTGCGCTGCGTCGGCGTTCCGAAGCCATGGGTGCGCTGACTGCCGAAGCGCTGGTGGCCCTCTCCGAAGGGGGAGAGCCGACCACCCAGATTGGTGTCCTGCCCGAACTTGCCGTGCGCGGATCCTCCGGCCGGATGCGTCGCGACCAGTCACCGCTGCGCGCGGTGCAGTGACGACGCCTCAGTAGACCTCCACCTGCAACAGACGTCCGCCGCCCGGGAGCACCAGTTCGATCGCATCCACCGGCGCCGGCCAGTTCGCCAGCAGCGAGGGAACCGTCTGTCCGGGCCACCGGGCCGCGGGCAGCCGCTGCGCCTGATCCTCCCATCCGCCCACGCGACGGACCCGCACCAGCACCTCGGCAGCATCAGCCGCGGTCACGGTCACCAGCCGAGCCGACCAAGCAGCAGCCCACTCACCACGGAGCACGCTCCCAGGCGGCAGGCAGACCGGATGGTCACCGATGTCGTCCACCAGACTGCGGTGGGCCCAGTCCGCCTCCGCTGATCGATCCGGGCGCCAACCGCCCCATTCCCGGGCGAGGGCGCCCGTGGACAGGCTCGATGGGTGACTCGCGGTTCCCCACCCGGCAGGCTGCTCGGACAGCTCGACGTGCAGGTGGACCTCACCCTGCAGGCATTCCACCGGCACGGTCACCGACTCCCATGCCCGGCCGTCGATCCGCACCGCCGCGACGTGCTGCCCCCTGCCGCTCGTGGTGACCCGCAGCGCGCCGTGGGGACGATGCCAGGTGGTGGGCAACAGGGGTGCACCCAGCACGTATTCGCCGCTGCCCGGCGCCAGGGGGAACAGGCCCGAGGCTGCCAGCAGCCACCAGGCGCTCATCTCCCCGTTGTCCTCGTCCCCGGGATGGCCCTGGCCTATCTCGTCGCCGACGAAGGCCCGGTCCAAGAGCTCGCGCACGATCTGTTGGCTGCGCCAGGGCTGCCCGGCGTGCAGATGCATGAAGGGCAGGTGGTGGGCCGGTTGGTTGGACAGGGCACACTGGCCCATCCGCAATGCCCGTGCCTCGCGCATCTCGTGGATCACGCGACGGTATCCGCCGGGACGGTCCGCTCGTTCGGGGGTCTTGAAGAGCGCGTCGAGGTGTGCGGCGAGGGCCCTTTCCCCTGCGGCAGGATCCTGCTCCATCCCCCCGTGCAGCTGGGCCAGCAGGGCTCCGTCATGGGGCAGGCTGGCGCTCATCGTCCAGGCGGTGCTCTCCGTGTGGTCGCCGCCCCAGCGCAGGGGATCATGGTGGCTGCTGCTCCACCGGCCGTCGCGACGCCGTCCCCGCAGGAAACCGGTGCCGGGATCGAAGAGCTGCTGCACGGCCAACGCCCGATTCACGAGCCAGTAGGCCTGTGCCATCAGTTCTGCACATCGCGCACCTTGGGCCCGCTGCGCCAGGCGATGACTCCACCGGGCCAGCGCCGCATCGCAGATGGAGTTCTCGATGCTCCAGCTGAAGCCCTCCTGCACCTCGCTGGGAACCCAGCCCAGGAAGCGGGCTTCGCCGATGCCCTTGCGTCCCACGGTCACGTCGGGCGGCGGACAGGATGCATTGCGCAGCGCCGAGGCGTGCGCGGTGACTTCGTCGAAGGCCAGGCCGTGGACGGCGGCGTCGGCCAGGATGACATCGCTGCTGGTGCCCACCATGGAGTCGACGTGGCCGGGAGCCGTCCACCGGCCCATCCAGCCACTCTCCCGGAAGGCGGGCAGCAGGCCATCGACGAGACCTCCAGCCAGGTCTGGGAAGAACAGTCCGAGCGCCGGCCAACAGGTCCGGTAGGTGTCCCAGAAGCCATTGTTGACATACAGCTCGCCGGGTAGCACCGGCAGATGTGTGTGGGTGGCTGGGGTCCGCCAGCGCTGCAGGTCACTGGCCGGGGCGAACGGTGAGGCATGGACCCAGCGCGGCTCCTGGACGGTGCCCGCATTCTCGTGGAAGGCCATCGGCCAGCAGTGCAACCGGTACAGGTTGCTCCACGCCGTGGTGCGTTGCTGCCGGGTGGCCGACGGCAGCTCCAGCCGTCCCAGGAGCTCGTCCCACGTCTGGCGCGCGCGGTCGCGCAGCTCGTCGAAGCTGGCACTCTGCGTCTCGATCGTCAGGCTGTGCCGGGCCTGATCGACGCTGATGTGGCTGGTGGCCAGCGTCAGTTCCAGCACGCCGCGACCTTCATGGCGCAGCACCATGGCCTGCCGGCGGCGCGGCCAGCGCTGGGGCAGCACCGATGCGCTCTGGCGGGTCTCGCCGTAGCAGAAGGTCACGGGGTCACGTCGTCGACGACCGAAGGCCGGCTCCGGCTCGATCCGCGCCCAGACCGCCAACCGACCGTCGGGTAGTGGCCTGGACCACCAGCGGCCGTGCCCGGGCATGTCCAGGATGACCCCGCTCTGGCCTGCCGCGGATCCGTGGTCGTCGGGGAAGGTGAACCGCATCATGCCGCCGTGCAGGGTGGGCACCATCTCGGCCGTCGAGTCGTCGGCCAGCCGGACCCGGTAGTGGTGGGGCCGGTCGTACTCGTCGTCGTGGCGGAACGCAATGCGACGGTCGCCAGGCGCCACGTGCGGCAAGCCCTGCCAGGGCATCACCTGCACGGCGCCTCGTTCACCGATCCACGGACTCGGCTGGTGACTGATCGCCAGTGCCTCCAGGGCCAGCCCACCCGGCGGGTGCCACTGGTAGATCCATCGGTGGGTGCGGGCATCGGTCACGGGGGTGAGCAGCACGCCACCGTGCGGCAGGCAGGTGGCCGGCAGCGTGTTGCCGCGGCTCATCCGCGGCCCGGAGTGGGTCCCTCGGGTGGTTCGCACGTGCTCGACCGGCGACTGCGGATCTGGCGGTGGGGCAGCCACCCCGAGCAGCTGGACCCAGACCCGGCCTCGGCCCTGCGGGCAGTCCAGCACCAGGTGGAGTGGCTCCGTGGTCACCGCGTCGTGGGGGAGGGGACACTCCAGCAGATTCCATTGCTCCGCCACCAGACAGGTCACCGGCGCATCGGCATCGGGCCGGTGACCGTGCTGGTCCGCCAGCCGGTGAGTCCGGGCGTTGGTCTTGACGGCGGGCCACACCCGGGTGGCGGCAAAGTCGTCACCGTCGGTCTCGCAGTGGATCGCGATCCGCAGCAGGTCACCGGGTGCGGGTGCGGCCAGTTCCGCCAGTGACGCCTGGCCGGCAGAGTCCAGATCGATCCGCAGCACCGGCTCGTCGGGCACGAGTCCGGTGCGGGGAGCGGACGACGGTGGGTCCGGGGGACCGGCATCCTCGACGGCAACGGGCATCACCACCCCATTCGAGCACACCGGGCCCCGCACGGCCCGGGACACGACGGTGGCCGCCGCCCGGGCTGGGGCGACGGCCACCGTCAGTGACTGCGTCGATCGGATCGCTGGAGGATCAGATCGCGAAGTACAGGTCGAACTCGTAGGGGTGCACGCGCTGGCGGATCTCGTCGATCTCGCCGCGCTTGATGTCGATCCAGGTCTCGATCAGGTCGGGGGTGAAGACATCGCCCTGCAGCAGGAATTCGTGGTCGGCCTCCAGCGCCTTCAGGGCCTCGTCCAGCGACGCGGGCACCTGGGCAACCTGGGCGTGCTCCTCGGGGGGCAGCTCGTAGAGGTCCTTGTCGATCGGCTCCGGCGGCTCGATGCGGTTCTGGATGCCGTCGATCCCGGCCAGCAGCATGGCGGCAAAGGCCAGGTAGGGGTTGGCCGAGGGGTCGGGGCAGCGGAACTCGACGCGCTTGGCCTTGGCATTCGAACCGGTCAGCGGGATGCGCATGCAGGCCGAGCGGTTGCGGGCCGAGTAGACCAGGTTCACCGGTGCCTCGAAGCCCGGCACCAGACGGTGGTAGGAGTTCGTCGACGGGTTGGTGAAGGCCAGCAGCGCCGGGGCGTGCTTCAGGATGCCGCCGATGTACCAGCGGGCCACGTCGGAGAGCTGGCCGTAGCCGTTCTCGTCGTAGAAGATGTTCTGTCCACCGGACCACAGCGAGCTGTGCACGTGCATGCCGGAGCCGTTGTCACCAAAGATCGGCTTGGGCATGAAGGTGGCCGTCTTGCCGTTCACCCAGGCGGTGTTCTTCACGATGTACTTGAACAGCATCACCTTGTCGGCGCTGGCCAGCAGCGTGTCGAACCGCCAGTTGATCTCGGCCTGGCCACCGGTGCCCACCTCGGAGTGTGCACGCTCGGTCTGCATCCCCAGCGCCTCCATGTGGGCCACGATCTCGTCACGCAGCTCACAGAAGTGGTCGACGGGGGCCACGGGGAAGTAGCCGCCCTTGAGCTTCACCTTGTAACCGCGGTTGCCGCCCTCCTCGACGCGCCCGGTATTCCAGGCGCCGGCCTCGGAGTCGATCTCGTAGAAGGAGCCATTGGTCTTGGTCTCGAAGCGCACGTCGTCGAAGACGTAGAACTCGGCCTCGGGAGCGAAGTAGACCGTGTCACCCAGCCCGGTCGACTCGAAGTAGGCCTCGGCCTTCTTCGCGATCGTGCGGGGATCGCGGGCGTAGGGCTCCTTGGTGATCGGATCGTGCACGAAGAAGTTGACCACCAGGGTCTTGGACCGGCGGAAGGGGTCGATGTAGGCGGTGGTGGGGTCGGGCATCAGCGCCATGTCGGACTCGTGGACCTTGGTGAAGCCGACGATCGAGGAGCCGTCGAAGGACAGGCCCTCCTCGAAGACCTCAGGGCCGAAGGCGGCTGCGGGCACGGTGAAGTGCTGCATGACACCGGGCAGGTCGCAGAATCGGACGTCAACGGTCTCGACGGCCTCATCCTTGATGTAGGCCAACAGGTCATCGGCGCCTTGGAACATGTTTCCTCCAGATGGACTTCTCGGGTGTTGCCATGACGCTACCCGGACCGGATTGCCCAAGGGTTCCGGGGGTGTAACAGCGGTGTTACACCCTCCAGCTCCGGCAACGGCCCACCCGGTAGGCTCGCCCCCATGAGTGCGAGCGTGGTCGAGGACGACGGGTATCCGGGCGAAGGGATCGGCCTGCCCGAACACGGACGCGGATCGCTGGCCAGCTGGAGTTCGCGCCTGGCCGCACTGGTGATCGACTGGGCGGCCAGCATGATCCTCGCGCAGCTCCTCTTCGGCGACGCGGTGCTGCACGGTTTCGACTGGCGGCGATTCGCGCCGATGGGGATCTACTTCCTGCAGAAGACGGTGCTGACCGCCCTCACCTCCGGATCCTTCGGCCAGCTGCTGTGCCGGATCGCCGTGGTGCGGCTCGACCACCAACAGATCGGCTGGGCCAAGTCCTTCCTGCGCGCCCTGATGAAGGTCGTCCTCCTGCCGGCGGTGGTGATCGGGGCAGATCGTCGGGGTCTCGACGACCTGTCGCTCGGCACCGTCGTGATCAACCGCCGCTGACGACGGGAGTTGCCGTGTTCATCGTGATCGTCGCCCGCGGGGTGCCGAGCCGTCGAACCCCGCTGTGGGGCATCTTCGAGCTGGATCAGGCGCGGGCACTGCGGGCGGCCGGCCACCGCGTGGCGATCGCCGCCCTCGACGTGCGTTCGGTGCGTCGCCTGCGGCCCTTCGGCATCTTCCACCGCGTCGTCGGTGGCATCGACGTGCACACCGTCAGCATTCCGTTGGGGCGGGTGCCCGACGCGGTCGACCAGGCCGTGCTGGACCGCGCCTTCGATCTGGCGCTGGACCGGATCGTGCAGCGGCACGGCCGTCCCGACGTGGTGCACGCCCACTTCACCAAGTACGCGCTGGCGGCCTCGCGCAGTGCGCGCCGCAACCGCTTTGCGCTGGTGGTCACCGAGCACAATTCCAAGTTCCACCCACACCACATCCCCTTTGGGCTGCGCCTGAAGGCGGCCGAGGCCTACCGGGGCGCCGATGCCGTGGTGGCCGTCTCCCAGGCCCTGGCCGACGTGCTGACGGACAATTTCCACCGTCCGGTGCGGGTGGTGCCCAACATCGTCGACGTGGACACCTTCGCGGCACGGCCGGCGCGCCCACATGACGGCATCCGTCTGGTCAGCGCGGGAAATCTGCTGCCCCGCAAGAGGATGGAGCTGTTGGTGGAGGCCTTCGCGCTGGCCTTCGCGCAGCGCCCCGAGGTCAGCCTCACCCTGATCGGCGAGGGGCCGGAGCGCGCCGCCATCGAGAGCCGGATCGCCGGGGCCGGTCTGCAAGGACGCGTGGAACTGCGCGGACAACTCTCCCGGGCAGAGATGGCCGAAGAGTTCTCCCGGGCCGACGGCTTCTGCATGCTCAGCGAGTGGGAGACCTTCGGCGTGGTCTACATCGAGGCGATGGCATCGGGCCTGCCCGTCCTGGCGGCCAGCGGGGCCGGCGGGCCGGAGGGAATCATCCACGAGGGGGTCGGCATGTTCGCCGACTGCACCTGTGCCGAGTCCGTGGCCAGGGACCTCGCAACCTTCGTTGGACACTTCCGGGACTGGAATCGCGAGGACATCCGCGCCGATGTGGTGGCTCGCTTCGCCCCGGAGCGGATCGCGCAGGAGCTGGGCGAGGTCTACGCCGACGTCACAGGGTCCTGACCGCCGGGCTGCCCGGAAGAGCGACGACGCCCACGACCCATCGGGTCGCGGCCTCGCTGCGCCTGACGGGTCAGGAGATCACTCGGTCACCTCGAAGGTGATCTTCTCCGTGGAGACCCGGCCGTGGCGGTCCGTGGCGCGGACGGTGGCGGTGTGCTTGCCCACCTCCAGGTCGGTCGGCAGGCTCTGGCGCCACAGGTGCATCGAGCGGTCGGCCAGTGAACCGCCATTGACCAGCTGCTCCTGCACCGCGGACGGGTCGGAGTATTCCGGTCCGACGTACTGGCCCTCACCGGTCATCGGCTGGGTGCGGACTGCCGTCTGGGCCCGGCCGCCGTCGATGGAGACCTTGACGGTGGAGCCGGTGGAGCCCATGAAGAAGTTCGTCGTCAGCCAGCTGCCCGAAAGGTCAGCCTTGGACACCTTGAGCGGATCGGCCATGGCGGCGGCATTGCCCGGCTTCGGCTTGCCCTTGGCAGGCCGGCTCTTGCGGTACCACTCGCGGTAGGCGGGGGTGTTCAGGCCCAGGGCCATCTGGTCGCCACCCTTGTCACCGCGCACGGTGAACCGCTCGGTGTAGCGGTTGCCCTTGATGTCCAGGGTCACGACGCCCGGCAGGCCACCGTCGCGCTGGACAGCCACGGGGTAGCCGCCCTCCAGGAGGCGGCCGCTGTACCAGTCACCGGAGATGGCGCCGGAGGTGATGTGGTGGAAGGGCAGACCGGCGACGCCGAAGATGTCCTCCCAGCCAGCAAGGGAGTCGCCCTTGACCATGTTCTCGATGCTGTGGGTGTGGCCCGAGACGGCGACGGCCTTGCGGCCCTTGAGGAGCTTGTAGACCTGGGCCACCTCGTCGATCTGGTGCTGCTCACTGCCCTGGTCGGCATAGGTCAGCAGCGGGATGTGGCCGGCCACCACGATGAGCTTGTTCTTGGGCACGCGGGCCAGGTCCTTCTTGAGCCACTCGATCTGCTGCTTGCCCAGGGCGCCGTTGTAGTTGCGGCCCACAGCGGGGTACTGCACGGTGTCGAGCGAGATGACGTGGGCACGGCCGACGTCGTAGGAGTGGTAGGTGGGGCCGAAGTTGTTGCGGAAGGTGTCAAAGGCGTGCGAGCGGCTCTTGGCGTCGAAATCCAGGTCATGGTTGCCGGGCAGGAAACGGGCCGGGCCGTTGAGCTTGCTGGTCAGCTCGCGGATGCCGGGGTAGAGGCTCAGGTCATCGCCCACGATGTCGCCGATGAACAGGGCGCCGCAGCCGCGGTAGTCGTCACGGGCAGCCAGATCGGTGAAGGCGCCCTTCGCGGCGTACTCGGCCTCCTTCTTCTTGTAGGTCTGGATGTCACCACCGATGATGCAGTCCTGCTCACCGGAGGCGGTGGCGGGGCTCTCCACCAGGCCGAAGTTGACGGCCTTGGGCAGCGGGCCGGTGGGCTTGATACCGCCGAACTTGAGCTTCGGCGAGCCCTGGGGCATGTGGTTGTAGAAGAATTGCGCCACATTCGCCTCGTCGACCGGAACCTGGTAGCCGGCGGGCTGGGTGATGAAGACGGTGGTGTTGTCATCCACGCGCAGGGTGTAGTTGCCGTTGCGATCGGTGGTCACGACATCGCGACCATTGGAGACCGCCACGCCGCGGATGCCCTTCTCATCGGCATCCTTGACCGAGTCACGGTCGGCATCCACGTAGACGGTGCCCTTCAGCACGCGCGACTTCGGGTTCTTGCCGGGGACCACCTGGACGGAGCCGCGGTAGGTCTGGTCGGCAGCTTGCTCGGGAACGGCGCTGGCGACGGGTGTGGGGGAGACCAGGCTGGCGGTCAGCGCCAGCGCGGACAGGCCGCCCAGCAGGGCGGCACGACGGGAGCGGGCAGGAGTGGACATCGCTGTTCTTCCTTCCAAGGGGGGTGTTGCGCCCCGATGGGCGCAGCACCACGCTATGGATGCAACAGTGACGTGCGGGTGACGTGCCGACCAAGATCTGACGCACGCTTTCCAACCAGCTAAGCAGATGAACGAAGTTGCCGGCTCAGCCCTCAGCCGTCTCGGCAGCCTCCAACCAGGCGAGTTCCAACTCGTCGGCCTCGTCAGTGGCCACCTGGAGTTCCGCCTGGAGTTCGGCCAGTCGGGTGTAGTCGCTCGCCGCGCCCGCCATCTGCGCGTGCAACTTCTCCATCCGGGCCCGCAGCTTGGTGAGTTGCCCGTCGATCCGGTTCATCTCCTTCTTGGCCTGACGCACCTGTGCCGCGCTGGGGCCGGACGGAGCACCGCTGGCCGGCACCTCCGCAGTGGCTCCCACGGTGACACTCTTGCCCGGGCCCGCGTCCCGCGTGCGTCGGTGCTCGAGGTACTGGTCCACTCCGCCCGGCAGCAGCACGCACCGGCCGTCGCCCATCAGGGCGTAGATGTGGTCGGTGACGCGCTCCAGGAAGTACCGGTCATGGCTGACGACGATCATCGTTCCCGGCCACGTGTCCAGATAGTCCTCGATCACGGTCAGGGTGTCGATGTCCAGGTCATTGGTCGGCTCGTCCAGCAGCAGGACATTGGGCTCCTGCATGAGGATCCGCAGGAAACTCAGCCGACGCCGCTCGCCGCCGGACAACTCACCGATGCGGGTGACCAGCTTCTCGCCGGTGAAGCCGAACTCCTGCAACAGGTTGGAGGCGCTGGCGTCCTTGCCGGTGGCCAGTTTGGTCTCCGCCTTGATGCGGTTCACGCTCTCCAGCACGGTCTCGCCGTCGTCGAGCTCACCGACATGCTGGCTGAGATGGCCCAGCCGCAGCGTCTTGCCCTGCTTGACCCGCCCCGACGTGGGTTCGAGATCGTGGGAGAGCAGGCTCAGCAGCGTGGTCTTCCCGGCCCCGTTGACGCCCAGCAGCCCAATCCGGTCTCCCGGACCGATCGACCAGGTGAGCTGGTTGAGCAGGGTCCGTTCCCCGAAGCGCAGCGTCACGTCCTCCAGATCGAAGACGTCCTTGCCCAGACGGCTCACGCTGAACTGTTCGAGCGCCAACCGGTCCCGTGGGGGAGGAACGTCCTCGATCAAGGTGTTGGCCGCCTCGATCCGGAACTTCGGCTTCGACGTGCGGGCCGGTGCACCGCGACGCAGCCAGGCGAGCTCCTTGCGGACGAGGTTCTGGCGGCGGGCCTCGTTGGCGGCGGCCTGTCGGGCCCGCTCCGCCCGGGCCAGCACGTAGGCGGCATAGCCACCGTCGTAGGGATCCACGACGCCGTCATGCACCTCCCAGACCCGGTTGCAGATGGCGTCCAGGAACCAGCGGTCATGGCTGACCACCAACATGGCGATGTTGCGCTGCTGCAGGGTGTTCAGGTGGTCCGCCAGCCACGCCACCGCCTCAACGTCCAGATGGTTGGTTGGCTCGTCGAGGACCAGCAGGTCATGGTTGCCGAACATCAGGCTGACCAGCCCGGCACGTCGACGCTCACCACCGGACAGTCGGGAGAGCTCGGCGTCCAGGTCGATGTCGGCCAGCAGGTGCTCCACCACGGCCCGACGGTAGGCGTCCCGGGCCCAGACGTGGTCGGGCTCACCCGCGACGATCAGGTCGCGAACCGTCTCGCCCTCACGGACCTGTTCGGCCTGGGTGAGTACCCCGATCGACACACTGCCGGTGCGGGTCACCCGGCCGGAATCGGGTTCGATCGCGCCGGTGAGCACCTTGAGCAGGGTGGACTTCCCGTCGCCATTGCGTCCGACGACTCCGATCACGTCTCCCTTGGCCAGGCCGAGCGAGACCTGGTCCAGCAGGGTGCGGGTGCCGTAGGTCTTGGTGACCTGTTCGGCATTGAGGATGTTCTGGGCTGCCACGGGTCAGCGGCCGCGCATGGCACGACGCGAGGTCTGCTGGGGGAGCGGACCCTTGGGCAGCGGCATCCGCGAACGGACGGCGTCCATGGCGCGCAGACGCTTGTTCACGTCGTCGATCTGCAGTTGGTCCAGCTGCTTGGGCATCTTCTTGATGTGGTCGGCCAGCTTGGCCAGCGGTACCTGACCCGGCTCCTCACCCATCTGGATGGTGTGCACCTTGACGCCGTAGGCAGTCTGCTCGTGACGCTTGACCTCGGTGGCCAGCAGCGACTTCAGACGCTGGGGATCACCTTCGCCGACGAGGATCAGGCCGCCCGGACCCACGGCGCGGTGCACCACGTCCATCTGGCGGGTGGCGTTGATGACGGGCGTCGAGCTCCACCCCTTGGGCAGCATGTTGAGGGCGATCTCGGCCGAACCGGGCTGCCCCTCATAGCGCTTGTAGACGGAATTCTTGACCCGACGGGTGAACAGGAACATCGCCAGGGTCAGGCCGGCCATGATGCCCAGGAGCACCCAGGCCCACATCGGCTTGACCAGGAAGCCCAGCAGGATGCCGAGTAACAAGGGGCCGAAGAAGCCCGCCGCCAGCACCATCGGCAACTGCGGGTCGTGTTCCGCGGTGATGCGGTAGCTCTCCTTGATCTGGCGGATCTGACCCCAGTCACGCGGGTCGGTGGAGTTCTTCTTGCGCTCCTTCTCCGCCTTGACCTGGGCCTTCTGCTTGGCCGCCAGTTCCTTGGCCTTCTCGCTCGCCATCATTGCTCCGGATCATCGCTCGACGTTGGTGGTGGCCATCGCGGCCGCCGGCTGCCAATCCTAGCCTTCCTCAGCCTTCTTGCAGAGCGGGACCGCCTGGGGGGGCTGGGTTCGCGCAGCGGCCCAGCCCACCACCGCCCCGACCCGGGACGGGCACGGGCCCGCACCCCATGGGGTGCGGGCCCGTGCGGGTCCTTCGGTGCTGCGGGCTCCTGGGATCAGGCGCCGAGCTCGCCGGCGAAGTCGCCCTCCTCCAGGCGGTTCTTCACCGCGGCCAGGAAGAGCGCGGCCTTGGCGCCGTCGATCAGTCGGTGATCGTAGGTCAGCGACAGGTACATCATGTCGCGGACGGCGATCACGTCGGCCCCATTGATCTCCATCACCATCGGGCGCTTCACCAGCGCGCCCGTGCCCAGGATGGCCACCTGCGGCTGGTTGATGATCGGGGTGTCGAACAGGGTGCCGGCCGAGCCGTAGTTCGTGATGGTGAAGGTGCCACCGCTCAGCTCGTCGGGCATGACCTTGTTCTCACGGGTGCGAGCGGCCAGATCGGCGATCTTCTTGGCCAGACCGGCGATGTTCAGGTCACCGGCATCCTTGACCACCGGCACCAGCAGGCCCTTCTCGGTGTCCACGGCGATGCCGATGTGCTCGACGTCGTGGTAGGTCACCTGATCGCCCTCGATCGTCGCGTTGACGAAGGGGAACTGCTTCAGGGCCTCGATGCTCGCCTTCGTGATGAAGGGGAGGTAGCTCAGCGAGGCGCCCTCGCGCTTCTTGAAGTCCTCCTTGTGCTGCGCCCGCAGCTGGGAGATCTTCGTCAGGTCCACCTCGACGGTCGCGGTCAGCTGGGCCGAGGTCTGCAGCGACTCGGCCATGCGCTTGGCGATCGTCTGACGCAGGCGGCTCATCTTCTCCGTGGTGCCACGCTTGCTCGGGTCGGCACCCTTCGGGGCGGAGGAGGCGGCCGGTGCGCTGGGGGCGGCCGGTGCGCTGGGGGCAGCCGGGGCTGCAGGAGCGGCCGGAGCCTTCTTGGCCTCGGCTGCGGCCAGGACGTCCTGCTTGCGGATGCGGCCACCGACGCCGGTACCGGTCAGCGTGTTCAGGTCGATGTCATTCTCCGCGGCCAGCTTGCGCACCAGCGGGGTCACGTACGGGGTGCTCTCACCCTCGGCGTGACGCGGGGTGGAGCCGGGCTCGCCCACCTCGGGCTGCGCAGGTGTGGAGGGCTGCTTCTGCTCCTCGGCCTGCGGGGCATCCTGCTCGACGGCCTCGGCGGGCACCGACTCGGGAGCCTGCGGCTCCTGCGGCTTCTCTGCCTCGGCGGCGGGCTGCTCGGGAGCGGCGGCCGGAGCAGCGGGAGCGGCCTGGGCGGAGGCATCACCGATGATGGCGAGCACGGCGCCGACCTCGGCAACCTCGTCCTCCTTGACCCGGATCTCCAGCAGCGTGCCAGCGGCGGGCGCGGGGATCTCGGTGTCCACCTTGTCGGTGGAGACCTCGACGAGCGGCTCGTCGGCCTCGACGGTCTCACCGATCTCCTTGAGCCAACGGCTGATGGTGCCCTCGGTGACGGACTCGCCCAGTGCGGGCAGCGTGACCTCGGTGCCCTCGGCGGAGCCAGCGGGAACCTCGGCAGCCGAGGGATCGGCCGGAGCAGCCTCGCTCTGGTTGGTCTCCTCCTGCGCCTGGACGATCTCCTCGGCGGGAGCCTCGTCGGCTGCCTCGGCGGCCGGGGCTGCGGGAGCCTCGCCACCGCCCTGGCCAGCCTCGGACTCCTCGCCGATCACGGCCAGGACTGCGCCGACCTCGGCGACATCGTCCTCGGCGACGCGGATCTCGAGGACCACGCCTGCGGCGGGGGATGGGATCTCGGTGTCGACCTTGTCGGTGGAGACCTCGACGAGGGCCTCGTCGACCTCAACGCGGTCGCCGACGGCCTTCAGCCATCGGGAGATGGTGCCTTCAGTGACGCTTTCACCAAGTGCCGGAAGTGTGACTTCGGTCGCCATGAGGTTCGGGCTCCTTTGCAATGCCATGGGTTGTCTCGGCCAGCCTATCTCCAACCGGCACCGATGACACACGCGGTCAGCGGCTTTTTGCCCATCGCTTACCCGTGGGCGGTGCGCTGCGCAGACAGGGGGTGGGAGAGGCCCTGCCGGACCTCTCCCACCCCCGTGTCTCCTGCTGGCGTCCCGCGTGCTCAGTCCTGCAAGCTGCGAGCCAGCTCAGTCCTGCAAGCTGCGAGCCAGCTCGACCAGCGTCCGGACGGCGTGACCCGTTCCGCCGGTGGGCACGTAGTCATAGGGGGCCTCGTCGTTGAAGGCAGGACCGGCGATGTCCAGGTGGGCCCAGGCTGTGTCCTCCCCGACGAAGTGCTGCAGGAAGGCCGCCGCGGCCATGGCCCCGCCCATGCGGGAACCGCTCGACTTCAGATCGGCCACCTTGGACTCGAGGCCCTTGCGGATGTGCTCCGGAATCGGCAGCTGCCAGAAGTCCTCGCCCGCCGTCTCGGCGGCATCCAGCAGGATGTCGGCCGTCGCGTCGTCCGAGCTCATCAGGCCAGCGATGCGATTGCCGAGCGCCACCATGCAGGCGCCGGTCAGGGTGGCGACGTCCACCACGAGATCGGGCTTGTCGGCCTGGGAGCGCGCCAGGGCGTCCGCCATCACGATCCGGCCCTCGGCGTCGGAGTTGACATTCTCCACGGTGGTGCCGCCGTACATGGTGATCACGTCACTGGGGCGGTAGGAGCTGCCCGACGGCATGTTCTCCGCCATCGACGCGTAGGTGGTGACGTGCACGGACAGTCCGAGCTCGGCGATCGCCCGAGTGGCGGCCAGTACCGCGGCGGCACCGGACATGTCGCACTTCATGGTGTACATGCCATCGGCCGGCTTGAGGTTGAGGCCTCCGGTGTCAAAGGTGATGCCCTTTCCGACGAGCACCAGGTGGTTCTTGGCGCCGCGGGGCTTGTGCTCCACGCGCACCAGACGGGGTGCACGCTCCGAGCCGCCACCCACGGCCATGATGCCCCCGTAGCCCTCCTTGGCCAGCTGCTTCTCGTCCAGCACCTCCACCTCGAGCTTGGTGCCCTTGGTGATCTGGCGGACCTCGTCGGCGAAGCTCTCGGGGTAGAGCAGGTTGGCCGGGGCGTTGATCCACTCGCGGGCCACGAGCACGGCCTGGGAGATGGCCAGGGCATCGGCGACGGCCTGCTTCGCCGGGGCTCCACCCAGGCTGGTGACCACGCTGATCTTCTCGATCGGGCGCTTGGGCTGCGACCCCACCTTGGTGAAGGTGTAGGCGCCCAACACCGCACCCTCTATGGCGGCGCGGACCAGTTCGGATTCGGCGGTCTCCAGGCTCAGCACGACGTGCAGGGAGGAATCCCCGGCGCGGCCGGCGATCTCACGCAGCGCGTTTCCGCAGCTGCGGCGCAACTGCTCAGGCGTCAGCTCGTCGATGCCCAGACCGACGGCCACCAGCTGGGAGCCGAAGCGGGGCAGGATGCAGACCTTGCCGGCCTCGGGCTTGGCTCCCAGGTCGCGGGCGATCTGGGCCAGTGGGGCAGGTGACGCCTTGTCCACCTCGGAGGGAACCCCCACGAGCGTCGGCTGCTCGCTGCTTCCGGTGACCCCGACCACCACGTAGTCCGTGTCCTTGGGCGCTCGGGCGACGAGGTCGACGGTGGGGACGATGGCACCTGCGGTGAGGGTGCTGGGCACGCGTGGAGTGGGCACGAGGATGGCCTTTCTGCGGCTGGTCGGATGGTCAGGGAACAGGCTAGCCGAGGGTACTGACATCACCGAGGGTTGAGCGTTTGGTCCCGGTGTCGTCCGGTAGCGTGGGAGGCCAGGTGGTCGTCGTACCCGACGGCTGCCACGTCCGGACGCAATGCCGCGCACCATGGCCACCGGCCCAGTGATCCTCGAGGGAGAGACATGACCGACCTGCTGACCTCACCCCTGCATCCCCGTCACGAGCAGGCGGGTGCCAAGTTCTCGGAGTTCGGAGGCTGGCAGATGCCTCTGGAGTACGCGGGCGGCGGGGTGCTCGCCGAACACCACGCGGTGCGCGACGGGGTGGGCGTCTTCGACGTCTCGCACCTGGGCAAGGTGCTGGTCAAGGGCTCCGGAGCACTCGACTTCCTGAATCTGTGCCTGACCAACGATCTGCACAAGATCGGCCCGGGCCAGGCCCAGTACACGATGCTGTGCAATGAGGCGGGCGGCGTGACCGATGACATGATCGCCTATGTCCTGGCCGAGGACGAGGTCTTCCTGATCCCGAATGCAGCCAACACGAGCACCGTGGTGGCCGTCCTGGAGGAGCAGGCCCGGTTGGACCGGGAGGTGCCGCAGGCCGTGGAGACGCTGGGCGGGCTCACCATCACCAACCAGCACCGGGATTTCGCGGTCATCGCCATCCAGGGTCCCCGCTCGGAGGATGTGCTCACCGAGCTCTCCCTGCCCACCACGATGGACTACATGGCCTTCGAGGTCGTCCAGCGTGACGGGTGGAGCATGACCATCTGTCGTACCGGATACACCGGGGAGAAGGGCTGGGAGCTGGTCGTGCCGGTGGAACACGCCTTGGAGGTGTGGGACCAGGTGATGTCGGCCGGCGCCCGCTTCGAGATCCGCCCCTGTGGTCTGGCATCCCGCGACACGCTGCGCACCGAGATGGGTTACTCCCTGCACGGCAATGACATCACGCCCGAGATCAACCCCCTGGAGGCCGGCTTGTCCTGGGCCGTCGGTTGGAAGAAGGCCGAGCCTTTCCTGGGGTCCGAGGCCCTACGGGCCATCAAGGCCGAGGGTCCGGCCCGTCGGATGCGTGGCCTCGTGGCTGTCGGGCGGGGCATCCCGCGGCACGGCATGACGGTGGTGGACGAGTCCGGCGACGTGGCCGGAGAGGTGACCAGTGGCACCTTCTCTCCCACGCTGAAGCAGGGCGTTGGTCTCGCGCTGGTGGATGCCAGGCTCGGCTTCGACGACGAGGTGGGGGTGCAGGTGCGCAACCGGGTCGAGAAGTTCCGGCTCGTGAAGCCGCCCTTCGTCACCCCCGAGGTGCGCGAGGGCTGAGTCCTTCGTCAGGTGGTGGCCTCCTCCGTCGGCTCGCCCTGACGCATCAGGTAGCCGGCGAAGGCAGCCATGGCAAGTCCGCTGATCACCACGACGGGCTGGCTGAGCCTTGCCGCGTGAACGCGGTCCTCATAGGTCTGCACCTCGTCGGTGCCCATCTGGCTGAAGTCGTTCTTGTGGCAGACGTCGCCAGGGTGCATTTCCACGCCGCGGCACGTGAACGAGGGGTTCGTGATGGACCAGATGCCATAGCCGGCCAGCCCCAGTCCCACCAGCGCGAGCACCAGATTGGCCACGCGCCGTCTCACATTGCCTCCAGCGACATCGGCCCGTAGACGAGCTCCTCGCCATTCATCAGCGTCACGCTGGAGACACCAAGATCAGCAAGATCCTCGTAGTACTCGCCCAGCCAGGCCTCGGCGCTGGCCTGGTCCTCGAACTGACGGCCGACGCCGGCCCCTTCGAGCTCGTCGGGGGTGGTCGTCGTACCCGGGTTCAGTTCGGCGGTCCACAGGAATCCCATGATCACGTCCTCTTCCGTTGGTCTTCCGGCCGGGAGCCTCCTGGCCGGCTGGTGGCTGGGGGTCAGTAGGCCTCGCCGCGCTTGATGCGCGGTTCGGGGCGACGCAGGGAGCGAATCGTCATCATCCGATTGATCATGTACATCATCAACCCACGCTGCTTGGGGTTGAGGCCGCGGGACTGGGCGAGCTTCTTGAAGGACTGCCAGCGCAGCGTGATGTTCACGATCCAGATCAGGAAGATGCCCATCATCGCCAGCGAGGTGAGCTGCTGGGCAACCAGGCTGCGGGAGAACCACAGGCTGACCACCATGATCACCAGCATGATCGGGATCGTGTATTCGGTGAAGGTGATCTGCGAGTCGACGTGGTCGCGCACCAGGCGCCGTTCCGGCGAATTGTCCGCGGCCTCCAGCTGGCGATAGCGAGCCTCGCGCTCGGCCTTGCGCTGCGCCTTCTTGGCCTCCTTGGGGGAGAGCGTCGGGTGCAGTCGCTCCCGGCGGGCGGCCTCTGCCTCGGCCCGCGTCGGTGTGCGAACCCCCTTCTTCTGCGGATGCCTTACAGCGGTGGCTGTCGGCTCTCCCGCAGGGGCGCTCGCTTCTGGGGTGTGCTGGGCGCTGGCCCCGCCGGTCTTGCCCTGCTTGACCGGGTCCTCGTCGGTCTTGCCCTGCTCATAGGGTCGGAACAGTCCCACGTCGTCCTCGTGTCCTCGTCGATCGCGGCCTCGCGGCCATTCCGAATGATTCTACGGTGCCGAAGCACACCGCGGTGCCCGGTGCGGTACAGCTGGACCATGCTGTGCGGTGCAGCTGCACCATGCTCGGAGCGGGACCACGGCTTCACTCTGGGGTGAACACCCTGACCTTTCCCGGGTCCGGAGCTGAAGACCGCCCGCTGGCCCGGATTTGACTTGGTCATGCCCGTAAGCTGAAGCCGACGTGCTGTGCCGAGCCCGGCGCACCCCGACCGGAAGGATCGAACACCACATGGCAGGCATTTTCCAGCGGATCTCGACGATTTTCCGTGCCAAGGCCGACAAGGCCCTCGATCGCGCCGAGGATCCCCGCGAGACGCTCGACTACTCGTACCAGCGCCAGCTCGAGCTCCTCCAGAAGGTCCGACGCGGTGTGGCCGACGTCGCCACCAGCCGTAAGCGCGTGGAGCTGCAGGCCTCGCAGCTCAATGGTGAGGTCGACAAGCTCACCATGCAGGCCCAGCGTGCGCTCGAGCAGGGACGCGAGGACCTGGCCCGCGAGGCGCTGACCCGAAAGTCCGGTCTCCAGCAGCAGCTCGGCGACCTGCAGACCCAGCACGCCCAGCTGCAGGCCGAGGAGGACAAGCTCGTCGCCGCCTCGAACCGACTGCAGGCCAAGGTCGATGCCTTCCGCACCCGCAAGGAGACCATCAAGGCCACCTACTCGGCTGCCGAGGCCCAGACCCGCATCAACGAGGCCTTCAGCGGCATCTCCGAAGAGATGGGTGACGTCGGCCTCGCAATCCAGCGCGCCGAGGACAAGACCCAGCAGATGCAGGCCCGTGCCGGCGCCGTCGACGAGCTGCTCGCCTCGGGCGCGCTCGACGACCCGACGGGTACCTACAAGGACGACATCACCCGTGAACTCGACCAGCTGGCCTCCACCAGCCAGGTGGAGGACGAGCTGGCCGCCCTGAAGGCGAAGGTCAGCGGTGAGATCGCACCGGCCGACCAGCCGGCACCGGCCCTCGAAGGCGGTCAGGCGCAGAAGCAGGAGGGACAGGCATGATCGTGCGAATCCTCGGCGAGGGCCAGTGGCGCATCGACGCCGAATCGCTGCCGGGCCTCAATGACCTCGACGACCGCGTGGCGGGCGCGCTCGAAGCCGATGACCAGCAGGCTCTGGAAGGGGCGCTCACCCTGCTCTTGGAGCAGATCCGCGCTGGTGAGAAGGTGCCGGACGAGGAACTGGCCGAGTCCGACCTGATCGTGCCGGATGCCAGTGCAAGCCTTGACGAGGTGCGCGCCTTCCTCGACGAGTCGGGCAGCACGGAGGGGCTCATCCCCGGCTGATGCGTGCCGTGGTGGCCTGCGGGCCCTTCAAGAGCCTCACCTCCGCCCAGACCGGGGCCGCAATGGCCCGGGCCTGGGCGGAGCTGGGTGCTCAGCTGGCCGTCGTCCCGATGGGGGAGTGCGGCAAGGGCTTCGGTCAGGCCTGGTCCGACCTCACGGACGCTGTGCTGGAGGACGTGGCGGAACACCGCGCGTTCGTCGGCCCCGCCGGCGCCGTGGTGCAGGTGGATGTGGAAGCGGGGGCGCCGGAGGCGTCCACCTCGGCCGCGGTGGGTCAGGCGGTTGGGCAGCTCATCGCGTGGGCCGAGATGCACCGCCGCCCGTTGCCTGAACTGTGGCTCGAGATCCCGTCCTGGGACTGGGCCGACGGAGGCCGCGGCTTCCATCGCGCTTTCGAGGTGGCTCGTGGAAACCTTGCCAGCACCAAGCTCCACCTGGTCACCACCGGCGGGCAGACCGAACTCCACCTCACCGGGTTGCGCGGCATCACCTCCATTGCGGCCCAAGGGGGCGGCGCGCACCCCGGTGAACTGATCGCCGCGGACCAGGCGCTGGTTGACTGGTGCGCTGAGTTGGGCGATCCCCAGCTGGGCACCACTGCCGGTGCCGGGGCGGTTGGCGGGCTGGGGGCAGCGGTCCTCGCCCTGGGCGGCGACATCGTCACCGGCCCGGGGGAGTGTGCACGTTTGGCTGGTCTCGCCGCAACGATGCAGGCCGCGGACCTGGTGGTCACGGGATATGACGCGCTCGAGTTCGGCACCAAGGGCGGAGACCTCGTGCCCATGGTCACGGGCCTGGCGGAGCAGGCCATGCGTCCGGTGGTTGCCGTCTGCCGTCGCAACTGGATCAGCGCAAGGGAATTGCGGACGATGGGTGTTGAGGAGGGCTATGGCCTCTCCTCCGACGACAGGCCGCTGTCGACGGAGGAGATCACCGCTGCCACCGCGCCTGTGGCCCGAACCTGGCACTGGTGACGGGCCGCATGGGTCCTTGCATGGCGGTTGAATTTTGCACCTCAGGTATCGTGAAGCCGTCACGGCTCGGGAATAGCAATCGTGGTCGTTGGCGTTGACCGGGAGAACCGTCCGCTCAGCAAGGGCGGCGGGCAACACGGCCGCAGGAGCCCGGGCCAATCGCCCGTCCAGGAGGAACCGGGTCAACCACCCGTTCAGGAGGAACCGCATGACTGACATCACCATCACCCCCACGACCGATGGCATCGTCCTGACCGACGTGGCCGCAGACAAGGTCAAGTCGCTGCTGGACGCCGAGGGTCGCGATGACCTGGCGCTCCGCGTCGCCGTCCAGCCCGGTGGCTGCTCGGGCCTGCGCTACCAGCTCTTCTTCGACGAGCGTCAGCTGGACGGCGACGTCGTGAAGACCTATGGCGGCGTGAATGTCGTCACGGACAAGATGAGCGCCCCCTACCTGTCCGGGGCCACCATCGACTTCGTCGACAGCATCGAGAAGCAGGGCTTCACGATCGACAACCCGAATGCGCAGGGTTCCTGCGCCTGCGGGGACTCCTTCCACTGAGTTGTTCCGCACAACAGAACGTCATCCCGCTGCATCTGGTCGATGCGGCGGGATGTCTGTTTTTGGGTTAGTCTTTGGGCGAACCCGCCGTGGGGATGGTTGCGCTCATCGAGCACTCCCGCCTCGCGGCAGCGTTCGGGAATCGGAGTCCTCGGGGCTCAACTCCTCCAGGGGAGAAGATCACGGTGGAAGGGCATGGACGTGGGTCGTGAACTCAACGGATGGCGCCGCAGGTCGGCAAGGGCCGCAGCGCTCGGTCTCGGCGGCGCGCTGCTGCTGACGGGTTGCAGCACGGGTGAGGGGCGTGGCCAGTGGTCGCGCGTCGGCTTGGTTGACCCGGCTTCGGATCGCGCGCCATTCATGGGTGATCTGTGGATCGGCGCCTGGATCGCCTGCGCCGTGATCGGCGTCTTCGTCTGGGGCCTCATCTTCTACGCGATGTTCAAGTTCCGCCGCAAGGACGGCAATGAGGTGCCCCGTCAGGTGCGTTACCACGTGCCGCTCGAGGTCCTCTACACGGCCGTTCCCTTCCTCATCATCATCGTCCTGTTCTTCTACACGGTGAAGGCGCAGAACCGGGTGCTCGACCAAGTCGAGCAGCCTGACCACGTGGTGAACGTCGTCGGCCAGAAGTGGTCCTGGACGTTCAACTACATGGAAGAGGACAACGCCGCCATCGGTGAGACCGTCCATGAGGTCGGCACGATCGAGAAGATCCCGGACCTCTACCTGCCCGTCAACAAGTCCGTCCGCTTCAACATCTACTCCGCGGACGTCATCCACTCCTTCTGGGTTCCCGCCTTCTACTTCAAGATGGACGCGATCCCCGGCAAGCCGAACTCCTTCGACCTGACGCCCACCAAGACGGGCACGTTCGACGGAAAGTGCGCCGAGCTGTGCGGTACCTACCACGCGGCCATGCTGTTTACCGTTCACGTCGTGAGCGAAGAGGAGTACAACGAATATGTGAAGGGCCTGGCCACGAAGGGCCAGCTCGGTGAGCTGCGCGGCTCGGTGGGCGCCTCGGCCCTTCCGACCGCCCCCGCCAAGGAGGAGAAGAAGTGACCACGCTGTCGCGCACCACGGGAGCGCCGGTCGTGCAGGTTCGCCGTCGCGAACACTCGATGGGCAAGCTCTTCATGGACTACATGACCACCACCGACCACAAGAAGCTCGGTCGTCTCTACTTCATCTCGAGCTTCTTCTTCTTTGGAGTCGGTGGCCTGATGGCCCTGGCCATCCGTGCCGAGCTGGCGAGCCCCGGCATGCAGTACATGACGCACGAGACCTTCAACCAGATGTTCACGATGCACGGCACGATCATGCTGCTGATGTTCGCGACGCCCCTGTTCGCTGGTTTCGCCAACTACCTCCTGCCGTTGCAGCTGGGCGCCCCGGACGTGTCCTTCCCGCGCCTGAACGCATTCGCCTACTGGATCTACATCATGGGATCCCTGATGGCCTGCGCCGGCTTCCTGACGCCCGACGGCGCCGCCTCCTTCGGCTGGTTCGCCTACGCCCCGCTGTCGAATGCCCTGCACTCGCCCGGTGTCGGTGGCGACCTGTGGATCATGGGCCTCTACCTGCTGGGTCTGAGCTCCATCCTGGGTGCCGTCAACTTCATCACGACCATCATCACGATGCGCGTCCCCGGCATGACCATGTTTCGCATGCCCATCTTCAGCTGGAACATCCTGGTCACCTCCATCATGATCATCGTGGTCTTCCCGGTGCTGGCCGCCGGCCTGCTGGTGCTGGAGGCCGATCGTGTCCTCGGCTCGCACATCCTCGACGCCTCGAGCGGTGGCCCGATCCTGTGGCAGCACCTGTTCTGGTTCTTCGGTCACCCTGAGGTCTACGTCATCGCGCTGCCCTTCTTCGGCATCATCACCGAGGTCCTGCCGGTCTTCAGCCGCAAGCCCGTCTTCGGCTACGTCGGCCTGGTCTTCGCCACCATCTCGATCGGTGCCCTCTCCGTGTCCGTGTGGGCCCACCACATGTTCGTGACCGGTGCCGTCTCGCTGCCCTTCTTCAGCTTCATGACCTTCATGATTGCCATCCCGACCGGTGTGAAGTTCTTCAACTGGATCGGCACGATGTGGGGTGGCTCGCTGAGCTTCGAGACCCCCATGATGTGGGCGATCGGCTTCCTGACCACCTTCCTGTTCGGTGGCCTGACCGGCATCATCCTGGCCAGCCCGCCCATGGACTTCAACGTCTCCGACACCTACTTCGTCGTGGCCCACTTCCACTACGTGCTCTTCGGCACCGTGGTCTTCGCGATGTTCGCCGGCTACTACTTCTGGTGGCCCAAGATCACCGGCCACATGCTGAGCGAGTCCTGGGGCAAGGCCCACTTCTGGCTGCTCTTCGTCGGTTTCCACATCACCTTCCTGGTCCAGCACTGGCTGGGCGTCGAGGGCATGCAGCGTCGTATTGCCGACTACCTGCCGGGTACCGGCTTCACCCTGCTGAACCAGATCTCCACCTTTGGTGCCTTCCTGCTGGGTGCCTCCTTCATCCCCTTCCTGATCAACGTCTACCTGTCCTTCAAGACGCCCAAGGTTGAGGTTGACGATCCCTGGGGTTGGAGCCGCTCGATGGAGTGGGCCACCAGCTGCCCGCCGCCGCGCCACAACTTCACGTCGCTGCCCCGCGTGCGCTCGCCGTACCCGGCCTTCGACGCGAACCACCCGGAGATCGCCGACCACGGCGACACCGGTCTGCAGGGTCAGTTCGTCGAGGCCGAGACCGTCGCGGCCCGTGAGAGTGCAGGGGAGATCCGATGAAGGTCGAGCGCAATATCTTTGGATTCCTCGGAGTCTTCTACCTGACCTGCGCGCTGGTCTACTGGTTTGGCTTCACCCATGAGTGGGTCGGCCTGATGACCCTGCTGCTGTCGGCTGCCATGTCCTTCATGATCACGGGCTACCTGGCCGTGGTCGGTTCGAAGAATGACAAGCAGCTGTCGGATGATGGTGACGCCACCATCGCCGAGGGCGCTGGTTCCCTGGGCTTCTTCCCGCCGCACTCCATCTGGCCCTTCTGGTGCGCGGTCACCGCGTCCCTGATGCTGCTCGGCCCCATCTTCGGCTGGTGGATCTCCATGATGGCCTTCGGCATGGGCATCTGGGCCGTCGGCGGTTGGTGCTACGAGTTCTACCGTGGCGACTACGCCCACTGAGCTTCGGCACACATGAGCAACGAACAGGCCCCGCACCTCACGGTGCGGGGCCTGTTCGGCATGTGGGCCACCAGTACGGCCCGGGAGCCGGTGCGCCGGGCTACTGCCAGCTCTGGGCCAGGGGACGTCCCTCGTCATAGCCGGAGGGGCTCTGGACACCCACGACGGCCTTCTCGGCGAACTCGGGCAGGGTCCGGGCTCCGGCATAGGTGCAGGCGGAGCGCACCCCCGAGGTGATCCAGTCGACAAGGTCCTCGACGCCCGGACGTGAGGGATCGAGATACATCTTCGAGCTCGAGATGCCCTCCTCGAAGAGCGCTGCCCGAGCCCGGTCGAATGCGGACTGCTGTCGGGTTCGAGACTTCACGGCCCGAGCACTGGCCATGCCGAAGGACTCCTTGTAGTGACGTCCGCTGGCATCCGTGAGAAGCGCCCCGGTCGACTCATGGGTTCCCGCGAACCACGAGCCGATCATCACGCTGCCCGCGCCCGCCGCCAGAGCGAGCGCGACATCGCGCGGATGCCGCACACCACCGTCGGCCCAGACTGAACGTCCAATGGAACGGGCAGCCTCGGCGCAGTCAAGCACCGCGGAGAACTGGGGACGTCCGACGCCCGTCTGCATCCGGGTGGTGCACATGGCGCCCGGGCCAACACCCACCTTCAACACGTCCGCGCCCGCTTCGGCCAGGTCGTGGACCGCTTCGGGGGTGACGACATTGCCTGCCACAAGTGAGACCCTCCGGCCGGTGGCTGCCGCGAACTGGTCACGGACCTGCTGGACCACCTGAAGGGCGTCGAGCATCTTCTCCTGATGGCCGTGTGCAGTGTCCAGCACCAGCACATCGGCCCGAGCGTGCAGGAGCCGTTCCGCACGGCCCGCGACGTCGCCATTGATACCGACTGCCGCACCCACCATCAGGTGCCCGGAGGGATCCAGGGCAGGGGAGTAGAGCGCGGCACGCAGGGCCGCCTTGCTGGTCATGATGCCGAGCAGCGTTCCGTCCGGGGACGTGGCCACGGCGACCTTCTGGTGATGCGCAGAGAGTGTGTCGAAGACCTCCTTGGGGCTCAGGGAGGGATCCACCACTGTCAGGTCCGTGGTCATCACCTCATGCACCTGCGCGAAGCGGTCCACACCGACTGCCTCTGAGGGGGAGACAACCCCCACCGGGCGTCCGTCCTCCACGACGATCACCACGCCATGGGAGCGCTTGCCCAGCAGCGCCATGGCCTCGCCCACCGTCGTGCTGGGATCAACCCGCACGGGGGTGTCGAAGACCGTGTGAGCGGCCTTGACCCGATCGATGGACTTCTGCACGTAGTCGGTGGGGATGTCCTGGGGCAGCACCGCGATTCCGCCACGGCGAGCGATGGTCTCGGCCATCCGACGGCCGCTGATGGCGGTCATGTTGGCCACCACCAACGGCAGCGGGGTACCGATACCGTCGCTGGAGGTCAGGTCGACGTCCATCCGGCTGGCAACCGCGGAACGATTGGGCGCCATGAAGACGTCGTTGTAGGTCAGGTCGTAGTCCGGCTTGTCTGTCAGGAATCTCACGAGGCCAATTCTGGCCCCTCGCGCAAGCTCAGCTGGCCTGGGTCTCGCTCACCAGTCGCTCGAGAGTCGTCGCCGCCGCCCCGGAATCGATCGCGGTGGCCACATCCTGGAGACAGGCAGACATCTGCTCGGGCAGGTCTGCATCCAGGTCAACTCCACGATGGGCGAGCAGGGCCGCCGCGCCATTGGCCAACACGATGTCCCTCACGGGGCCGGTCTTCCCGGCGAAGACCTCGCGGGCCACCTGGGCATTGTGTTGCGGCGGGCCGCCCACCAGGTCCTCGGGCTGGGCGGGGGCCAGACCAAGTGCCTGCGGATCCAACTGGGTGCGCATCACGCGGCCGTCACCGATCATCCAGACATCGCTGGTGGTGGTCGTGGTGAGCTCGTCGAGGCCGTCACCACCATGGAAGACCATGCCCCGGCTGCCGCGGGCGGCAAGCACCCCGGCCATCAGTTCGGCAGCTCCTGCGTCGGCGACGCCGATCGCCTGGGCGATGGGGCGAGCGGGATTGGTCAGGGGGCCGAGCAGGTTGAACGGCGTGCGGATGCCCAGTTCCTTGCGGGGAGCAGCCGCGAAGCGCAGGGACGGGTGGTACATCGGCGCGAACAGGAAGACCATTCCCGCCTTTTCCAGGATCTGCGGCTGGCGATCCGGCTTGACCTCGAGCTTGACGCCCAGCGCTTCCAGACAGTCTGCAGTGCCACACATCGAGGAGGCAGCACGGTTGCCGTGCTTCACCACTCGAGCGCCGGCGGCCGCGGCGGACACGGCGGCCATCGTGGAGATGTTCACGGTATTGGCGCGGTCACCACCCGAGCCGACGATGTCCACGGCGTCCTGGCCCAGGTTGATCGGCGTGGCGTGGCTCGTCATGGCATCGGCCAGTCCGCGAAGCTCCTCGACGGTCTCGCCCTTGGCTCGCAGGGCCACCGCGAATCCGGCGATGTGGACCGGGGACGCGTTGCCGCCCAGGATCTCGTCCATCGCCCAGACCGTGTCGGATGCAGAGAGATCACGCCCCTCGACGAGGGTGTTCAGCAGATCGGGCCAGCGGTTCAGGGCGGTCATCAGTTGGCGCCGGCCGTCACGCCCAGACGGCGACGGGCCAAGCTGGCCACGGCCTCGGGCAGACGGATCGGGTCAATGGGATGGGTCTCGACGGCGTCAGCCTTGGACCACGTGGCCAACCAGGCGTCCGCAGTGCGGGCAACCAGGAGCAGGATCGGAGGGCAGTCATCCAGTTCCTCCTTGAGCTGGCGACCCAGCCCCATGCCGCCCAGCGGCACGGCCTCTCCATCCAGAATGAGGACGTCGAAGGCGCCGTCCTCGACGGCCTTGACGACGGCAGGCGCGGTGGCGGTGTCGAAGACCTCGATCTCCGGAAGGTCGGCGGCCACTCGTCGCCCCAGGGCCAGGCGAACCTGGTCGCGGGTGCTGCGATCGTCGGAGTACAGCAGCACCTTGAGAGTGCGCTCACTGCGGGTCTGGTCGCTCATGGATCGTCCTGTTCCCTCGTCGGTCAATCGGGCTCGGCGTGCCAGGGATCGTGAGATTGGCCTGGATTCTGGGGTGCCTCGTCCTGCATGCTACCGCTCTGGCCAGCCGGGTTGTCACCGGCTCCACAATGCCGGCAGAACGTCCCTCGCCACGCATTCGTTCCAGAAACTGGTCCACCTTTGGTGCTCGACGTGCCAAAAGATGTTTTTGAGGCAATAATGCTCCCGTGGCTACTTCACCGCTTGCGACCAGCGCCGTTCATGGCAAGCCCGTTGGGGCTGTGCACCCGATTGCTCCTTCGCGCCTGCATGCGCCGAAGGGCCGGCCGGACATGGTTCCCCTGGGTACCTGGATCTGGCTGGCGAGCGAACTCATGTTCTTCGCAGCACTGTTCGCTGCGTACTTCATGATTCGTGAGTTCACGGGCGCGCAGGCCCTGCCGGGGCAGCCGTCCCTCTTCCAGGAGCACTCCGGGCACCTCGACAAGGTCTTTGCCGGCCTCAACACCCTGATTCTCGTGCTGTCCTCCTTCGCCTGCCAGTTCGGCGTGATGGCGGCCGAGCACGGCAAGGTGAAGCGTTCCGGTGGCCCGCTCAACATGGCCAAGTGGGGCATGCGCGAGTGGTACATCCTGACCTTCATCATGGGCTCGGTCTTCATCGCCGGTCAGCTGTGGGAGTACGCGAACCTGATCAGCGAGGGCTTCCTGATCAGCACCAATGCCTACTGGTCGGCCTTCTACCTGGCCACCGGATTCCACGGCCTGCACGTCTTCGGCGGTCTGGTTGCCTTCCTCTTCATCCTGGGCCGCACCTATCTGGCGCGCACCTTCACCCATGAGCAGGCCGTCAGCGCCATGGTGATCAGCTACTACTGGCACTTCGTCGATGTGGTCTGGATCATCCTGTTCGCGGTCATCTACCTGCTTCCCAACTAAACCCCACCAGAGAGGCGATCCCGTGCGATTCCTGTCCACGCGACGCAAGCACCCGGCGGCCAAGCCGCTCACCCTGCTGCTCGCTCTGTTCATGATGGGCGCCGTGTACTCGGTGGTCTCCCCGGCGCAGCAGTCGGCGGCAGACTCCAACACGAACCCCCAGGTGGTCCAGGGCAAGGGGCTCTACGACGTCACCTGCTCCAGCTGCCATGGCCTCAACGGTGAGGGCTCCAGCCAGGCTCCTTCCCTGATTGGCGTCGGCGCAGCCGCCGTCGACTTCCAGATGGGCACTCGTCGCATGCCGATGGCCAAGCCCATGGCCCAGGCCCCGCGCAACAGCGCTCCCGAGTACACCCCGGAAGAGATCGAGGCGATCGGTGCCTACGTGGCCACCCTCGGCGCCGGTCCCGCCGTCCCGACCGAGGACAAGTACTCGCCGGCTGGTCTGACCGACGCCGAGGTCGCCCGCGGCGGCGAGCTCTTCCGCACCAACTGCTCTGCCTGCCACAACATCGAGGGCAATGGTGGCGCGCTGTCGAACGGCGCCTATGCCCCGTCGCTGCACGGTGTCTCGTCCAAGCACATCTACGAGGCCCTGCGCACCGGACCCCAGCAGATGCCGATCTTCGGTGAGGGCGCGCTGCCCGACGAGGACGTCCAGCAGATCATTGGCTACCTCTCCAAGGTGGAGCAGCAGCCGCAGTACGGCGGTCTCGCGCTCGGCGGCATCGGCCCGGTGGCCGAGGGCTTCTGGGGCTGGATCCTTGGAATTGGTGGCCTGGTTCTCGTCGCCATGTGGCTCGCAAAGAAGGGGGCACGTGCCCGATGAAGTCGACCGATCTCGAGACCTACGACCAGGGCAACGACCCGGTCGCCTACCACCCGATCCAGAACCCGGGTCTGGACGAGCACGTTGAGCGGTGGACTGACGCCAATCCGGCGGCTGCCAACCGCGTGGCGCGCCAGATCATCGGCATGCTCGCCCTGTCGATGCTCTGCTCGATCCTGTTCGTGGTGGTCTACTTCGGGATGCCGAAGGACACCATCGTGAACTTCGGTCCCTTCCACAGCAATGCGCAGTCTGTGCTGCTCGGCCTGACCGGCGGACTCGCCGTCCTGCTGATCGGCTTCTCGACGATCCACTGGGCCAAGCAGCTCATGAACGACACCGAGGTCATCGACCTGCGTGATCCCATCGCCTCCAACGAGGCGGACCACGAGGAGATGGCGGCTGCCTGGCAGGCCGGCGTCGAGGACTCCGGTATCGGCCGCCGCAAGGTGATCGGTGGCATGCTGGCCGGAGCCGCCGGTCTGGTGGCCATCCCCGCCGTCGTCAGCCTTGCTGACATGGGCCCGCACCCGGGCAAGGGCACCCGCGCCGCCACGATCGAGAAGACGATCTGGGCCGAGGGCATCAAGCTGGTCAACGACATCACCTTCGAGGAGATCAAGGCCTCCGACCTGGAGATCGGCCAGATGGTGAACGCCGCCCCGGCCAATCTGGAGGAGCTGGCGCACGAGGACCACGTGGAATTCCACCGCGCTCGGGCCAAGGCGGCCATCATCATCGTCCGGATGAACCCCGACTCCATCAAGGTGCCCGAGTCCCGCAAGGACTGGCAGGTCAACGGCATCCTGGCCTACTCGAAGATCTGCACCCATGTTGGTTGCCCGATCTCCCTGTGGGAGCAGAAGTCGCACCACCTGCTGTGCCCGTGCCACCAGTCGACCTTCGATCTGGGCGACTCCGGCGTCGTGGTCTTCGGACCGGCCGCCCGTGCGCTGCCGCAGCTGCCGATCACGGTCGACAACGAGGGTTACCTCGTCGCCCGCAGCGACTTCACGGTTCCTGTCGGTCCCAGCTACTTCGAGCGCGATTCGCGCAACGACTACAAGAAGGGTGACAACTGATGGCACGCCCAGCAGCCGTTGCCGAGAGCTCCGAGGCGCTCGAGGCCCAGGCCCCGACCCGTTCGGCCGTGCCGGCCAAGCGCGGTGGCGCGTACACCTGGTTCGATGACCGCCTGGGCATTGCCCGTCTGGGCAAGCACAACCTGCGCAAGATCTTCCCGGACCACTGGTCCTTCCTGCTGGGTGAGATCGTGCTGTACTCCTTCATCGTCTGCCTGCTCAGCGGCATCTTCCTGACGATCTGGTTCCGTCCCTCGATGGCGGAGGTGGAGTACACCGGTGCCTACTCGCTCATGCGTGGCATCCCGATGTCCGAGGCCTTCGCGTCGACCCTGACGCTGAGCTTCGACGTCCGTGGTGGTCTCCTGGTTCGCCAGGTGCACCACTGGGCCGCCATCCTGTTCATCGCCGGCGGCGTGGCGCACGCCCTGCGCATCTTCTTCACCGGTGCCTTCCGCAAGCCGCGTGAGCTCAACTGGGTCATCGGCGTTGCGCTGATGGGTCTGTCCCTCATCGAGGGCTTCGCCGGCTACTCGCTGCCGGACGATCTGCTGTCGGGCACCGGTCTTCGCTTCACCGACGGTCTGATCCGCTCCATCCCGCTGGTGGGTACCTGGGCCGAGTTCCTCATCTTCGACGGTGAGTTCCCGGGTACGGCCATCGTGCCCCGTCTGTACATGGCACACATCCTGCTGATCCCCGGCATCCTGCTCGGTCTGATCGCCGCGCACATGGCCCTGATCGTGTACCACAAGCACACGCAGTTCCCCGGCCCCGGCCGCACCGAGCAGAATGTGGTCGGCTACCCGCTGTTCCCGGTCTACATGGCCAAGGCTGGCGGCTTCTTCTTCGTGGTCTTCGGTGTGACCGTCCTCATGGGTGGCCTCATGCAGATCAACCCGGTGTGGAAGTTCGGCCCGTACAACCCGGCACAGGTCACTGCTGGTTCGCAGCCTGACTGGTACATGGGCTGGGTCGAGGGTGCCATCCGTATCGTTCCGAACTGGGAGAGCCACATCGGCAGCACCACCTGGAGCTGGAACATCTTCCTGCCGGGTGTCGGCCTGCTGACCTCGCTGTTCGTGATCCTGGGTGTCTACCCGTTCATCGAGCAGTGGATCACCGGTGACAAGGAAGAGCACCACCTGCTGGACCGTCCCCGCAATGCCCCGACCCGCACCGCCCTTGGTGTGGCCGGCATGACGCTCTACATCATGTTCTGGCTGGGTGGCTCGAATGACATCATCGCGACCACCTTCAGCATGAGCCTGAACGGCATCACCTGGTTCCTGCGCATCGCGGTCTTCGTGGCACCGGTGATCGCCTTCATCATCACCAAGCGGATCTGCCTGTCGCTGCAGCGTCGCGATCTCGAGCGCGTCCTGCACGGCTCGGAGAGCGGCGAGATCGAGCGCAGCCCGGAGGGTCGTTACTCCGAGGCCCATGTGCCGATCAGCGAGGACGAGGCATTCACCCTCACCCAGCACAAGCAGTACGACATGCTGGATGAGTCCGACGGTGTCAGCAAGCGTCGCGCGCGGGCCAGCCGTTTCCTGGTGGGTGACGAGATCGCCAAGCCCACCGCTGAGGAGATCGAGGCGGCTCATCACCACGATGACGACGACACCCCGGCACTGCCTCAGCACTGAGCTGGACAGTCCCGTAGTCAAGCCTGAGGGCCCCGGAACCTGGTTCCGGGGCCCTCAGGCGTTGTGGTGCGTACGGTTTGTGGCTGCGCCGGGGCGAGACCGACGATGATGTCTGGTTCTTTGTCGACAAGTGGCGGCTCAGGCGACGGCCAGGCCCAACCACATGCCCAGCCAGAGGCTCGGTCCGTAGGCAAAGAGGTCGCCCATCGGGTGGGGGTGACGTCGACGCCACAGGGTGTTCAGGAGTCCCCACACTGCGCCAACAGCCGTTCCCAGGAGCAGGCCCAGCCACCAGGCGCGCAGGGACACACAAGCACCACCCAGGGCCAGCAAGGGGGCAAGTCTGACATCGCCGTAGCCGATCCCGAGTCCAATCCTCCACAGTCCCCAGAAGAGCAGGAAGGTGACCGCCACGGCCAGAGCCATTACCACGGCGGTGCCGACCGCAAGGCCGTCAGGGGCGGCGGTCAGAGATGCGATGGCCCCCACGCCGGACAGGGCCCAGCTGGCCCGTGTGAGGGGGAGGGGGAGCCAGGTGGTGCGCAGATCGACCAGCACCAGGGAGGCCACCGGACCGGCAAGGGTCACCAGCACAGGGGCAGTCCAGAGGGGCTGCCCAGAGCAGACCAGACCCGCTGCACTGCCCGCGACGAGGCTGGTCAGCTGCCCTGGCGCATCGGCCAGCAGCGCGTAGGGGACCTTGGTCCAGCCGTCCTGCTGCGCATCCCCGGGCTCCGGGAGCCGTGGCACCATCCAGCGAGTCATGGCCCAAGCGGAGAGTCCCGCCACTGCCGGCAGCACCAGCTGCGCTGTGTTCATGCCGCCTGCGAGGCGGTGCGATGGGTGGAGCGGAGCCTCGTCGGCGTGGGCTGTGACTCCAGGACGACATCTGCGAGGGCAAGAATCTGGACTTCCAGCAAACGGCTGCACGTCTCCCAGCGGCCGTCGGCCACCGCCTGCAGGTCGGCGACACGCAGGCAGCCCAGAAGGGCCAGTTCGGCCAGTGGCACGAGTTGGGTCATGCGGGCGAGCCTACGGCGCGCGCGGGTGCAGTCCACCCGCTCACGTGCCATCGCCCGGATGGACTGGGCACTGATGCCGTAGACCGCTTGTGCATCCTGACGTCGCAGGCGCTCCTTGCCCGCCCTGGGCGGCCCGGCGAGACGACGTGCCGTGGCGACGGGCAGGCCGCAGATCTGGCCCAGCGCGAAGGGTGTCAGGCCCGAGGCCTCACAGGTCCGCTGGAAGTGCGCTCGAAAGGGCGCGATGAGTACCCAACCGTCGTCGGGCATGTGCTCGCTCTGGGCGGGCGAGGGCGCGGGCTTCATGAGGTCTCCAGTTCTCGAGGGCCGGTCATGCAACAGTCTCGGCTGCGATGTGACCGCCGAGAAGGGGAGACAACAGTGTGACAACACTCGGACAACATCGGTGCCCCTCGACCGCTCCTGATGTGGCTGCGCACGACTCGTGGGTGGCCGGACCACGAGAGACAGGAAGGTCTCGCCCCATTTAGGGGCGAGACCTTCCTGTCTCAGGACACGCGGGTGCGCCCCGGGGAGGGCGACCGGCGGGTCAGCGCTGGGCGCGGGTGAAGCCCGCCTTCTCCGCAGCCTCCACCGAGTCGAACCAGACGTCCGCGATGGTGCGCTCGTACCCGGCCGACTCGTCGGTGTGGTACTTCATGGAGCGCTCATTGCCCTTGACGGTGTACCCGCTCGGCGGCTCGTCGCCCACATAGGAGCCGGGGCCGTACTGGTTCAGGACATTGAGGTCCTCGGCCACGGTCTCGGCGCCATTCACGGGGCCACCCTCGGCGCTCATCTGCTCCTGGGGATGGGGCTCGGAATCCACGTCCGAAGCAGCGTGGGCACGGTCAGCCTCGGTCTCAGCACGGTCCAGCGTGGCATCGCCCGACGGGTTGGCCGGGGTCGGATCCTGTGCCACCGTCTCCTCGTTGCGGTAGGCGGAGCTCGGCTGGTGGGCCGTCCAGGCATCGTCGCCGGAGGCGAGGAACTGGCGCACCGCCACAGCCGCGGCTGCCAACAGGGCGCTGGCGGCGGCCACCTTGGCCAGAGTGCCACCGACGGAGCGCTTCTTCTTCTTGGGCACCTCGACCTCGCCGCGCAGGGCTGCTGCGGCAGCCATGCCGCGCTTGCTCGCCTCCGAGACGGCGGGATGGTTCTCCGCCTGGTGCAGGAGACCGACCAGCTGGGGGACCAGATCGTCCTGGACCTTGTGGCGCGCCTGGTCGACGGCCGGCTGCATCTTCTCGGCGGCGGCCTCGAGGTGCGGTTCGAGCTGCTTCTTGGCGGTCTGCGCACCGGCAGCGGCCGTGGCAGCCAGCGGTGCGACGTTCTTGACAGCGGAACCGGTGACCGGGGCCAGACGCTCCTTGGCCTGCTCGGCCAAGGGAGCCACCTGCTGGCGGGTCTTCTCGGTCTTCTCGGACGCCGTGTTCAGCAGCGGGCCCATGGCATCGAGCACCTGCTCAAGAATTTCAGTACTACGTTCTGCGGCCGTGTGAGTGGTCTCTGCGGCGGCTTCGCGCAAGTCCTTCTTGCGGGACACGTTTCCTCCGATCGTCGGGTGGGCTCGTGGTCGAGCACACGTTCACGCTACCCAAGCGGGGCCTGCCGCAACAGTCGCGCGAACAAACTCCCCCCAGAGCGAACAGTGACTGCTGACCCGGGGTGTGGGGCCCCGGCTCCGTGTCCCGGAGCCGCTAGGCTCGTGGACGTACGGCCAGTGACCCACCGGGTGCTGGTCCCAGCAACGAGAGGAACCACGGTGGCATCCACTGCAACCCTGCACACGAACCACGGCGACATCGTCATCGAGCTGTTCGCCGACCAGGCTCCCAAGACGGTCGAGAACTTCGTCGGCCTGGCCAACGGGTCGAAGGAGTACCTCGACCCCAAGACGGGCGAGAAGACCACGGGCAACTTCTACGACGGTCTGGGCTTCCACCGCATCATCGACGGCTTCATGATCCAGGGCGGCTGCCCTCTGGGCACCGGCACCGGTGGCCCCGGCTACCAGTTCGCCGACGAGTTCCACCCGGAGCTGGTCTTCAACAAGCCCTACCTGCTGGCCATGGCGAATGCCGGCCCCGGCACCAATGGCTCGCAGTTCTTCATCACCGTCGCTCCCACCCCGCACCTGAACCGTCGCCACACCATTTTCGGCGAGGTCAAGGACGAGGCCAGCAAGAAGGTCGTCGACGAGATCGCCCAGGTGCCCACCGGCCGCATGGATCGCCCGGTTGAGCCCGTTGTCATCGAGTCGGTCGAGATCGCCTGACTTCTTGCCGTTCCTTCCGTCGGCCGCCATCCTGACAGGGTGGCGGCCGGTGGTCCTTCCGGGGGCAGTCAGGGCCTAGGATCAGGCACATGATCACTGCCATTTCGTTCGTCAAGGCCGAAGTCTCCCGTATCCCGGAGGTGGCGCAGGAGATCGCCGCACTGGATGGTGTCAGTGAGGTGTATTCGGTGACCGGCGCCATCGACCTGATCGTGCTGGTGCGAGTGCGCGACACCGATGAGGTGGCCACCGTCGTCGCGGATCATCTGAACAAGGTGCCCGGGGTGCTGGAGACCGAGACACACATCGCCTTCCGCGCCTACTCAACCCATGACCTCGAGGCCACCTTCTCCCTGGGGCTGTGACGCCCGACGGCCCACGGCAGCAGCTCCGCCCGATCCGCTTCAGGTGGCGACGGGTGAATCCTCCCTTGCAGAGCCCAGGGTGATGCGGGCCAGCTCGCCCTGTGCCAGGCCAGCATGCAGGGGCCAGCTCCACTCTCCCTCGATGTCCATCAGTCGCACCCCGGGTGTCTCCAGCCACCGGGCCAGAAGTTCGCACTCCTCGGGGGTGGCAGCGGGCATCTCGGGCCGGGGCGGCAGCACTGTCTCGGCGAGCGAGATCGCTTCCCGTGCCACGCGCTGCGGCACCTCGCCGCTGCGGCTCCTGGTGGCCGATGCCAGGCGCCCGTAGCGGATGACGTGGATCTGCCAGCCGCCCTCGGGGTGGGGGAGCGCCGCGACAATCTGCGGGCATCGTGCCACTGCTACCAGCCGGCGACCACGCAGCGTGGCACTGGCGTAGCCCTGCAGCCTCGCCGACAGTGACTGGGCCTCCTCGAACCTTTCCTGGTCGACCAGCCGACCCAGTCGGCGACCCACCGTCGAGAGGACGGGCCGAACGTCGGTGGTGAGGGCTTCCCGCACCTGGGCGACCACCTCCTCGTACTGCTCAGCCCTCTCGTCGAGCTCGCAGGGGGCCAGACAACGTGACATCTCGGCCAGGGCACAGGCTGGGCTCGGGTTGCGCCGGGTGAGGCGTCGGGTGCACTGGCGGATCGGAAAGGCGTCGTACACGGCCATCACCGCCTCTTCGGCCAGTTGCTTGCTCCGGAAGGGCCCCCAGTACTGGCAGTCATCGTCCAGCACCTTGCGGACCACGGAGAGCCGGGGGAAGGCCTCCTGGGTCAGTTTCACCCACAACAGGCGGACCTGGTTGCGCGAGCGTCGGTTGTAGCGGGGGGCGTGCGCACGGATCAGGCGCAGCTCCCTGACCTCGGCCTCCAGAGCCGTGGCGCACTCATGCGCCTCGACGCCAGTGGCCACCCGAACCATCTCCTCCATGCGTCCACGCTTCTCCGAAGCGGTGAAGTAACTGCGGACCCGGGTGCGAATGTTCTTGCTCTTGCCCACGTAGAGCACCTCTCGACGCACGCTGCCGTCCTCCTGTCGGTGGTCTGCGTAGAAGCAGTACACGCCCGGGCCAGTGGGCAGGTCCTTGGCCCAAACCCGCTTGGCCCTTCGCTGCGGCGAGACCCGGTGGGTGAATTCCACGAGGTCCTCCAGGGTGTCCACGCCGAGGGAACCGATCCGTTCCAGGAGTCCATGCAGTACGTCCACCGTGGCGCGGGCATCGGAAAGGGCACGGTGGTTCGGCTCGGTGGTGGTGCGAAAGTGCGCGGCCAGCGTGGCCAGCTTGCAGTTGGGCACCTCGTCGCGCAGCAGCACCTGTCTGGCGAGCGCCACGGTGTCCACCACGGTGTTGCCGGGCCATGGCACCTCCTGCCGCTCGCAAGCCCGCTTCAGGAATCCGATGTCGAAGCCCGCATTGTGGGCCACCAGCACGCTGCCGCGGGCGAACTCCAGGAAGCTGGGCAGCACCTGTGAGATCGTCGGCGAACTGGCCACCATCCGATCGGTGATGCCCGTCAGGACCGCGATGGAAGCCGGGATGTGGGTCTCGGGATCCACCAGGGTCTGGAACTCGCCCAGTACCTCTCCGCCGCGGACCTTGACGGCGCCAACCTCGGTGATGGCGCTGTCCGGTCCACCACCGGTGGTCTCCAGGTCAACCACGACGAAAGTCACCTCGGACAGGTGCGTTCCGAGGTCCTCGAAACTGGGCTGGCTGGTGCGGTATGCGGCGGACTTCATGGGAACGACGCTAGGGGCCGGTTCTGACATTTCTGGTCCGAAGCGGCAGTCTGAAGACTTTCCGCGCTGTTTGGAGGGGGTCTGGCAGGGCACTAGAATTCGGGGCAGTCGTGTCAGCTGGGCACGGTGCCGGACGGAAGAGGCAGACGTGGGCAACAGGTCGAGGCGGTTGGTGGTCGCCACCGCAGTGGCAGGGGTCTTCGCGAGCGGCCTGGTGGTCCCGGCGACGCCGGCCCTGGCAGACCCGGACGCGGTGGCCCGGGCCCAGGAGGACCTGGCGAGGATCGAGGCCGAGAGCAGCGCCATCGACGCCCGCTACATCCAGCTGCAGGACCAACTCGACACCGCCACCAGGAACCTCGGTCTGGCCAGTGCCGACCTTGCCGGTCAGAAGTCCCGGGTCGACGCGCTGGCGCGAGACCTGGGCCAATTCGCGGTGATCCGCTACCAGACCACCGGAGTGGACGTCACCACCTCGCTGCTGACCAGCCCGGACGAAGCGCACTTCCTGAACGAGCTCGCCCGGATGCAGTCCGTGACGGATCGTGCCAATGATCGCGTCCAGAGCCTCCAGCTGGCCCAGGCCGATCTGGCCGTGACCCAGCAGAATGCGGCCGACGCTCGTCGACAGATCGCCGCCGACAAGGCAGAGCAGGCGAAGGTGGCCCAGGAGTACCGCGCGAAGGAAGCGGAGGCACAGAAGGTCCTGGAGCGGCTCACCGAGGAGGAGAAGGAGCGCCTCGCCGAGATCGAGCGCAAGAAGGAGGCCGAACGGCTCGCCAAGCAGAAGGCCGCCGTCGAGGCCGCCCGGGCCGCCCAGGAGGAGGCCGATCGCCAGCGCGACGAGGACCTGGCTTCCCAGGCCGACGAGGGTCAGGACGACGAGGGTCAGGACGACGAGGGACAGTCGGACGAGTCGAGCTCCGAGAACCGCAAGGACGACAAGTCCTCGCCATCGCCGAGCCCCTCGGCCAGCGGCACCGGGCGGGCCAGTTCCGCCGTGTCCATGGCGATGTCACAGGTGGGCAAGTCCTATGTGATGGGCGCCACGGGCCCCAGCGCCTATGACTGCTCCGGCCTGATGCTGCGCGCGTGGGGAAGCGCGGGTGTCTCCCTGCCCCGTACCTCGCAGGCCCAGTACGGCGCTGGCAGCCCTGTCTCCACGGGCAACCTGAAGCCCGGTGACCTCGTCTTCTACTACTCCGGCATCAGCCACGTCGGCATGTACATCGGCGACGGCATGATCGTCCACGCCGCCAACCCGCGCACTGGCGTGAAGGTCTCGCCACTCAATTCCATGCCACTCATGGGGGCGCGACGTGTCGGCTGAGTGGCAACCACTCCAGCTGGCGGGCGTGACCCGGTGCTGAGCATCGGGATCGACATTGGCGGCACCAAGGTGGCCGCCGGTGTCGTCGACGAGCAGGGACGCGTGCTGCGTCGCATCCAGCAGCCGACGCCGTCCACCAGCCCGGAGGCTGTGGAGGATGCCATCGTCGAGGCCGTCGACGATCTCTCCAGCACTCACCCGGTTGCCGCAGTGGGGATCGGCGCTGCTGGATGGGTGGACACCGACCAGGCAGTGGTTCGCTTCTCCCCGCACCTGGCCTGGCGCAACGAACCACTGCGGGCTCGGCTCTCCCAACGGATCGATCGCCCGGTTCTGGTGGACAATGACGCCAATGCGGCTGCTTGGGCCGAATACCGGTTCGGGGCAGGACGCAATGCCAATGTGATGGTCTGCATCACCCTGGGCACCGGAATTGGCGGCGCCCTGGTGATCAACGGTCGCCTCTTCCGGGGCCGCTACGGGATGGCCGGCGAGTTCGGGCACATGGGGGTGGTGCCCCAGGGGCACTGGTGCCCGTGCGGCAACCGGGGGTGCTGGGAGCAGTACGCGTCGGGCAACTCCTTGGTGCGTGACGCGAAGGCCTTGTTGCGGGAGAACTCCCCGCAGGCACAACCCCTGCTGGAGCGGATCGGTGGAGACATCGACGGGCTCGTGGGGCCGGATGTCACGGCCGCCGCGATGGCCGGCGACCAGATGGCGACCGAACTCATCGCGGACGTGGGTACCTGGCTGGGCCGCGGTATCGCGAATCTGGCCGCAGCCCTGGACCCCGATCTCTTCGTCATCGGCGGCGGGGTGAGCGCGGCCGGTGATCTCCTCCTGGTCCCGGCACAACAAGCCTTCGACCGCACCCTGACCGGACGTGGCTTCCGACCGCCGGCCGAGTTGGTCATTGCCGACTTCCTCAACGACGCGGGCCTGGTGGGTGCGGCGGACCTGGCACGTCACTCCATCGACGAGCCGCCGGGCGCGACGCGCGGTTTCTGGCCGCGGCGTCGGCGCAGGCGTGGACGCCTGCATCCCTTCAAGGCGCTGGCCGAGGGCGCCAGGTCCTGACGCGGCGCGTCCACAGCGGCCCGCGTGTGGGCATCAACCGGGACTGGGCATCAAGCGGGACTGGGCATCACGCGTGCCTGGGCGGCAGGCTCAGACCTGCGCCCCGTCATCATCGAGGTCTTGCGGTTGCTTTGGCAGGCTCCGCCATGCCACCACCATGCCCAGGACGAAGGTGACCACTGCCCAACCCGTCAGGTTGTGCACCGGTGCCCCGAAGACGGCCCCCAGCATCACCAGTGTGGAGAAGGACAGCAGCAGGCTGCTGACCAGGAAGCCTGGCGTCGAGATGGGGCGGGGGAGCGGCTGGGGCGCGACGAAGGGGTCATCCGGGGCATCCGGTTCCACCTCGTCCATGGCCTTCATCATGTTGAAGGGCTCTGGGTCCGGGGCGGGGGAACGGCCGAACTCCTCGTCCATGATGCTGCGGAAACGTGCGTCCAGGTCGTCGTCCCCGGGGCGCTGCGAGGTCATCGACGTGCCTCGATGAAGTCCAGGCAGAGCTGCTGGATGAGCTCGGCGTCGTGGTCCAGGGTGGCGACGTGGCGGCTCCGTTCGAGCCACACTCTCTCCACCGCGGGCAGGCGGTCCAACAGGAGCCGGGCCGAGGCCCGGTCGACCACATTGTCCTCACGGGAGGTCAGCAGCAGGACATCGCATTCCACGTGGTCGAGATCACGTTGTACCTGCCGCCAAAGACGGGTCATGGAGTGGGCGGCCCGCAGCGGGGTGCGCGGATAGGCATGCTCTGTTGCACCCTGGCGCGCGATGTCATCGGCGATCGAGGCCGTCGTGGGCACCAGATGCTTGAGCAGGCCCAGGGCCTTCATCCGGGGGTCGTCACTGGCCAGCGCCGGATTCACCAGCACCAGGCCGGCGACGGCATGCTGCTGCGCGAGTCGCACGGCGAGTGCGCCGCCCATCGACAGGCCCACGACGAAGACCTGCTCGCACTCGTCAGACAGCAGGTGGAAGGCTCGCTCCACCGCGGCGTACCAGTCCACCCATTCGGTGAGCTGCAGCTCTCGCCAGTGGGTGCCGTGGCCGGGCAGGCGGGGGAGTTCGACGCGCAGGCCGGCCGTTGCCAGGTATTCGGCCAGAGGTCTCATGGAGCACGGGGAACCGGTGAATCCATGACAGATCACGACGCCGACGGGTCCGGGCTCGCCGGCGGAGAAGGGCTGGGCCGTGGGGTCGACAACTGTGCTCACGAGGTACACCCTATGCCGCTGTCCATGACGTCGGCAGAAGGTGCGTCGACTGTCAGGCTGACTGGCCTAGTCTGGGAGGTGACCACGATGACGCAGCCAAGAGGGGTGCCTGATGAGCGACCAGCAGGATGAGGCCGGAGGCGCGTTGGACCGTGCACGTGCGCTGATGGGCGGTGCTGCCGAGCAGCTCACCGTGCACGTGGAGGGCGAGGAGAGGATTCCGGCCGAGGGGCCCGTCATTCTGGCGTTGAACCACCTCTCGCACCTGGACCACGTGCCCGGCCGACCGGCCGGGCGTCGCGTGCGGACGGTGACGGCCGCGCCGCCGGCCACCGAAACGGCACTCGGATTGCTGCGGCGCGTCGTCGTCCGCAAGGCGTCGACGGACGAGGTGGATCCCGTGGAGGCTGCCCTGGGCAGGGCCCTGGCCCTGCTGGAGGCAGGCGAGGTGGTGGCCATTTTCCCGGAGGGTGGCCGTTCCCCGGATGGCAGGCTCTACCGTGGTGAGACCTTCATTGCACGGGCGGCCTTGGCCAGCGGCGCCCCGGTGATCCCCGTGGCTGTCTCGAGTGAGCAGTCATTGGTGCAGCGGACCGTGGCCCCCAACCTGCTGGTTGGCGAGCCCGTGGACCTGGAGCGTTTTCGGGGGGTGGAGGAGGACGAGCGCGTGCTGCGTTCGGTCACCGACGAGGTGATGTACGCCCTGATGGAGCTGTCGGGTCAGGTCTACATGGACATCCCCGTCGCGGAGCGTCGTGTCCAGCTGGCCGAGCAGCGTCGGACGGACAGCACCGCTGCCCGGGCGGAGGCACGCGCGCGAAAGGCTCGACAGGTGGCGGCCCAGCAGCAGCGCATTGCCGACCGGGAGGCGGAGGCGGCGGAGCTTGCTCGCGCTCAGGCGATTGCCGCGGAGGCGGCCCGGGAACATGCGCGTCGAGCAGCCGAGGCCGATGCCCGCCGAAAGGTGGTGCGGGCCACCAGACTGCCCTCCGCCGAGCCCAGGGATCCCGTCGACCTGCGCGCCGAGAAGGTGCACCGCCCGACTGGTGACGGGTCGGGCCAGGAGTCGCGCCCGACTGGTGACGGGTCGGGCCAGGAGTCGCGCCCGACTGGTGACGGGTCGGGCCAGGAGTCGCGCCCGACTGGGGACGGGTCGGGCCCGACCAGCCGGTCCTGAGGTGGTAGCCACGAGGGATCCGGACATCCTCCACCCCGTCTACCTGGTCACGAATCGCCTGCGGTGGGCGCTGCTGGCCCACGCGGTGGTGGTCAATGCGCTGCGCCTGGACGCGGTCGCGCACCCGGTGGCCCTGTGGATCGCGTGTTCGGTGATGACTGGTTGGACTGCCGTGATGGGTCTTCTGCTCTCCCGGCCCGCGCGGCGGACCGATCGCCTGATGGTCGTCGATGTCGTGGTCAGTGCGCTGGTGCTCGCGTCGAGCGGTTGGATCCTGGGACCGGAAACGCTTCAGGCCAGCCACCACGAGGTGCCGGTCTACTGGTTTGCCGCCGCCCCGCTGGTGATCGCCGTCGGGCGCGGTGTGGGATGGGGGTTGGCGGCCGGTGCGCTGCTCGGTGGGTTGAGGGTCTTCCTGCACCTTCACGCCGACGATCGGGTCTGGGCCGGGCTGGTGGTCCTGGGGCTCGCGATCTGGGCATTGGGCGCGGTGGTGGACACCCTGAGGGCCTCCTTCGATGACCGCGACTCCCGCAATGCCCGTCTGGCCGTGCTGGCCGAACGTGATCGACTCAACCGGATCGTGCATGACGGCGCCCTCCAGGTCCTGGCGCTGGTGGAGCGGGAGGGCCCGGAACTGGGGCCCAAGGGTGAGCAGTTGGCCCGGGTGGCACGCCAACAGGAGACCCTCCTGCGGCGGTTGCTGCAGGACCGGTCGGTGGACCTGCCGGGTGCCGAATCGGACCGGGTGGACCTTGCCCAGATGCTGGAGGCCCACGCCAGCGATCGGGTCACGGTGGCGGTGATGGCCGGCGAGGTTCCGATGGCAGCGGCCAGGGCTCGGGAACTGGATGCGGCAGTGACCGAGGTGCTGCTGAATGTGGCCAAGCATGCGGGGCCGGAGGCGAGGGCCTGGGTCTTGCTCGAGGAGGAGGATGGCGAAGTGACCGTCTCCGTGCGGGACAACGGCGTCGGGATGTCCAAGGAGCAGGTTGAGGGGGCCCACACCAGCGGCCGGATGGGGATCAATGCCTCGGTTCTGGGACGAATCGGTGACATCGGTGGGATCGCCGTGGCACGATCTCAACTCGGTCGGGGGGTCGAGTGGGAGTTCAGGATTCCCTTGGAGGGGGGCCAATGACTGGTCGCAGGGTGATGTTGGTGGATGACCACCCCATGTGGATCGACGCGCTCTCGGAGGACCTCGTGGGCGAGGGTTTCGAGATCGTCGCGGTCGCACACAATGGCGGGGAGTGCCTTCGACGGGCTCGTGCCACGAGGCCGGATGTGATCGTGATGGACCTGCGGATCCCGGAGCCGGACGGCGCCACCTGCACCGAGGTGCTGCTCCAGGAATTCCCGGACACCAAGGTGCTGGTGGTCTCGGCCTCGGGTGAGCACGAGGACGTTCTGCGCGCGGTGAAGGCCGGGGCCAAGGGTTATCTGGTGAAGTCGGCCTCGCGTGCCGAACTGGTCGACGGGGTGCTGCGCACGGCCGATGGCGATGCGGTCTTCACGCCCGGCCTGGCCGGACTGGTGCTGGGGGAATTCCGCCGGATGGCCACCGTGGCCCAGGAGCGGAACACGACCAGTGCCCAGCTGACCCGTCGGGAGATCGACGTCCTGCGTCGGGTGGCCAAGGGGATGGCCTATCGCGAGATCGCCGAGGAGCTGTTCGTGAGCCACCGCACGGTCCAGAACCATGTGCAGAACGTGCTGCGCAAACTGCAGCTGCACAATCGGGTGGAGCTCACCCTGTACGCCATCGAACAGGGCTTCGGCGACGAGTCCCAGGGACCGCCATCGAGTCGTGGTGCGTCGGGGACCCGTTGATCGAGTCCGTGGACCGTCTGGGGTTCGTTGATCCAGTCGTGGACGGTCGGGGAGGCCATTGCGGGCGATGGGTAGGCTGACCCCCATGTCCGCACATGTGCCTTCCCTCGAAGACCTCCGCGCCAAGCCCCAGGTCCAGCAGCCCACCTATCAGGACCCGGCCGAGGCCCAGCGCGTGATCGACCAGCTGCGTACCCTGCCTCCGCTGGTCTTTGCCGGTGAGTGCGACGAACTGCGCGACAAGCTTGCGGAGGTCGCGGAGGGCCGCGCCTTCCTCCTGCAGGGCGGCGACTGTGCCGAGACCTTCGACACCGTGACAGGTGACAACGTGAAGGGCAAGCTGCGGGTCCTGCTCAGCATGGCCGTGGTCATGACCTACGCCGGTCAGATCCCGATCGTGAAGGTGGGTCGGATCGCCGGTCAGTACGCCAAGCCCCGCAGCAAGGACACCGAGACCCGCGACGGCGTGACGCTGCCCAGCTACCGCGGTGACGCGGTGAACGGTCTGGAGTTCACCGAACAGGCGCGGCGGCACGATCCCGAACGCCTGCTGAGGGTCTACAACGCCTCGTCGGCGACGCTGAACCTGGTGCGGGCCTTCGTGAAGGGTGGCTTTGCCGATCTGCGCACCATCCACTCCTGGAATGCGGATTTCGTGCGCAATTCCAATGTGGAGAACCGCTACGAGGAACTCGCCGACGAGATCGAGCGGGCCCTTGCCTTCATGGTCACCTGTGGCGTGAGCGACCAAACCCTGAGTGAGGTGGACTTCTACGCCAGCCACGAGGCGCTGCTGCTGGACTACGAGCATGCGATGACGCGTATCGACTCGCGCTCCCAGCTGCCCTATGACACCTCGGGCCACATGATCTGGATCGGCGAGCGCACCCGTCAGCTGGACGGTGCCCACGTGGAGCTGCTGCGTCACGTGCAGAACCCCATCGGCATCAAGCTGGGCCCCACCAGCACCCCAGAGGACGCCCTGGGGCTGGCTGATGCCATCGACCCGGATCGTATTCCGGGCCGGATCACCTTCATCACCCGGATGGGCGCCAGCAATGTGCGCGAGAAGCTGCCGCCGCTGGTGCGGGGCATCGAGGCCAGCGGCCGCAAGGTGGCCTGGGTCTGCGACCCGATGCACGGCAACACCTTCGAGACGGGCAATGGCTTCAAGACCCGCAGCTACTCCGACGTGGTGGAGGAACTCAACGGCTTCTTCGACGTGCACGACGAGCTGGGCACCTGGCCTGGTGGCATGCACATCGAGCTGACCGGTGACGACGTCACCGAATGCCTGGGCGGTGCCTTCGAGCTGGGCGAGGCCGATCTGGCCAATCGATACCAGACGGCCTGCGATCCGCGTCTGAACCGAAACCAGTCGCTGGAGCTCGCCTTCATGGTCGCCGAGCGGCTCTCGGACGGTCGCATCAAGCGCCCCAACCTGATCGACGAGTTCCGCAACAACGACTTCTGAGGAGTCACCCGTGGGCACAGCCATCGACCTGCGATCCGACACCCTGACCCGTCCGACGCAGGCGATGCGTCGTGCCATGGCCGAGGCCCCGGTCGGTGACGACGTCTACGGCGAGGACCCCAGCATCATCGAGCTGGAGTGTCGCGTGGCCGAGCTGCTGGGCCACGAGGCAGGCCTGTTCACCCCGACCGGGTCCATGGCGAACCTGCTGGGCGTCTGGCTGCACGTGCCGCCCGGTGGCGAGGTACTGTGCGATGCGCAGGCGCACATCGTGCGGGCCGAGATGGGGGCGCACGCCCAGCTGCACGGCCTCACCACCCGCACCTGGACGACTGCCGACGGCGTCGTGGACGCCGCGACGGTGGCCGCCGCGATCGCCCCGGACAACGGGCCCTTCCTGGTGCGCACCGCCGCGATCGAGATCGAGAACACCCACAACTTCGGTGGCGGCACGATCCAGCCGATCGAGACGCTGCGCGAGATTCGTGCCCTGGCGCTGGGGGCCGGGATCAAGACGCACCTGGACGGGGCGAGGCTGTGGAATGCCCACGTCGCCACCGGGACCCCGCTGGCCGACTACGGGGCCTGCTTCGATTCGGTGAGCGTCTGCCTGTCCAAGGGGCTGGGCGCGCCGGTCGGATCGGTGCTGGTGGGCTCCGCGGCGGACATGGCGCGTGCCCGGGTGCAGCGCAAGCGGCTGGGTGGTGGTTGGCGGCAGGCGGGTCTGCTGGCCGCGGCGGGCCTGCATGCCCTGGACCACCACGTCGACCGGCTCGCCGACGATCATGCTGCGGCTCGTTGCTTCGCCGAGGCAGTGGCGCAGAAGGCACCGCCGGCGGTGGCACCGGAAGATGTGCCGACCAACATCGTCGTGGTGCGGACCGGGCAGCGTCCCGCCGCCGAGGTGGTTGCTCGGGCAGCGGGATGCGGTGTTCTGCTCTCGTCGGTGGGGGCCCACCTGGTGCGCGCCGTGACGCATCTGGATGTCACCCAGGACCAGTGCCGCGAGGCCGGCGGCATCCTGGGAGACCTGCTCGCCTGATCCGGTGGGCGGTCGTTGGTCCGCACACTGGCCCGGGCCGACACCGCGACCGGCCCCTGCACCGGCATCCCCGGGATCGACCGTCAGCCCGCTGGGTCAGTCCTTGTCCTTGAACCGGTTGCGTGCAGCGGCCAGGCGCATCAGCAGCGCCAGCGTGATCATGCCGATCACGACGGTGGTGAGGATCGGATAGCCATTGGCGTACATCGCCCAGGTGATCGCAAAGGTGATCGCGATGGGCACCAGACCGGGGCTCTTCGGGCGGGGCTCGGGCACGGGGCTCCATTCGTCGCGGGCTTCAGCCCTCAGCCTGTCATGCTCGACAGGTGAGGACCAGCGGGCGAGACTGGGGGCATGGAGATCACCCAACTTGGACATTCCGCGGTACTCGTCGAAACCGCCGGCCTGCGCGTGCTGGTCGACCCGGGGGCCTTCTCGGACTCCTGGCACGGCCTGACGGATCTGGACGCGATCCTGGTCACCCATCTCCACCCAGACCATGCCGATCCGGCGAAGCTGCCGGACCTGGTCAGCGCCAACCCCGACGCCAGGGTGCTGGTGGAGCCCGGTGTGATCGATGCCGTAGACCTCAAGGGCCGTGGCGAGGGTCTCAATGCCGACACCTCCGTGAAGATCGGATCCCTCACCATCTCCGCGGTCGGCGGCCGTCATGCCGTCATCCACCGCGACATCCCGATGATCGGCAATGTGGGGCTGGTCCTCGAGTCCGAGGGGGAGCCGACGCTCTTCCACCCGGGGGACTCGCTGGCGACGGCGCCGGCGGGCGTGGACATCGTGGCAGTTCCCGTGATGGGCCCCTGGGCGGCCATGAAGGAGACCGTCGACTTCGTGCGTGATGTCGATGCGCCCAAGGGTTTCCTGATCCACGACGGGCTGGTCAACGAACGGGGCTGGAACCTGTTGAACACCCAGATCGGCAATCTGGCACCGACGGCCCTGGAGGACCACCGGGACCAGCAGCCCTGGATCGTCTGAGCGGGCGCGTCCGTCTGAGCAGGCGCGTTCGGACGTGTGCCGGCGTGGGGGTCAGATCACCCAGAGGGTGACCTCGGCGCCCTGCTTCGCCATGGCACCCTCGGTGGGGGAGGCCGCCTTCACCTTGTCCTCGCGCAGCCACTCGGGCGTCGCGTGGACCACCTTGACGCCGAATCCCGAGCCCTTGAGTGCGGCGGTGGCCTCCGCCTCGGTCTTGCCCGCAACCTGGGGCACCTTGACCATCACCGGGCCCTTGGAGACCGACAGCGTGATGGTGTCACCACGCTTCCCGTCGCCACCATTGGGTGTCTGCGTGATGACCTTGCCCTTGTCCACGTCGTCGGAGTTCTTCTCCTCGACTGCGACGGCGAAGCCAGCCTTCTCCAGCTCCTCGCGGGCCTTGTCAGCCTTCTTGCCCGTGAAGTCCTGGATCGCGATGGGCTGAGGGCCCTTGCTGACCACCAGGTCCACCGAGGTGCCCTTCTTGAGCTCGGTGCCCCGCGGCTGGCTCACGGTGGCGATGATGCCCTCGGGCACGGTTTCGGACCAGTCGTCGGTGACCTTGCCCACCGAGAGGTTGACCCCCTCGATCGCCTCACGTGCCTGGTTGAGGTTCATCCCGACCACCGAGGGCATCAGGTAGCGCTCCGGCCCCTTGGAGACCACGGCGGTCACCGAGGTGTCCTTGAGCACCCGGTCACCCGCATCGGGCTTGGTGCGGATCACCACACCCTTGGGCACGGATTCGGAGAACTCCTGCTCCACGTCCAGGGTCAGGCCCTGTTCGCGCGCCAGCGCCACGGCCTGGGACTGCTTCTGGTTGACCAGATTCGGGGTCGGCTCGTAGCGGCCGCTGGTGAGCCACCACCACGATCCTCCACCGGCGCTGGCCGCGAGCAGCAGCACCATCAGCATGGCCAGGATACCACGGCGTCGACGGGCGGTGCGGCGGCGCTGCTCGTGCCGCAGGTCGTGGGCGTGGGATCCGGTGCCCCGTGCGGTTGGTTGCCCGGGCGGGGTGGCGGGCGACGAGGGCGCCCGGACCCAGTCCTGGACATCCAGGGGCGGAGCGATCCGGGTGGGCGGATCGTCGGTGACCGCGTCCTGCACCACCGTGGCGGCGCCGTCGGAGAGGGCGGCACCGGCCAGGGCCGCAGTGGACAGCGGCGGAAGCTCCACCGGGGCGGTGGCCTCATCCGGCGTGTGCACGACGGGATGGGGCGCGTGGTCGATGCTGGCGCGCATCTGCTGGGTGAGGGCGGGGTCGTCGAGGATGCCGTGCCCCAGGGCCTTGCGTGCGGTGCGGACCAGACCCAACAATTCCCGCCCGTCCGCGGGGCGCTGGGCCGGTTCACGCCGGGTGCAGGCCAGCACAAGGGCGTCCAGATAGGGCGGGATGATCCGGCGTGAGTCCATCGATCGCGGATCATTCCCGCTGAGCAGGGTCGACGGTGCCGGGATGTCATTGTGCACGTGGCTGTAGGCCACCTGGATCGGCGTTTCACCCTGGTGTGGCTTCTTGCCGGTCAACATCTCGAAGAGCACGACGCCGGCGGAGTAGACATCGCTGCGTGCGTCGGCTCGGCCCGTGGTGACCAGCTCGGGCGGAAGGTAGCTGACGGTTCCGATCAACAGGCCCTGGGTGGCCGTTGCGGTCTGGCTGGTGACTGCGCGGGCCAGCCCGAAGTCCGCGACCTTGATCTCGCCCCGATCACTGATCAGCACGTTCTCGGGCTTCACGTCGCGGTGCACCAGTCCAGCCTCATGGGCGCTGGCCAGCGCGCTGACGACGGCCTCGATCGCGTCCAGCGCTCGCAGCGGTGGCAGCGGTGCCTCACGGGTGATGACATGGCGCAGTGTGCAGCCCTGGACGAATTCCATCACGATGTAGGGGCGGCCGTGCTCCATGCCCTGGTCGAAGACGCTGACCACATGGGGATTGCTGAGGGTGGCTGCGCTGCGCGCCTCCCTGTCGAACTTGCGTGCGAAGTCGGTGTCGTCCCCCAGGCCCTCGTGCATCACCTTGACGGCGACGGTCCGGGCCAGACGACGGTCCTGGGCCCGGTAGACCGTGGCCATGCCGCCACGAGCAAGCTTCGACAAGATCTCGTAGCGACCCTCCAGCACGCGGCCCACCATGGGGTCGCTCACGCTCGCAGTGGTCACAACAGCTCCAAACACGGTCGGGGAAGGAAGGCCGTGTCAGCCCTTCACGGATGAAGTGTAGGCGTCCGGCGCAGTACGGCGATCCCGGACGCGCCCGCTGGGGCCGCTGCCCGCCTATTCTGGGGTGGTGACTGCACTCATGGGACTGTCCAGCCGCCTGAAGGTGGCCAAGCTTCACCTGATCACGGACGTGCGCGCCGAGCAGGGTGATTTCCGCGATTTCGTGGTGGAGGCACTGCAGGGGGGCGTCGACGTCCTGCAGGTGCGCGATTCTGCCGCCAGCCAGGAGGAATTCCTGGAAGCGGTTGCCATGGCCCAGAGCGTGGCGCTGCAGCTCAATGCCACGGTGGCCGTGGGTCAGCGTCTTGACCTGGCGGACCGATTCCAGGCGGACGTGGCGCATGTCGGCGCGGCCGGGGAATCCGTGGACGAGGCACGCAGCCGCCTGCCGGAACACAGCCTGGTGGGCCAGTCCGTGCATGACAGCGAGCGGCTGTCAGCCAGCAGCGCCGACTACCTGTTCGTGGGGCCGGTCTTCGGCGGCAGCCTGGACGGGGTCACCTTCCCCGGCCTCCGGCTGGTGCGCGAGGCGGCCCGACGTCACCCATTGCCGGCCCACGACGCCACGCCCTGGTTCGCCGTGGGTGGGATCACGCGGGAGAACCTGGGTCAGGTGATCGAGGCCGGAGCGCTGCGGGTGGCGGTCTCGTCGGCCATCAACCAGGCGGCCGATCCGCGCGCGGCGGCCAGCGAGCTCAAGCAGCAGCTGCTCGATGCGTGGAATGCGAATCCGGACATGAAGGACTTTGCCCTGAAGTCCTTCGGCGGTGGCCAGGGACTGAAGTTCATCACCCAGCCCTGATGGGCGCACGCGGGTTCCCGGTCAGCCGAGGACCACGCGGGTGCTCCTGGTCAGTGGTCGCGGCGCACGCAGGCCTCGGCGAGTGCGGTGAGCGCCGTACGCCCCTCGTCGGTCACCGTGGCCCGGTCCAGCGCCGCGATCGCCGTGTCGTACGCCTCGTCGATGATCTGCTCCACGGCCTCCTTGGCGCCGGAGGCGGTGATGATCTCGCGCCCTCGCTGCACGGCGTCCAGCCCCAGCGACGGATCCCCGAGCATGGCGTCCAGCTCGGCGCGCTCACCGGCGGGGGCAGCGGCCAGGGCGTGCGCCACCAGCACGGTGCGCTTGCCCTCGCGAAGGTCGTCGCCGGCTGGCTTGCCGGTGAGCTTCTCGTCGCCGAAGATGCCCAGCAGGTCATCGCGGAACTGGAAGGCACGGCCGATCGGTGAGGCGAACAGCGCGAGCTGCTCCACGAGCTGGGGATCGGCTCCGCCCAGGGCCGCGCCGAACTGCAGCGGGCGCTGCACCGTGTAGCGGTTGGTCTTGTACTCCACCACGCGGTTTGCCGTGACCAGGGCCGCGTCCAGATCGGCAGTGGCGGGAGCCGACTGGGCGATCACGTCGAGGAACTGACCGCAGGTGACCTCGGTGCGCATCGCCTCGATCAGGGGACGGCTGATGGTCAAGCGCTCGACAGGCAGGCCCGCGGTGGCCAGCATCTGTTCGCTCCAGACCAGCAGCAGGTCTCCCAACAGGATCGCACCGGCGCGTCCGAAGGCATCCGTGTCACCCCGACCGCCGCGGGTGCGGTGCAGCTCCGCGAACTGCAGGTGGGCCGCCGGCACCCCCCGCCGGGTGTTGGAGGCGTCCATCACGTCGTCGTGCATCAGGGCGCTCACGTGCAGCAGGTCCAGGCTGGCAGCGGCGCGTACCAGTGCCGCCGGATCCTCCGGGGTGCCCCCGGCCGCCACCCGGCCCCAGTAGCAGAAGGCGGGGCGCACTCGCTTGCCTCCACCGGTGAAGACCCGGGCCAGCTCCAGCGGCAGGTCGAGCTCATTCCCGATGTCGGCCAGCTCACCCGCGCGGTCGTCGATGAAGGCGGTGATGGCGCCCTGCACCGCGTCGCGGAAACCGCTGCCCAGGGGTGCCGAAGGGTCGAAGTCGAAGGTCTCATGTGCCACGCCACGAGCCTACTTGGCCAGGGGGGTGTCCACGAAGGGGGCAGCCGGATGGCAGGGTTTTGCCCCGCGTCTAGTGTGAAGACCATGCTCGCCGACCGCCCCACCATCGCCCAGTTGCTCGCCACCGCCGAACGGCCCCTGTTCGGTTTCGAGTACCTGCCTCCCCGTGACGACTCCGGTTATGACCGCACGCTGGCAGCAGTCCAGAGGCTCGAACCGCTGCGGCCGGACTTCGTCTCGGTCACCTATGGCGCGGCGGGCACCAACCGGGAACGCACCGTGGAGACCACGCGACAGATCGCTGCCACATCGAGCATTCCCGTCATGGGGCACCTGACGTGTTCGTCGCAGAGCCGCAGCCAACTGGAGGGGGTCATCGACGCCTATGCCGAGGTGGGGGTGCAGCACGTCCTGGCCATCCGCGGCGACATGCCGGGCGGTCCGACCGTGCCCTGGGAGCAGCACCCGGATGGCCTGGCCAATGCAACCGAGTTGGTGCGCCTGGTCAAGGAACGGGGTGACTTCTGCGTTGGGGTGGCGGCCTTCCCCGACGTGCACCCGGAGAATCGCGACGCAGACCTGGACGCCCGCATCCTGGCGGACAAGTACGAGGCCGGCGCCGAGTTCGCCATCACCCAGCTCTTCTTCAACCCCGACGCCTACTTCGACCTGGTCCAGCGGGTTCGCAACCTGGGCTGCCCGATCCCGATCATTCCCGGGCTGCAGCCGATCAGCAGCCTGAAGCAGGTGAAGTTCTTCGAGGAACTGTCCGGAGCCCCGGTGCCCGAACAGGTCAAGCTGCGCCTGGCCGAGGGAGAGGGGGATCCCGACCGGGTGCGCGAGATCGGTTCCAGGATCGCCAGTGAGATCGCCGTCACCCTCCTGCGTGGGGGAGCGCCGGGTCTGCAGTTCTTCACCCAGAACCGATCGTTGGCCACCCGCGAGATCTTTGCGATGTTGCTCGAGCGCCGCTGGTGATCTGGTAGCTGGCCTGGCTGCGGTTCAGAGCAGTGCGCGCCAGTCCCCGGGCTGTCCGTCGATGTCCAGGATGGTGAGCCGCTGGGTCGGGCGGGTCAGCGCCACGTACAGCACCCGTTCCCGGCCGGGGGTCTCCTCGACGATGTCGTCGGGACTGACCACCAGCACCCCGTCGTACTCGAGCCCCTTGCTCTCCAGCGGGGTGACCACCACGCAGCGTTCCAGGTTGGCGACGATCTGCGGCTGCCCCGAGGCATTGCGGCGGACCTGGCGCATCAGGCTCGGCGGCACGATGATGCCGATCGTGCCCTGTACCTGCTCCGCGAGCTCCGCGACGTGCCCTCCGATCGCGTCCATCAACCGTTCCCGCTCGGTGACTGCCAACAGGGGTTCGTGCCCGGTGGAGCGCACTGCCTCCGGCAGGTCCGCGTCGGGGAAGACCGGGCGGATCACCTTGGCCGCCAGGTCGAAGACCTCGGCGGGGGAGCGATAGTTCTTGGTGAGCCTGAAGGAACGGTGCGGGGCGGTGCCAACCAGCTCTCGCATGACCTGTTCCGTCTCCTCGGGCACCGGCCAGGAAGACTGGGCGGGATCTCCCACCAGCGTCCAGGAGGCCTGCGGTCCGCGACGACGCAGCATGCGCCACTGCATCGGGGTGATGTCCTGGGCCTCGTCCACCAGGACGTGGGCGAAGGTGTTGTGCGGTTCGTCGTCCAGGTTCTCGTCCCGCTCGTCGCGAAGGATGTCTGCGGTGGTGACCAGCTCGGCCACGGAGTCACCGCCCTCGACGAAGAGGGACTCATCACGTTCGTCGGAGCGAGGAGCCGGGCCGATGATGCTGACCAGTTCGTCCAGCAGCGCGATGTCCGCGACGGACCACCCGGCCGAGCGATCGTCCTGTTCGTCGCCGCCGTCGGTGCCGGCAAAGCTCGCCGCCAGGACGCTGCGTTCGTGCTCGTCCAACAGGTCACCGGCCACCCGCCCCAGCAGGGCCTCGTCGGCACACCGTGCCAGCACCCGCGGTGCGGACAGGATCGGCCACCAGGCATTCATGGCCATCTGGAAGGCGGCCTGACTGGTGACCAGGTCCTCGAACTGGTCGCGGTCCAGATCATGCTCGGTGACGGGGAAGCGGCTCCACAACGAGTTCACGACGGCCTGTTCCGCCACCTCGCGGGAGCGGTTGTTCTTGTGGGTCGCCAGCAGGTCCGCACGCATCCGACGCAGCTTGTCTGCCTTCAGGGTGAGCACCTCGCCCTTGACCGTGACGCGCACCTGGAGTGCCTCGTCGTACTCCACCATCGGGGAGACCACCAGCCGCTTCAGCAGCGGGATCATCCGCAGGGAGCCCTTGAGGGTGGCCGCCTCGGCGGCGTCGACGCGGTCCACGGCGGTGCGCAGCACGTCGCTGGCCACCGATCCGATCGACTTGAGCGTGACCGAATCCTCTCCCAGGCTCGGCAGCACGCGTTCGATGTAGTTCATGAAGACCGTGGACGGGCCCACCACCAGCACCCCGCCCTTCTCCAGGCGCTTGCGATTGGTGTAGAGCAGATAGGCGGCGCGGTGCAGCGCCACGACGGTCTTGCCGGTGCCGGGGCCACCGCCGATCACCGTCACTCCCTGATAGGGCGCGCGGATCGCCTCGTCCTGCTGGGCCTGGATGGTGGCGACGATGTCCTTCATCTGGTGGCCGCGTGCGCGGGTCAGCGCGGCCATCAGGGCGCCCTCTCCGATCACCGGGAGGTCGGTCTCCACCGAGTCGTCCAGCAGGTCGTCCTCGATGCCCACCACCACTTCATTGCGACAACGCAGCACACGGCGGCGGATCACGCCCATCGGGTTGCTGGCCGTGGCGCGGTAGAAGGGCTCGGCTGCCGGGGCTCGCCAGTCGATCACGAGGGGTTCGTAGTCGTCATCGCGCACGCCGATGCGGCCGATGTAGCGTCGGTCGTCCTCCTGCAGGTCCAGTCGCCCGAAGACCAGCCCCTCGTGCTCGGCGTCCAGCACGGCCAGCCGCTTGGCGGCCTGGAAGGCGAAGGCATCGCGCTCGAACAAGGCGGTGCCGTCCTCCTCGCGCATCCAGTCACCACGATCGGTGACGAACTTGCTGCGACCCTCTGCCTCCACCTGCTTGGCGGAGGCGGTGGCCACCTCCAACTGGGCATGGACCCGGTCGACGTGCTGCTGCTCGACGGCGAGCTCGCGCTCCAGCAGCGACTGCTGCGCTTCTGCGGCCCCTGAACGCTCTGGCTTGGTCAAATGACTTCCCTCGCTGGACGACTTGCCTGTCCACTTTACGTCAGTCAGGGCCAGCCGTCAGCGGAAACGTTTCGTTGCCGGGCGCGCCTGTCGGGGCAGGCGTGGCTGTTCCTTGTTGGTGGGGCGGATGTCATCGCCCGTGAGGAAGTCGTGGATCTCGTAGACGGCCAGCGCAGCCGTCAGGAGCTCGGCCCAGGGCTCGGCTCCGGCATGGTTGGTGGAGCTGGCACGCCAGTCGCCGTCGCCGCCGAGGCGAGGACGGCGTTGCCAGGCTCGGAAGGAGGTGGGGGCCAGTCCCCAGCGCAGGTCAGGGCGAGGCTGGTTGTGGTCATGCACCGTGAGGGCCACACCGCCCTGGGGCAGCGGTCGGTACCACGTGATGACCGGGGCCCCGGCACTGTGGTCCACCACTTCGACGATCCCGAGCGGACTGTCCTCGGTGGCGGCGGTTTGCACCAGTTCTTCAGGCACGGCGTCCAGTAGCTGGTGCCTGACGGTGGGCGCCATCGCCGGACGCCCCAGGACCCGCCCGCCGAAGCCGGTCGGTTGGTGGGGGAGCGCGTCGAGCCGGACGGTGGCGTTGACCTGGTCGCCGCCGTCGATCCTCGAGAGGTCTGGAAGGCCCGAGCCCAGCAGTGGTGCCGGTGAGCCGGTCCGCTCCACGCCCCGCAGGTCCAGCCGTTCGCCCAGCAGGTCCACCAGTCTGGAGGCGCGCACGGGTTGACCCTGGGTGGTGGTCAGCTGCCAGATGCCGAATCGTCGCTGCACGGCGAGCCGGACGCCGAGCAGCGCCGGTGCCCGGCCCGGGGGAGCTCCGGCCTGTGCTGCCTGGCTCTCGACGATGCGCGCCAGATGCGGTGCCCCGGCCTCGCGGGCGAGTTCGTCGAGCATCGTGTTCCCCAGCAGGGCGGCGCGGGTGGGACGGTCGAAGGAATCAGCGGTGACGGGGCGTTCCAGCCCCACCATCCGGAGTTCCTGCCAGAGGTCGTCGAGCCGGTCCACCAGCTGTGCCCAGGCCAGCGCGGCGGGCCGCCCGAAGGCCTTCTGGACTGCCTCCACCTGGGCGCCTCGCTCGGTGGGCAGCACGAGCTCCCGGCCGTCGGCGAAGCGGTGCACCTGCGGTGGGGCGGGCACCATCTGCAGCTGGTGCCGGGCCAGTTCCGCGTCCAGCGCCCGGCCGGACTTCTTGAACAGGTCACGCCAGGCCGCGGGAAGTCGGAAGGTCTGTGGCAGTTCGTCCACCTCCACACCGCGGTGCAGCTGGACGGCCCAGTGTCCGCCGTCGGGCAGGCCGTCGGCGTCCAGGACGACGTGGTGGCCCGCCTTGGCCAGACGGGCGCTCGCAGCCATGCCGGACAGGGTGGCCCCGCGCACCAGGACGGTGGCGGGACCGGACTGCTGTGGGCTCACCGGGCGGCTCCCGTGGCCCGGTCCGGACGGATCCGGCGACGCACGGCGGCCAGGCCCCGTCGGACGTGGTGCATCACCAGCAGGACGAGCACCACCCCCACGATCAGCAGGACAGCCGCGATGCCCGCTGCCACCAGTGGCTCCTGGACGGCCACGGCCAGCACCCCCACCAGCGAGATGTCATTGGCCACCGATGCGGTCACATTGCTGACCGGCTCGGGGGAGGTGTTGATCGCCAACCGGAGGCCCGACTTGGTGAGATGGCTGAGCAGGGCGCTGACCCCGCCGACACCGGCCAGGGCGAGCGTCGTCAGGGAACCGCTCTGGCCAGCGATCAGGGCCGCGATGATCGCGCCGGCCACCGGCCGGATGACGGTGGAGACGGCGTCCCAGGTGGAGTCGACCAGCGGGATCTTGTCGGCCAGCAGCTCGATGAGGGCGAGCACCGCCATCACCACGAGTACGTCGGTGCGTTGGAAGCCGGCAGGGACCTCGGGGGCGTCGGCGAAACGGCCGAGCAGCCCCAGTACCAGCACGGTCGCCCAAGCATTGAGGCCGGATGCCCAGCCCGAGGCGAAGGTCATGGGCAGCAGTTCCATGGGGAAAAGACTAGGTCACCAGTACCAAGTCACCAGTACCAAGAGAGCAGGTGCGTGCCGGGCGCGGCATTCGGGACGACGCACTGCACACCTTGCTCCGTGCTCATCAGGGACCGCTCGATGCGCTGCCATCTGTCGGTTCGGGGGTCGAGGTGACTGCGCGTGAAGTTGGTGGGTCGTTCCCCGTGGAAGCGTGCCTCCAGCACCAACAGGTCGCAGGCACGGGAGAGGGCGCGCCCCAATTCTCCGACCATGCTGCTGCCCAGTTCGGTCTGGTGCTCGGTGTAGATCGTCTCGCCCCGACGCAGGGGGCGCGGCAGCGCCAGTTCGATCACGCTGAGCTGTTGTTCGGGCAGGGGGTGGCAGCTGCGGATGGTCAGCCCCACCAGGGGCGTGAGGCTGGGAGTTTCATGGGCTGGGTGCTGGACCAGGACAACCCAGCTGTCCAGTCCGTCCACTTCCGCACGGGAGACCTGCCGATTGTGGCAGCGGTTCGTCCCGGTCTCCTCCTGGACGTGCAGGGTGTCGTGCATGTGCAGGCGGTGCCAGTTCATCGACTGTTGCAGGGTCAGCCGCTCCAGGTGGGCTGGCAGGTTCGCCTGGGGCAGGAGGTCGCTGAGCTGTTCCCAGGAGACCTCCGTGGTCATGGCGCGCACCAGGTGGCCGGCTTCCACGTCGAGGATCTGCTCGAGAGCACGGACGACGTCGAGCGATCGGCCCCGCGTCGGGCGGGAACGTCCGCTGGCCCAGTAGCTGAGGGTGGCCGTGGAGACCTTCAGGTCCGCAGCCGTCAGGCGGGTCTGGATGCGGTGCAGGGAGAGACCGCGGCGGGCAATCGCGGCAGTGAGCCGTTGCGCGAAGACATTGGGAGCGGAGGCAGGATCGGCTGAAAGGGGGCCGCTTGCCGGGGGTCTCTCACTCATCGAGGTCATCGTCGCACAGCGCTGGTTCGTTCCATCACGGTCTCACCAGTTCCAGGTGAGTCCGTGGATTCCCTTGGCGGCCTGGTGCATGGCGTGCTGGATGTGGCGGCCAGTGCTCAGCGCGAGCCAGTCCTGGTGGTCGGGGGAACTGTCGTGGCGAGGAGCGTGGACATAGCTCGCATGGCGGGGCGGAGTTCCCTCGAAGGCCACCTCGAGCACCAGGTAGGGCAGGCGCGCTGCGATCGAGCGCTCGAAGCTCTGCCACTCCTCGCTGCTGGCCCAGTGCAGCGTGTAGTCGAACATGGCCAGTTCCCCTCGGGAGAGGGGGCGGTCGAGGATCAGCTCCACCACGAGTTCGCGTTCATCCGGGAGCTCCACCACTTGGCCGATGGTGCACCCTCGGCCGGCCTCGATGGTGGGGACCATGGTGTCGTCGCTGGCGCCGAAGACCATGGGGACTCGCTGCCAACCGTCCTCCTGGGAGCAGGTGAGCTGGTGGACCCGTTGACGCCGGGTGAGTCGATCCGCGTGCACCACGGTGCTGTCCTTGACCATCTGCGCTTCGGAATGCCGCTCGAGGTCGAGGCCCATGGACCTCAGGGTGCCCATCAGGGTGGGCCGGGCGTGCACTGCGGCGGTGGGGTCCCAGGTGGCGGAGGCGTCACTGGGCAGAGCCCCGACGAGGTGTCCCCGCGGCACTTCGAGGATGGTCTCCAGGTTCTCGATGGCTCGCAGGGATCGAGTCCGGGTGGGGGCGGAGCGGCCCGTCTGCCAGTAGCTCAGGGTGGCGATGGAGACCGGGGTCCCCATGGAGCGCAGCCGGACGCTGAGTCGGTCGAGCGTCAGGCCACGACGGGAGACGGCACGGGCCAGCGTCGTGGCGAAGCTCGCCTCCCATTCCGGGGTCGGTTGCATCAGAACTCCCATCTCAACCGGTGCAGGCCTGGATTGCCGTTGGACAGGGCCATCTGGGCAAAGGGACCCGGCTCCAACGCGGTGACCTCCTCGCCGGAGGGTGACTCGTCGGGGCCATTGCCCTGGTCAGGGCCCTGGGAGCTGGCGTACCAGACGCGGCTGGGGGTCTCGTCGGTGAAGGTGACGTCGAGCACCAGGAAGGGGATCGTGGTGGCCAGGGCTCGGGAAGAGCCGAACCGTGTCTCGTCCTCGATGTTCCAGCTGACCCGGTATTCGAGCATGGCCAGTTCACCACGTTCGAGGGGATGGGGGAAGAGGACCTCGGCCAGCATGAGGCCGATCTGGTCCAGCTGGACCACCTCTCCGAGTTCGCACCCCATCATCCCCTCCACCAGCGGCGTCTCCTGTGAGTCCACGTCCTGGGCCAGCAGGAGGGGGAGGCGACGAAGTCCGGCGCGGTCGGCCCGCAGGAGATGACGTGTCGTCTCCTCCTGACGGTGGTCCCTCGCGGAGAACGCCACGCTGTCATGGATGAGCTGGTTGGTGAAGGATGGCTCGGTGGGAAAGTCCAGCGCCTTGAGGAGACTGGCGGCCTGTTCGTTGTGGGGGAGGGCTGTGATCGGGTCCCAGCGGCTGATGGCATCGGTGGGAAGTGCGCCGGTGAGGTGACCGCGAGGAACTCGCAGGATCGTCTCCAGCTCCTGCAGTACACGGATCGATCTGGCCCGGGTGGGCAGGGACCGGCCGGTCTGCCAGTAGCTGAGGGTGGCGATGGATACCGGAGTGCCCGCGGCCTTCAGATGCTGGCTGATGCGCTCCAGGGTCAGGTTGCGCTGTGCGATCGCGTCGGAGAGCACGATGGTGAAGGCGGTCCTGGCATCCAGCGAGCTGCGGTGGTCCGGTGTCGGCATGTCTCCATCATGGCCCATTGGGGCAATGAGATGTCGGCGGTCCGTGATGGTGGCCAGTTGACGTTTTGTCGGAACCCCGATCTATAGTTCACAGTGATCGAACACAGGTTCGAATGGTGTTTCGTGTGAGGCACCTTCTCGTGGAGGAACCGGGCTGCGGAAGCGCTGGTTCACGGGTGGACGGAGGCGGCTGTGCGCAGGTGTGACGAGGCGATCGAGGTGCGGACGGGCCGCGTCGACGAGGTGGAGGGGCCCAGTCTCTTCCTGTGGCGGAACAAGGTCTGGCGAGTGCTGGACGTGCACTCGCGGTGGATCGAGTCCAGCCCGTGGTGGGAGTCGCCGGGAGCTCGGGCGGCCCGAGGTGATGTGGAGCTGGGTGATGTGGAGCTGGGTGATGTGGAGCTGGGTGATGTGGAGCTGGGTGATGCGGGGGCGTGGTCGGCGTCGTCCGGTGGGGTGGCAGAGCCCGTCGGCGATCTCCTGGGGGAGCGAGAGGTGTGGCGGGTTGAAGCTGCCAATGGTCGTGAGGCCAGCCGCGGAATCTACGAACTGGACCACAGCTGGGGGGATGGCAGCTGGCGGCTGAGGGCGGTGCTGGACTGATGGGAGACCCCTTCGTGCACCTGCGGGTGGCCTCCGGCTATTCCCTGCAGTACGGCGCCAGCCATCCGGGCGAGCTGGTGGCCACCGCGGCTGCCCATGGAATGGACACGCTGGCCCTGACGGACCGCGATGGTCTCTATGGCGCGATCCGCTTCGCGAAGGCATGTCTGCGCACTGGGATCGCCCCGGTGGTCGGGGTGGACCTGGCCATTCCCCACGGGTCGGGTGGGACCTCGTCGGACGGTCCCCGGCCTCCTCGTCGAACGGCTGCGCGGGGCGGCGAGATCCGCGATCCCCGGCTTCCGCGCGTGGTGGTGACCGCCACCTCGCGACAGGGATGGGCAGAGCTCTGTCGGCTCACCTCCCAGACCCATCTGGCGGGAGAGCGGGGCAAACCCGTCTGCTCCCCGGAGCTGATCGCCAGTCATGCCGGTGCCGGGGAACTGGTGGTGACGCTGGGGGCGGATTCACCGTTCGGGCACCATGTGGCCACGGGCCGGCGGGACCTGGCCCGGGACGAGTTGTGTCGCTGGATGGATCTGGTGGGCAGACAGAACCTGGCGGTGGGTGTCACCAATCACCAGGTGGCCGGTCAGGGGGTGGCCAGTGCACATCAGGCCGGTGCCATGCTGGAGCTCGCCGACGCCCAGGGCATCACAGCGGTCCTGACCAACCAGGTCCGGATGGCCCACCGCCACCAGGCCGCAGTGGTCGACGTGCTCGACGCCGCCCGGCGGCGTGTACCGCTGGACGTGCGCAATGTGGACCGTCGCAATGCCGAGGCCCACCTGAAGTCGGGCAAGCAGATGCTTCAGCTTGCGGAACAGATCTCCCTGCTGTCCGGACGAGGACACGGGGGAGCCGAACGGCTGCTGGCCGACACCCGGAACCTGGCCCTGCGTTGCCGCCTCGCCCCTCGCGCAGACATCGGTCTGGGGGAGATCCATCTCCCGGAGTTCGACGTGCTGGGGCTGGGGCAGGCCACCATGGGCGAGGCGATGGCAGTGCTGCGGCACAGGTGCGAGTCCGGCATCGCGGCGCGCTACGGAGATGCCGGGATGGGGATCCGGAAACGACTGGACGAGGAGCTCGGGGTGGTTGAACAACTCGGCTATGCCTCCTACTTCCTCACCGTCGCGGACGTGGTGGAGCTGATTCGGGGGATGGGGATCCGCTGTGCCGCCCGGGGATCCGGTGCGGGAAGTCTGGTCAACTATCTGCTGGGCATCTCCGGCGTGGACCCGATGGCCCATGGTCTGGTCATGGAGCGATTCCTGTCGCCCCTGAGGCAGGCGCTGCCGGACATCGACCTCGATGTCGAGTCTGCTCGGCGGGTGGAGATCTACCAGAAGGTGATGGAGGTCTTCGGTGGGGAGCGGGTGGCCTGCGTCGCCATGCTGGAGACCTATCGGGTGAGGCATGCCGTGCGCGACGTGGCGGCCGCCCTCAGTCTTCCACCGGGCGAGGCCGATGCCATCGCCAAGGCCTTTCCCCACATCCGGGCCCGGGATGCCCGCAAGGCCTTGCGCGACCTTCCGGAGCTGCGTGCAGCGGGTCTGGCGGAACGACGGCTCGAGGTGCTCTTCGAACTCGTCGAGCAGCTGGATGGCCTGCCCCGGCACGTCGCGCTGCATCCGTGCGGGGTGATCCTCAGCGACGCCACGCTGAGGGACCGCACCCCGCTGGAAGCGAGCTTCGGTGGCTTCCCGATGAGTCAGTTCGACAAGGACGACGTGGAGGATCTGGGGTTGTTGAAACTGGACGTCCTCGGTATCCGGATGCAGTCCTCGATGGCCCATGCCCTGACCGAGCTGGAACGAACCGAGGGTTCCGCCCCCGACATCGACCAGCTGGCCCCCTTCGACGATCCGGAGGTCTACGACATGATCGGACATGCCCAGACGCTGGGCTGCTTCCAGATCGAGTCGCCGGGGCAGCGGGAGCTGGTGGGCAAGTTCGGCCCCAGTACCTTCAACGACATCATCATCGACATCTCCCTCTTTCGCCCCGGCCCCGTGAAGTCGGACATGGTGGTTCCCTTCCTCAATGCCAGACAGGGATGGGACAAGCCCCACTACCTGCACCCAGATCTGGAACCCGTCCTCTCGGAGACCGGTGGGGTGGTGGTCTTCCATGAGCAGATCATCAAGATCATCTCCATCATGACGGGGTGCACCCTGGCCCAGGGGGACGAGGCCCGGCGAGCGCTGGGTGATCCGGCAGGCCAGCTCGACGTGAAGGAGTGGTTCTTCCCGCTGGCCAGGGAACGGGGATACCCCGCCCCGGTGGTGGAGAAGGTCTGGCAGGTCTTGGAGTCCTTTGCCAGTTTTGGCTTCTGCAAGGCCCATGCCGCTGCCTTCGCGCTCCCGACCTACCAGTCGGCCTGGCTCAAGTGGCACCACCCGGCCCACTTCCTGGCGGGGGTCCTGACCCATGATCCCGGGATGTACCCCAAGCGGCTGATCCTGGAGGAGGCGCGGCGATGCGGGATCGAGGTCCTCGGCGTGGACGTCAACCGCAGTACCGGGGAACACCGGGTGGAGCAGGTTCCGGTCGACGATGCCTTCGGATCGGCTCCCCGTTCTGCAGAAGGCCTGCCCGACGGCTCGGGCTGGGGGATCCGGCTCAGCCTGGCCGATGTCTCCGGAATCAGCGAGGTGGACATCGCGCGGATCGTCGGGGGCCAACCCTTCACCAGCCTCAGCGACTTCTGGGCCCGTGCACAGGTTCCCGCGCCGGTGGTGGAGAAGCTCGTGCTGTGCGGTGCCTTCGACGAGTTGTACGGTGTGGGCCGCCCGTCGTCGGTGCTGCGCACGGGGTGTCTGACCAGACGTGACCTGGTGCTGGCCCTCTCGGACCTCAAGCGACAGGCCCGGGTGGATGCTCGTACGGCAAACCGGGCGCGGGGCCTGCGTCGCAGCGCGGTCCTGTCATCCTCAGCCCAGGGCGATCCGCGAGACCTTGCTCGCGGGCAGGGGAAGGGTTCGACCGTCCGGGGTGAGCGGGTGGGGGACCTGGCAGCAGTCCAGCTCGCGTTCGACTTCAGCGAGCCACAGGGTGAGCCGGTGCTCGACCCCGCCCTGGACCCATGCGAGCCGCTCGGCTGGGCGCCGCCCGCGGATGTGGCTGCCACCGGGCTCCCGGAGATGGATCGCGACGAGAGGCTGCGTTCCGAGCTGGAGATCCTGGGGTTGGACGTCAGCGAACACGTGGTGGAGACCTACCGTGAACTGCTCGACGAATTGCGCACGGTGTCCTCCGCGGATCTGCTGCGGCACCGCCAGAAGTCGGACCTGCTGGTGTCCGGGGTGAAGGTTGCCACCCAGACGCCTCCCGTGCGCAGCGGACGACGAGTGGTCTTCCTGACCCTGGATGACGGGACCGGTCCGGTGGACTGCACCTTCTTCGAAGATGCCCAGGGCCCCTATGCCAACACCGTCTTCTCCTCCTGGCTGCTGGTGGTGCGAGGGGAATTGCGACGCACCGGGCCACGCGGGGTCTCCCTGCGCGCCACGGGCGCCTGGGACCTGGCCGAACTCTGGCAGGTCTGGCGTTCGGAGCTGGACCAGGGCTCTGGCCGGCCTGCGGCATTGGCTGCGGTGTTGGCGATCATCGAACAGGTTCCGGAGGGGGCCGGGATCGTGGGGGAGAAGGTGCACGACGTGGAACTGTTCACCGACTGGCGTGCCACGCCGGAACACCCCGACGGCCAGACCCGGGCCGGTGGGATGGGGCGGCGTCGCGTGCTGGTCCATGCCAGCGGCTTTGCCCAGTCACCCTATGCCGACGTCAAACCTGCGGGCACCCCAACCACCCAGGCTCCCCGCAAGCTGTGGCACTCCTCGCCGGGGAGTTCGGGCCGATGAGCGCGCCCGTGATTCTGCACGTGGACATGGATGCCTTCTATGCCAGCGTCGAGATGGCTCGACGGCCGGAGCTGCGCACCCGTCCCATGTACGTTGGTGGTGCCCACCGCGGGGTGGTCCTGAGCGCCAACTACGAGGCGCGCAAGTACGGCATCGAGGGTGGGATGAGTTCGACGAAGGCCCGTCGGCTCTGCCCCCAGGCCGTCGCGGTGCCGCCGGACTTCGACACCTACCAGATGGTCTCGAAGGGGGTCTTCGAGATCTTCGCCACCATCACCGAGCGGGTGGAGGCCGCCAGCATCGACGAGGCCTTCCTCGACGTGACCGGGGCCCTGCGGCGGCTGGGAGACCCGGTGCTGATCGGCGAGCGACTGCGCGCCCAGGTGGCCGACGAGCAACGCGTTGCCTGTTCGGTGGGGATCGGACCCAGCAAGTTCGTGGCCAAGCTCGCCAGCAAGCAGGCCAAGCCAGACGGCCTGGTGCTGGTGCGCCCCCATGAGGTGGTCGACTTCCTTCATCCGCTGCCGGTGGAGGCCATGTGGGGCGTGGGGCCAGCCACGGCCGGGCGGCTGCACCAGTTGGGTCTGACCCGGGTTGCGGATCTGGCACACACGCCACGGGGCACCTTGCAGCGTGCGTTCGGGCCCCACCAAGGGCAGTTGCTGCACGACCTCGCGTGGGGCCGGGACGAGCGGCGCGTGGTTCCCGAGCAGACGGAACGGTCGGTGGGTGCCCAGGAGACCTTCTCCCGGGACACCGACGATCCGGAACTGGTCCGCGTGGAACTCCTGCGGCTGTCTGCCCGAGTCGCCTCCCGGATGAGACGGGCGGGCGTGCTGGGACGAACGGTCACCGTCGAGGTCAGATTCGCCGATTTCAGCACCATCAGTCGGTCGAGCAGTCTGGCCGGGCCCACCGATGTCACTGACGAGATCTTCGACGGGATCTGGCGCACCTTCTGTCGCCTCAATCTGCAACGGGCACGGATTCGCCGAGTGGGGGTGCGGGTGGAGGGGCTGGTGGATGCCGAGCAGGCCTTCCAGCAGCCCCCTCTGGATGCCCCGGACCGGGGAATGCGCGATGTTGAAATCGTGGCTGACGAGGTGGTGCACAGGTACGGGCCGGCTGCCGTGCAGAGGGCCTCGCTGACTCGTCGCTGAGTCATCGGGGCGTCTCTTCCGCGAGGAGCCGGGCACACATACACTGGGAGGCACGAACCACAAGGAGGCGGGCCATGGCTCTCTCGGAGCAGGAACAGCGCTTGCTCGACCAGTTGGAGGCGTCGCTCACAGCCGATGACCCGGCACTGGCCAGCACGCTGCGCGGTGAGACACCGCAGACTCCCGCGCGCCCCCGTCGAGCGGGGGGACTCGTCCTCGGTTTTGTCGTGGGGTTGGTCGGCCTGGTCGGTGGTGTGCAGGTGCACCCGGTGGTCAGCCTGCTGGGTTTCGTGGTGATGCTGATCTCCGCCGTGATGATTGCCGATCACACCCGTCCCGAGGGGCAGCTGTCCCCGCAGCATCCGGCTCAGAGAGCCCAGCGACGTGCTGCCGGCCTGGACCTGGACCAGCTCGACCGGGCGGCAGAGCAGTGGCGCAAGGAAGGCGGCCGCTGAGCTCCCACAGGGCCATGGTCATGATCGCGTGACCTCCCGAAACCATCACCTCAACACCATGAACCACCGCACAGCATGACGGAGGGCGCATCCCACAGGATGCGCCCTCCGTCTTCGTTGTCACCATCAGCTTGGCCGCTGCCAGCCGTCGGATCGAAAGGATCAGCCGCCGGACTCGTCGAAGGTTGCCGCTGGCGCCTCGTCGCCGGAGGGGGCCGCCTTGCGCGGCGAACCCTGCATCCGCTTCCACAGCGACCTGGGCAGTACCAGCGCCAGGACGCGATCGGTCCGGCTGGCCTGCTCCAGCAGGTCCTGGCGGATCGCACTCGTGTCGCCAGCGAGATCGCCCAGCTCACCCAGATCGCGGGCATAGCGGGAACGCTCCACGTCCATCGACAGACGTTCCATGGCAGTGCTGCCCTCGTCGGTGAGCAGAGGGGTGACTCCCGCAGCCTTCTCGCGGGGGGTTCCGCTGGGCCAGTCCCGACCCAGGTCATGGATGGTGTCACGCACCTCGGCCCAGGCATCGGCCACCCGCTGGTGTCCATCGCCCGAGGATGCCATGCGCCGACGACGGGTCACCACACGCACCAGGGCGGGTACGGACAACAGCAGCAGGATGCCCAGCACACCGGCCACCCAGCGCAGGATCCGACCCCAGGGCAGACCAGCCCCATCGACGGGGGTGGGCGCTGCACTCGGCGTCGGGGTGTTGGAGGCCTTGCTGGCCGAAGGACTGGGGGACATGATCCGCGAGCTGGCGCCGCCGGAGGCCGTTGCCGACGGCAGGGGCTTGACGTCCTTGTTCACCAAGGACCATTCCGGGGCGGAGGCCACGCGGCTCGTCGGCTCGAACCGGACCCAGCCGTGGTTGGCGAAGTACAGCTCGGGCCAGGCGTGCATGTTGCTGGCCTTGACCTCATAGTGGTCGCCCACCTTCTCGCCCGGCAGGAATCCGACGGAGACCCGCGAGGGAATTCCTTCGATGCGGGCCATCAGCGCCATCGTGGAGGCGAAGTGGACGCAGTAGCCGGTCTTGTCCCGGGTGAGGAAATTCGTGAGCACGTCGAAACCGTCACCGGGTGGGGCCGTGGTCGAGTAGCCGAAGTTCCGCGGGCTGGCCAGGAAGGCCTGGATGGCGGCTGCCTTGAGCACCGGGGTGGAGGCGTCCTTGGTCACCTGATGGGTGATGTCCAGAATCGTCTTGGGCACATTGGCCGGCACGGCCGAGGTCACCTTGGCGTCCGGCGGGGTACCGGGCTGGGCCAGGGTGAAGTTGTTGGCCTGCGGATCATTGAGCGTCGAAATGACCCGGTAGCTCTTGTTCCGGATGGATTCGGTGCGGTCCTGGTCCTCAGTGGACAGGATCGTCAGCGACAGCGGGTCGTGACGCCAGCGCCCCTCCGCGGTGTAGCTCTGTGGGGCATAGGGAGCCGGCAGGTACTCGCCGCTCAGGTCCTGCACCTCGATCTCGGTGGAGATCTGCTTGCCGGGCTCGGTCAAGCCGGGAGGTGCGGGAAGAGCCCCGTCGTCAAGCTGCACGGGAGCCATGTGCCACCCCTCCGCATCCACCACGGTGAGCGAAGCGGTTCGCAGGTAGAGCGGCTGGTCGGCCTTGTAGGTGATGACCACGCGGTCCTGCGGCAGGTTCAGGTTCTTGGACAGGTCGATGCTGGGATCCGCCATCTGGATGGGGCCGCTGCCGCGAGGGCGGGCCGACTGGATGTCCAGATTGCCGAATCGTGGCACGATCGCGCCAAGGGCCAGTGAGAGCGCCAGGGCAGGAATGCCCACCAGGGCCCCCAACCGGATGGCTCCGGAGGTGGTGTGGCCCTTGACGGCCGTGTCGGTGGCCAGATTGCGGGTCCAGACTGCGTTCTCGTTGACCCCGTCCGCCACCAGCACCAAGAGGTAGCCGAGACCGAGCAGGCCGAAGACCCGCCAGTCGACGTCATCGGCCAGCGCGAGTGCCGGGATCAGGTACAGGGTGAGCAGCGGCGCGAGCATCCACGATGTTGCCTTGAGGGTCAGCACGAGCAGGTCTGCGAGCACGGTGACCAGACCGATCAGCACCACCATCAACCAGCGTAGACCGGGGGTGGCGGTCATCGGGGCGGCCTGGACGCGAATCTGCAGCACCGAGTCCTTCCAGAGGGCGGGCAACTGGCCGATGCCACGCGTCGCCTCTGGCTGGGCCATCAGGCCGAGCAGGATGGCCAGGGCCAGCAGAACCACCAGCTGGAAGCCGTGCACGGCCACCGGAGGCAGCTTGGTGCGTCGGACCAGCAGGGAGATCGCCTCCAGCAGCACCACCAGGCCGACGGCGTAGACCAGGTAGCCACGATCCTGGGTCAGGGGGAGGAAACTCGCGGAGGCGAGGGCCATCGCCGCGGCGACGGCGACGGTGAGACGGTCGGTTGTGCGCATCAGGCGCCACCTCCTCGGCGTTCGAGTTCTGCCCAGGCCTCGGCAACGGAGCTGCCTCGCTTGACCTGCACGACGCGCCACTGGGCGTCGGCCAACTGCTTCACGCACTCCTCGTGCTGGGCCATGACCTCCGGATCGGCGCGCAGGCCGCGGATGGTGAAGGAGTCGACGTCCAGGACGATGGCCATGCCCACGGTCCGGCCGCTGCGCGCGGTGGCCAGCGCGGTCACGTCCTCGGGGCTGAGCCGTCCGAGGACCGCGATGAGCATCTCCCCCTGGCGCTGCAGGTTCGTCTCGAGTGCCGTCTCCAGGCCCGTCACGTCGCACACATCCTCATCGGTCATGGCGAGCAGGACAGCCTCGCGGGCCGCATACGGATCCTCGGCGCTTGCCGTCGGCACTCGGCCCTCGGCATCGACGATGGTCATCCGGAAACCATTGCTCAGCAGGTGGTGCGCGATGCTCGTCGTGGCCGAGACAGCCCATTCGAAGCTGGCAGTGCGGCCGGAACCGGCGTGCGAGGAGGCACGGGAGTCCAGCAGCATCGTGACGCTCGGGTCCCAGGCCTGCTCCTCGCGGCGCACCATGATCTCACCCTTGCGTGCGGTGGAGCGCCAGTGGATGCGGCGCACGTCGTCGCCGTCGCGGTACTCGCGGACCAGGACGTCGTCCTGGCCCACCAGGCCAATCTTCTGCGGGGTGGACTCGCCCGACGCATTGTTGCCGGCTGCGGAGCCCAGCTGCCCCAGCGGTACCACCTCGGGGGTGACCAGCACTTCGTTGGTGGCGCGGAACTGCCGGTCGATCTCGGCCAGGCCGAAGGGGTCCACGGCTCGCACCAACAGGGGGCCCACCCGGTAGCGACCACGGGCCAGACCCATCAGGGGGTAGGTGAGCTGACGCTTCCAGTCACCGGCGAAGGTGTGGATGGTGAAGCGGGGGCGTCGACCGAGTTCACGGGGCACCGTGTCCTCGAAGCGGAGCAGTCCGACGGGCAGGGCGCCGGCCTTGCGCAGGTTCAGCTGTGCATCCATCCGTTCGCCCAGGGTCACCCGAGGGGGGTCGATGGTGCGCTCGCTCACCAGGTGCAGGCGGGACCGGCCGACCACGCCGATCGCAGCCACCGGCAGCAGCAGGAGCAGGATGCAGACCCTGGCCAGGTCACGCTGGCCGAAGGCCATGCAGGCGAGCAGGCCCACCAGGCCCACGAGCAGGAAGGCCCGCCCGCGGTTGGTGAGGACTCGCCATGACTTGGCGATCAAGAATTCATCTCCGGTCGGGAATGGCGACGGTCTCCACCGCCGCGTCGATGATCTCCTGCACGGTTCGGCCAGCCAGCTGGGCCTGGACCGACGGCAGGACACGGTGGCCGAGCACCACGCTGGCCAGCGACTGGACGTCATCCGGGATGGCGTAGTCACGGCCTGCGAGCGCGGCCTGGGCGCGGACTGCGCGCAGCAGCTGGAGGCTGGCTCGGGGCGAGGCGCCCAGGCGCAGGTCCTTGCTGGTGCGGGTGGCCGAGACCACGCCGACGATGTAGTCCTTGACCGCTGGGGCAACATAGACGCCCTTGACGGCCTGGATCAGCCCGACGATGGTGTCGGCATCGGTCACCGGCTGCAGCTGGTCGAGCGGATTGGTGGCTCCATGCGAGTCCAGCATGTCCAACTCGGAGGCGCGGGTGGGGTAGCCCATTTCGATCCGGGCCATGAAGCGGTCGCGCTGGGCCTCGGGGAGGGGGTAGGTGCCCTCCATCTCGATCGGGTTCTGGGTGGCGACCACCATGAAGGGGAGCGCGAGCTCATGGGTGATGCCATCGCTGGAGACCTGGCGCTCGGCCATGGCCTCCAGCAGGGCGGACTGGGTCTTGGGTGAGGCGCGGTTGATCTCGTCGCCCACGACGATGTTGGCGAAGATGCCACCGGGCTTGAACTCGAAGGAGTGCGTCTCCTGGTTGTAGATGCTCACACCGGTGATGTCGCTGGGCAGCAGGTCGGGCGTGAACTGCAGTCGACGGACGCTGCAGTCGATGGAACGGCCCAGTGCCTTGGCCAGCATCGTCTTGCCCACGCCGGGCACGTCTTCGACGAGCAGGTGTCCCTCCGCCAGCAGCACTGCCAGCGTGATGTCGATCTGCTCGGTCTTGCCCTCGATGACGCTCTCGATCGCGGTACGAACCGCGCCCATCACCTCGACCACGTCGGACAGGGTGCGGCCTGGTGCCCCATTCTGCTCCACCGGGTTCTCCATTCTCGTCGGGCACCGCTGGGGCACCGTCGTCATTGGCTGCTCGGACGCCCGTGGACCGGCCGGTCTGCAGGGAGTACGCCCGTTGCACCTTACCGTGCGTCCGATCGCTCCCCAATGTCGCGGCGGCACCCTGCACTGAACCTGAAGATGCCCTCAAGGGAGGGCTGGGGGAGGGAAATGCATTGGAAGTGGAGCGCTGTGGAGTATTGTGGAGCCAAGTGGAGGAAATCGGCACGATCGTGGAGCGAGCGGAGGTGGCCAGGTGTTCCTGGGTACCCACACTCCGAAGATCGACGAGAAGGGTCGTTTCTTCCTGCCGGCAAAGTTTCGCGACGAGTTGGCTGACGGCCTGGTGATCACCAGGAGCCAGGACAGGTGTCTGGCGATCTACCCGACGGCCACCTTCGTCGAGATGACCAAGCAGGTGAGCACCGCTCCGACGACCCTCAAGCAGGTTCGCGACTTCCAGCGCATGCTGGCGGCCGGGGCCTCCGACGAGACGCCGGACAAGCAGGGACGGGTCACCATTCCGCCCCAGCTGCGCCAGTACGCGGGTCTGGAGACCCAGATCGTGGTGGTGGGTGCCATCAACCGCGTCGAGGTCTGGGACGTTGCCGCGTGGGAGGAGTACTCCGCTGCGCAGGAATCGGTCTTCGCCGAGATGAATGAAGAGGTCTTCCCCGGCCTGTGAGTCGGGTGGCCAACGGATTGACGGATTGTGCCGCGAGGCTTCAATCCGGGGGCTCGACTCCCTGGCTCACCTTCCCCGGTGCCAGGCGGTCCTTCCCACCCCCGGGTTGAAACCCCGAAGCACAAGCGAGATGGATTGGTGGATCGTATGGGCGAGACCGGGCAGGTGGACGTGTCCACCACGTCGGCGACCGATCCCGCACGCATCCACGTCCCGGTCATGTTGGACAGGATCCTGGAACTCCTCACCCCGGCGCTGCAGGGGGGCGAGCGCGTCCACGTTGACGGGACGCTCGGCATGGGAGGTCATGCGGAGGCGGTGCTGAAGGCCTGCCCGCAGGCCCGCGTCATCGGCATCGATCGTGATCCCAGCGCCCTTGCCATCGCTCGAGGACGTCTGGAGCCCTTCGGGGACAGGTTCACGGCAGTGGAGGCGGTCTACGACGAGCTGCCAGAGGTCCTCGATTCCCTGGGGGTCGGCTCGATCGGCTCAATGCTGCTGGATCTGGGACTGTCCAGCCTCCAGATCGACCGTCGCGAACGCGGTTTCGCCTACTCCGTTGACGCGCCGCTGGACATGCGCATGGACGGCAAGCAGGGCCTCACCGCAGCCGATGTGGTCAACACCTACGAGCCGCGCGAGTTGCTGCGCATCCTTCGCGTCTACGGGGAGGAACGCTTTGCGGACCGAATCGTCCGCAGGATCGTCGACGCGCGTGAACTGGAGCCATTCGAGCATTCGGCGCGCCTGGTCCAGGTGATCTCCGATGCCATTCCGATGGCCGCGCGCAAGACCGGTGGACACCCCGCGAAGCGCACCTTCCAGGCCCTGCGCATCGAGGTGAATGCAGAACTGGAGGCGCTGGAGGGTGTGCTGCCAGCAGCCATCGAGGCTGTGGGCCTCGGCGGGCGGGTGGCAGTGCTCTCCTATCACTCATTGGAGGACCGTCTGGTGAAGAACGCCTTCCGCGACGCCTCCAGCGACAGTGCCCCACGAGACCTGCCGGTCGTGCCGGAGCAGATGAAGGCCCAGTTCCAACTGCTCACCAGAGGCGCGGAGAAGCCCAGTGAGCAAGAAGTACAGACCAACCCCCGCGCAGCCTCGGCCAGGCTGCGGGTCGCCGAACGGATCAGGAGCCACCGATGAGCGCACTGCTTGCACCGCTGGAACAGATCCAGGAACGCGCCGCGGCCCGTGCCGGGGCGCCCCCACTGCGTCCGGTCCCCGCGAGCGCCGCCCGGCTCTCGCGGGTGGCCTTCATCATCTTCCTGTTGGGACTTCTCGGGGCGGGCATGGTGGGAGTGCTGCTGTTGAACACGGCGATCCAGCAGCGCTCCGCGACCGTCACGCAGGCCCAGCGCGAGGCCGAGGACCTTGGCCATCAGCAGGCCTCCCTGACGGCCAGGGTGGAGCAGCTGCGCTCGAGTTCCGGACTGGCGGAGAAGGCGTGGGAGATCGGCCTTCGGCCCAATCCGCACCCGGTCTTCGTGCAGCTGGATGCGGACGGCAAGGGTGGTCGGGTCGTCGGTGAGCCGACGCGCGTCTCCGGAGCCGAGATGCCCAACCAGCACTACCGCAGTGCCGACGAGGTGACGGTTGCGATGGAGAAGGCCCGCGAGGCACGGCGCGCGCAGATCGAGAATGAGCGCAAGGCACGTCTGGCCCGGATCGAGGCGGCGAAGAAGGCCGCTGCTGCGCAGGCGGCCGAGCAGAAGCGGCTCGCCGCCCAGAAGCAGGCAGAACAGAAGCAGGCAGAACAGAAGCAGGCGGGCGAGGCGGCCAGCGGGCAGTCACGCCCGGCGCAGGATGCCAAGAAGCCCCAGACATCGGACACGGCCAACGCTTCCGGCGGTCGCACGGTTGACCGGGCGTCGTCGCAGGCCGTGGGCAGCGCCGGAGGGGACTGATGGAGCAGCGACGCACCGGGAGTCCGGCGCCGTCGCGGCGTCCAGCCCCCCGCGGCGCTCGCCCCGCAGCCCGTTCGAAGGTCGGCGGGCAGCGGCTCCAGCTGGCCCCACCCATCCAGCGATTGCGCTGGCTCCTGGTGACGATGATGCTGGTGCTGACCCTGTTCATGGGGCGAGCCCTGCAGCTGCAGGCCTTCGACTCCCAGGCCTACGCCGCGAAGGCTGCCGCCCAGATGACCCACACGGTGCCGTTGGCGCCCCAGCGGGGCACGATCCAGGACCGGTTCGGCACCGTGATGGCCGACACGGTCCCTGCGGTCAAGATCATCGCGGATCCGAGCATGATCGAGCGCAACGGTGCCGACAAGCGTCGTGACCTGACCGAACGCGAACGCGCCATCGGTGCCGCTGCCCCCGGCGCCATCGCGGCCGTCCTCGCGAAGCACCTCGGTGGCAAGCCCGACGACTACCTCCCGCAGCTGACCGCCAAGGGCAAAGATGGCGAGTCACTGCAGTACGAGGTGGTCGAGGACCAGGTGGAGACCAGTGTCTGGAACGAGATCAACAAGGAGCTCCGGCAGGGTGGCAAGGCCGGGGAGTACAAGGCCAGCTACTGGTATGGCCTGTACAAGGAGGACCACCCCAAGCGCATCTACCCGTCGGGCTCCGTCGGTGGCAACCTGGTCGGCGTGGTGCGCTCCGACGGCACGGCACTGACCGGCCTGGAGAAGTCCCTCAACGACGGGCTGACGGGAACGCCGGGCGTCGAGACCTACGAGAGCTCGGTCTATGGCCGCATTCCTCTGGGCACGGACGTGCTGACGCCCGCGGTCGACGGCTTCGACTATCAACTGACCATTGACGCGGCCCTCCAGCAGAGCGCCGAGTCCGCCCTGGCCAAGGGCGCCATCAGCTCCGCCTCGGCCACCGGCACCGCCATCGTCATGAATGTCAAGACCGGCGAAGTGCTGGCCAATGCCAACCTGCCCAGTTATGACCCGAACGAGATCAGCAAGGTTGCGGCCAAGAACAGCATGCTGAACCGCTCGGTGGAGGCGATCTACGAACCCGGCTCCGTCCAGAAGGTCCTGACGCTCGCCGCCCTGGCGGACAAGGGGCTGGTGAAGGCAGACACCCGGGTGGAGGTGCCGCCGAAGCTGGCTTCGGGGGGCGGCTACATCCGCGACTCCACGCCGCACGGTGTTGCCCACATGACTGCGCGCGGGGTGATGGCCAAGTCCTCCAACATCGGCACCACGATGCTGGCCCGCCGTATGGACAAGGCAACCCTGGTGGACTACCTGAAGTCCTTCGGTCTGGGCCAGAAGACCGGTCTGGAATTGCCCGGTGAAGGCGCCGGCATCCTGCCCAAGGCGGACATGGCGGACTACACCCGAGACCAGATTGCCTTTGGGCAGGGTCTTTCCACCACCCCCATCCAGGAAGCTGCCGCAGTGGCCGGCATCGTGAATGACGGCGTCTACAACCCGCCGACGATGTTGAAGCAGGCGACCGCAGCCGACGGGGAAGCGGTCCAACTTCCCACACGTACTGCTCGCCGGGTCATCTCCAAGGAGGCCTCCGTTGAGGTTCGCGACATGATGGAGGCAGTCATCACGCTCTCGCCCAAGGACCGTGCCATCCCGGGCTACCGGACCATCGGCAAGTCGGGAACTGCGGAACGCGCCGACGGCAAGGGTGGATACAGCGGTTACACGGCCTCCTTCATCACTGCCGCCCCGGCCGACAATCCGCAGATCCTGGTGTACGTGGTCCTCGACGAGCCACTGAAGGGCCATCAGGGCTCCCAGATTGCCCTGCCCGTCGCGCAGGAGATCATGAAACTGGCCCTGCCGCGTTACGGTGTCCTGCCGGATCCCACGCCGGCGCCCGACAATCCGCTGGAGTACGAACCGTGACATCTGACCAGAGCCTGCTGCGCCCGCAGCGCCAGCCCCGTCATGAGCTGACGGAACTTTTCGCCGATTCGGCCCCTGGAGCGGTCCGGATCAGTCAGGGTCAGGTCGTGGTGACCGGGATCACGCTCGACTCACGCACCGTCGGTCCGGGCGACCTCTACGTCGCCCTGCCGGGAACCCGTGTCCACGGCGCCCAGTTTGCGCGCGGAGCGGTCGAACGAGGGGCCGTGGCGATCCTGACCGATGAGGACGGCCGGGAGGAGTGTGAGGCCGCTGGCGTTCCAGTGGTGGTGGCACAGGACCCTCGCGATGCGATGGCGGATGCGGCGGCCTCTCTGTTCGGGCACCCGACGCATGACCTCGTGATGTTTGGCCTGACCGGAACCAATGGCAAGACCACGACGACCTTCCTGCTCGAGGCGGCCCTGGTTGCTGCGGGCCGTCGCGTGGGCACCATCGGCACCAATGGCTTCCGCCTGGAGGGCCACGAGCTCCCGAGCACCCGCACCACCGTGACCACCCCGGAATCGCCGGACCTGCAGGCCCTGCTGGCCGTGATGCTGGAGCGAGGGGCGCAGAGCGTGGCCATGGAGGTGAGCTCGCACGCCCTGGCGCTGCAGCGGGTGGACCACGTCGGTTTCGACGTGGCCGGATTCACCAATCTGGGTCGCGACCATCTCGACTTCCACCCCACGATGGAGGACTACTTCGAGGCGAAGGCGCGCCTGTTCGATGCGGAGCACTGCCGCGTGGCGGTCATCAACACAGACGATCCCCATGGTCAGGAGCTGGCGCGACGGATCACGACCGACGGACGGGTTCGTCTGGTGACCACCGGCCTGGGGGAGAGCGAGCACCGGATCCTCGACACCCGTCCGCAGGGTCCCGGGACGTGGATCCACTACCGCGGCCCCGAGGGTGAGCGGGAGTTCACCATCGACCTGCCGGGTGAGTACAACGCCCGCAATGCCGTGATGGCCGTGGCCATGGCGACCGCGGCGGGCGTGGGACTGGACGATGCCTTGACGGGCGTCGCGCATGCCCAGGTGCCCGGGCGGATGCAGTTGGTCCGTCTGGACGGACAGGAATCTCCCACTGTGTACGTGGACTTCGCACACACCCCGCAGGCGATCGAGCAGGCTGTCCGTTCGGCACGACCGGGCGAAGGTGGCCGGACGATCGTCGTCACGGGGGCAGGAGGTGACCGGGATGCCGCGAAGCGAGCGCCGATGGGTGCCGCCGCAGCGACCGGGACAGGCGTCGTCGTCGTGACCGATGACAATCCGCGAACCGAGGATCCGGCCCCCATCCGGGCGGCCGTCGCCGATGGGGCCCGCAGCGTGGGACAGGCGGAGGTGGTCGAGCAGGCCGGCCGTCGCGAGGCCATCGGCCGCGCGCTGGAGATGGCCGGCCCTGCCGATGTGGTGCTCGTTCTGGGAAAGGGTCATGAGAAGGGCCAGATCGTCGGGACGACGATCCATGACTTCGACGACGTGGAGGTGGTTCGCGAGCAGTGGCGCCTGTTGGTGAACCCTGGTGATGGAACACGGGAAGTGCACTGATGAGGACGATGGATGCCGCCACCCTGGCCGCCTGGGCCGGTGGGACGCTGACGGGCCCTGCCGATGCGACGGTGGGGCCGGACGTGGTGATCGATGCCCGCAAGGCGACCCCGGGGTCAGTCTTCGTGGCGATCGCCGGCGAGCGGGTTGATGGTCATGACTTCACGGGACAGGCGCTGGCTGCCGGTGCTGCCGCGGTGATCGGGATCAGGGAAACCGAAGCCGGGCTGCCCCATGTACTCGTCGAGGAGAGTGTCGCGGGCCTGTCGGAACTGGCTCGTCACGTGGTCGCCGGTGAGGCGGAGCGTGGGCTGGTGGGGCTGGCTGTCACCGGCAGCTCCGGCAAGACCTCCACCAAGGACCTGCTGGCGCAGCTGCTGGAGGACGACGGCCCGACCGTCAGTCCCGTGGGCTCCTTCAACAACGAGATCGGCGTGCCGCTGACGGCGTGCAGCGTCGACGAGCGGACCAAGTACTTGGTGAGCGAGATGGGGGCACGGGGGCTGGGGCACGTGGCCTGGCTCTGCTCCATCACCGCTCCCCGGATCTCGCTGGTGCTCAATGTCGGCACCGCCCATCTGGGCGAGTTCGGCAGTCGCGAGGCCATCGCCCAGGCCAAGGGCGAGATCATCGAGTGCCTGCCCGAGGACGGCTGGGCGGTTCTCAATGCCGACGACCCGCTGGTGGCTGGCATGGCACCTCGCACGAAGGCGCGGCTGGCGTGGTGGTCGCGCACCAACTGGGCCGGCCAGGAGGGCGTCCGCCCCGAGGGGGACCTGTTCGTCACTGCGAGTGAGGTGCAGGGCAATGCCCTGGAGCAGTACTCCTTCGAGTTGCGAGTGGACCAGTCCGGGGTCGTGAGCCAGTTCCCGGTCCAGCTCCGGCAACTTGGCAGTCATCAGGTTTCCAATGCGCTGGCCGCGGCCACCGCTGCGATCGCCGCAGGGTGCGCACCGGCGCAGGTGGCCCAGTCACTGTGTGCCGCGACGGCACGCAGCCCTTGGCGCATGGAGATGTCCGTGCGCCCGGACGGTGCCGCCGTCCTCAATGACGCCTACAACGCCAATCCCGGTTCGATGCACGAAGCCATCACGACGATCGGCCGGATCGGTGCCGCGCGTCGGGCCGAGGACCCGTCAGCGCGCAGCCATGCCGTGCTGGGCGACATGCTCGAGCTGGGCGACGATGCCGCGGAGCTGCATCGCGAGCTCGGCCGGCTGGCCGTGCGTAGTGGCGTGGACGAGGTGATCGGCGTGGGTGACTTCGCCCGGTACATCGTCGAAGGGGCCGTCGAGCTGGGGGGTACGGCGCGGGAGTCTCAGCGAGATCTTGTCGCCAGCTCGCTAACCTTGGGGAGCGCCGACGTGGTCCTGGTCAAGGCCTCGCGTGGCCTCGCCCTGGAAACGGTGGCCGCTGAACTGTTGGAGCCCCAACAGGGACAGGCCGGGGCGATGCGCTCGGGGGAGCGCATGACTGCTGAGAGTGGAGTGCAACGGTGAAGAACATCTTGCTGGCCGGTGGACTGGCCATGATCGGGACGCTGCTGGGCACCCGCGTGCTGATCGGCTACCTGGTGCGCAAGGGCTACGGCCAGTTCATCCGCGACGACGGTCCCACCGCGCACCACACCAAGCGCGGCACACCGACGATGGGCGGCCTGGTGATCATCATCGCCGTCGTCCTCTCCTACTTCCTGGCGCACCTGGTCACCTGGACCCCCGTCACCGTCTCCGCGCTCCTGGTGCTCTATCTCTTCGTGGGGCACGGCGTGCTGGGATTCATGGATGACTGGGCCAAGATCTCGAAGCAGCGTTCGCTCGGCCTGACGGGCAAGGCGAAGCTGGCGGGGCAGGGCTTCCTGGCAGCGAGCTTTGGCGCGATGGCCCTGTACTTCCCCAATGACCGGGGCATCCGCCCGGCATCCACGGCAATCAGTTTCCTGCGGGACATCAGCTGGCTGAGCCTGCCCGCCGTCGTGGCGGTGCTGTGGATGGTCCTGCTCATCGCCGGCGCGTCCAATGCGGTCAACCTGACCGACGGCCTGGACGGCCTCGCATCGGGTGCGCTGACCATGGTCTTCAGCGCCTACGCGCTGCTCAACATCTGGCAGTTCAACCAGTGGTGTGGGCTGCAGGCCACATCGGGGCCGCGCTGCTACGAGGTGCGTGACCCCTATGACCTGGCGGTGGTGGCGATGGCCCTGGCGGGGGCCTGCTTTGGCTTCCTGTGGTGGAATGCTTCGCCCGCCAAGATCTTCCTGGGCGACACCGGCAGCCTGTCGCTGGGTGCCGCGCTGGCCGGACTCGCGATCCTCTCGCGCACCGAGTTCCTCCTGGTGATCCTGGGGGCCCTGTTCGTGATCGAGACGGTCTCGGTGATGATCCAGGTCAGCTATTTCAAGGCCACCGGTGGAAAGCGTGTCTTCAAGATGACACCGCTGCACCACCACTTCGAACTGCTCGGCTGGGCCGAGGTCACCGTCGTGATCCGCTTCTGGATCATCTGCGGCCTGGCCGTCGCCACCGGGCTTGGACTCTTCTACGCAGAATGGGTGGTGGGACAGTTTTGAGCCCCGTTGACTGGATCCAGCAAGCCAATCGCCTCTCACCGTGGCCCCAGGCCACGGTGGTCGTTGCGGGCCTTGGCACGTCCGGCTTCGCCGCCGCCGACGGTCTGCTCGAGGTGGGCGCCAAGGTGACGGTGCTGGACGAGAACGACTCGCCCACCAATGTGGAGAAGGCCACGGTGCTGGAGGTGCTCGGCGCCACGGTGGAGCTGGGCAAGGGCACCACGACCACCCTTCCCGACGATGTGGACCTCGTCGTGACCTCGCCCGGTTGGCGGCCGTCGGCGCCCCTGCTGGCCCAGGCCGCGCTGCGTGGCGTGCCGGTCTGGGGTGAGGTGGAGCTCGCCTGGCGGATGCAGCAGCCGGATCGCACCGTTCCCTGGCTGGCCATCACTGGCACCAATGGCAAGACCACCACCACCCAGATGCTCGAGTCGATCCTGCACTCCGCCGGCCTGGAGACCTCCGCGGTGGGCAACATCGGCCGTCCCGTCATGGAGGCCGTGCTGGACGAGACCTCCTACGACGTGCTCGCCGTGGAGCTGTCCAGCTTCCAGTTGCACTGGTCCAACAGCATCCAGATGCATTCGGCCGCGGTGCTGAACCTGCAACCCGACCACCTCCAGTGGTACGAGGGGGAGGGCTTTGACGAATCCCTGGACCCGATGGGGCGCTACCGGGCGGACAAGGCGCGCATCTACCACCAGGTGCGGCACAGCTGTGTGTACAACGTCGCCGACCCGATCACCGAGCGCATGGTGGAGGACGCCGACGTCGTGGAGGGGGCTCGCGCCATCGGCTTCACACTCGGCGTGCCCGGCATGAGCATGCTCGGGGTGGTGGATGACCTGCTGGTGGACCGCGCCTTCGTGGAGCAGCGCAAGGACTCTGCGATGGAGCTGGCCAAGGTGCAGGATGTGCACCCCAGTGCGCCGCACAATGTGGAGAATGCCTTGGCCGCTGCCGCCCTGGCCCGTTCCTTCGGGGTGCCGCCCAGGGCCGTCGGCGAGGGCCTTCGCAATCTCACGCTGGGAGGCCATCGGATCCAGACCGTCGCGGAGCGTGGCGGGGTGCGCTACATCGATGACTCAAAGGCCACCAATCCGCACGCGGCCAACTCGTCCATGCGTGCCTTCGAGTCCATCGTGTGGGTTGCCGGTGGTCAGGCGAAGGGAACCACTTTCGACGAGCTCGTGCAGACCCATGCCAGTCGCCTGAAGGGCGCTGTGTTGTTCGGCGTCGACCGCCAGGTGGTGGCCGCAGCGCTGGCGGCGCACGCCCCGGACGTGCCCGTCGTGGTGCTCGACTCCAACCAGACCAGTGTGATGGAGGAAGCCGTGGCCAGGGCGTCGCAGATGGCTCAGCCGGGCGACGTGGTCCTGTTGGCGCCCGGCTGCGCCTCCCAGGACATGTGGAGCGGCTATGACGCCCGCGGTGATGACTTCGCCGCTGCTGCCCGAGCCCTGGGCGATTGACCCGGGCACACACCGATCGACCGACCGTGGACGCCGGAAGGAGGAACGAGATGGCCACCCGACCTGACGGCGACGGGCCACGTCGTCGTGGCCCCGGCCGCAGTGGGGAACGGCCTCGCAGTGGGGAACGGCCTCGCGGAGGGGACCAGGCCCGACGTGGCGGCAGGGCTCGTCGCGGGGACCAGGCGCGACGCGGGCCCGGCGCTCGCAGCGGGGCGACGGCCGTCACCCCGGGCGGGAACCGATGGAGCATGGTGGGTGACGTGCTCGCCGCTCCGATGGCGTCGTGGTACCTGGTGCTCGTCTCCAGCACCCTGCTCATCTTCCTGGGCGCCCTCATGGTGCTGTCCAGTTCCTCGGTCTACTCGTCGGCGGTGAACCAGGGGAATCCCTACTTCATCGCGCAGCGTCAGCTGCTCTTCCTGGCGATGGGTCTGCCCTTCGCCTGGTGGCTCTCCCGGCAGTCAGAGGCCCGTCTCAAGGTTCTGGGCTGGGTGGCCTTCATTGGATCGCTCGTGCTGTTGCTCGCCATCTTCGTGCCCGGGTTGGGCAATGACGCCGGCAAGGGAAATCTGGCCTGGCTACGGATCGGTCCGATCAGCCTGCAGCCCTCCGAGTTCGCCAAGTTGGGGCTGGTCATGTGGTCCGCGGCGGTGGTGAGCACCAAGGAGCGGGTGCTGGACCGGCCGCGGGAGCTGGTGCCCCTGCTGTGTGGCTTCGCGCTGGTGGAGCTGTTGGTCCTTGCCCAGAAGGATCTGGGTACCGGTCTGGTCATCGGTGCCATCTGCTTCTCGATCCTGTTCGTGATCGGTGTCCCGATCCGGATGTTGGGCGCGCTGGTCTCCTTGGCCGCAATCGCGATCATCGGGCTGGTGGTCACCAGTCCCAACCGCATGCGGCGCATCGCTGCCTTCGTCAGCGGCGGCGGCGCGGATGACCCGAATGCCTCGCAGCAGCCGATCTCGGCGATCTATGCGCTGGCCTCCGGCGGTTGGTGGGGCCTGGGCCTGGGCCGTTCCCGCCAGAAGTGGGGCAATCTGAACGACGGCGCGCAGAATGACTTCGTCTTCGCGGTGCTGGGTGAGGAGATGGGTCTGCTCGGCACCCTCTCGGTACTGGCCTTGTTCGCGGTGCTCGGCTACGCGGGAATCCGGATTGCCATGCGCGCCGACTCGATCCTGGTCAGGGTGCTGGCTGCCGGAACCACCAGTTGGATCCTCTTCCAGGCGCTGGTCAACATCGGGGTGGCGATGAAGCTCCTGCCAGTGGTTGGCGTGCCTCTGCCCTTCATCTCGGCCGGTGGCTCCGCCCTGATGGCCAACCTCTTTGCGGTGGCGGTCCTGCTGGCCTGCGCCCGGCAGGAACCGGCTGCGCGCCGGCAGCTGGCCCGCAAGGCTGGCGAGCCGCGTCCCAAGGTCACTACCGTGGTGGACGGAGGCCGATGACGATGGTCGCCGACCTCTCAACCGTGGAACAGATCCCCTTCGTCCCAGCAGGAGCAGCATGACTGACACGACCAGCTCGCAGGCCGGCCCCGCGGATCCGGTGCGCGTCGTGCTCGCCGGTGGGGGCACGGCAGGCCACATCGCCCCGATGATCGCCACGGCCCAGGCACTGGGCGTCCTGGCGCCCGGTGCGGAACTGACGTGCGTCGGCACGGTCAAGGGACTGGAGACCCGCCTGGTGCCGGACGCGGGGCTGCGGCTGGAGCTCATCCCGCCGGTGCCGATGCCGCGCAAGCCCACGCCTGAGCTGCTGCGCGTGCCCGGCCGACTGGTCGGTTCCGTGCGGCGCGCCGGGGAGATCCTGGACCAGACCCGGGCCCAGGTGGTGGTGGGATTCGGCGGCTATGTCGCGATGCCCGTCTACCTCGCAGCCCGTCGCAGGCGACTTCCGATCATCGTCCACGAGGGAAATGCGGTCCCGGGACTGGCCAACAAGGTGGCTGCCCGATTTGCCACCAGGGTGCTGGCCACCTTCGGTTCCACGCCGCTGCCGGGCTGTGAGCAGGTGGGCATGCCGGTGCGTCGGGAGATCGACGAGCTCGCTCGCGACGGACGTGCCAGCCGTCAGCGCGCTGCCCGCGAGCACTTCGGACTCGACCCGGCCCGAGCCACGCTGTTGGTGACCGGCGGCTCCCAGGGAGCGCGCAGCATCAACAACGCCACCCTCGCCGCGCGCGACGAACTGTTGGCCGCCGGTGTACAAATCCTGCACGTGTGGGGACCGAAGAACTTCCCCGATGACATGACGGTGGTCAGCGATCCGTCCTGCGGAGCCTCCTACCATCCCGTGGCCTATGTGGACGGGATGGAGAAGGCGTATGCGGCGGCGGACATGATGGTCTGCCGCTCCGGCGCGGGCACCGTCTACGAGGCAGGTATCTGTGGTCTGCCGGCCGTCTTCGTCCCGCTGCCGCACGGCAATGGCGAGCAGGAGCGCAATGCCACCGGTCTGGTGGCTGCCGGCGGAGGCGTCCTGGTTCCCGACGCGGAGCTCGACGGGCTGCGTCTGGCCCGTGAAGTGCTGCAACGGATCCAGGACCCGGAGGCTCTGCACACCATGGCCCGCTCGGGGCCCGCACTGTTCGAACCGGATGCCGCCGCCACCGTGGCCCGGGCTGTGCTCGAATCGCTGTCAGGAGACCAGCATGTTGCGTGAACCAGTCGAGGTGCTGCCGGCCGACCAGGTGGGGCCCGTGCACTTCATCGCCATCGGCGGCGCCGGCATGAGCGGCATCGCCCAGCTGTACCACGACCTGGGAGTTGAGATCTCCGGATCGGACCAGGCCGACTCGCCGGCCCTTCGTCAGCTGGAACACCAGGGCATCCGCACCCACGTGGGGCATGCGGCCGAGCAGCTCGGCAGTGCGCAGACCGTGGTGATCTCGTCGGCGATCCGCGAGTCGAATCCGGAGCTTGCAGCTGCTCGGGAGCGCGGTCTGCGGATCTGGCATCGCAGTACCGCCCTGGCGGCGCTGATGCTGGGCAAGGAGGCCGTCGCCATCGCGGGCACTCACGGCAAGACCACCACCACGGGCATGACCTCGGTCATGCTGACGGAGGCTGGGGCGGACCCCTCCTATGTCATCGGATCGCCCCTGGCCAGCACGGGCAAGAGCGCGCACCTGGGATCCGGCCAGGCCTTCGTCGTCGAGGCCGACGAGTCCGACGGCACCTTCCTGCAGTACCCGACGACGATCGCGGTCGTGACCAATGTGGAGGCCGACCACCTGGACAACTGGGGAACGCCGGAGGCCTACCATGCAGGCTTCCTGCGCTTCGCCACCGGCAAGGACGTGCGGGCGGTGGTGCTGGACGGGGACGATCCCGTCGCGGCGGCGCTGGGCGAGCGTCTTCGTCAGGAGGGGAGGACCGTGCTGGCCTATGGCGAGCACCCCGGCTGTGAGGTGCGGCTCTCGGAGCTGGATTTCGAGGGCACCTCGGCCAGTGCCACGCTCACCCATGACGGGTGGACCGGCCGGATGGAGTTGCAGGTGCCCGGCCGCTACAACCTGGGCAATGCCGCCGCGGCCTTCGCCGTCGGACGACTGCTCGGGCACGATCCGCAGGCACTGGTCAGGGCGGCGGGGACCTTCACCGGGACGCTGCGTCGCTTCCAGCTGGTGGGCGAGGTCGACGGGGTGCGGGTGTACGACGACTACGCCCACCACCCCACCGAGATCCGGGCTGCCCTGACGGCTGCGCGCAAGGCCGCGGGGGAGGGCCGGCTGGTGGCCTGCTTCCAGCCCCACCTGTTCAGCCGTACCCAGGACTTCGCCGCCGAGTTCGGGCAGGCACTGGCGCTGGCCGACATCGTGGTGGTCACCGACGTCTACGCCGCCCGCGAGGACCCGATCGAAGGCGTCGACGGAAGCCTGGTGCACGAGGCGGCCCTGGCTGCTGGTGCCGAGTCGATCTATGTCCCCAACAAGGCACACCTCCCGTCCGCGCTGGCTGGCCTGGTGGGCAAGGAAGATCTGGTCATGACCCTGGGGGCCGGCGACGTGACCCTGGTGGGTCCGTTGCTGGTGGACCAGTTGCACTCTGCGGCCGTCCGGGACGGACGCCCCAGCGGCTCGGGAGCCTGATGGTTCCCTCCACTGCCGCAGATGGCAGGTCCAGGCCCCGCCCGGCTACCCCGACGGACGTCTCGGCCGCCATCGAGGAGCGTCGTCGCCGGGAGACCCGTCGGCGCAGGATGACCATCGCCCTGGCCGTGGCGATGGTGGTGGCGTCGCTGGCCCTCGTGTGGTTGGTGCGCTTCTCGCCGGTGCTCTCGGTGCGCCAGGTTGAGGTCAGGGGCACCAGCACGATTCCCCAGGACCAGGTCTCCCGGGTGGCGCAGGTTCCCGTCGGGACGCCATTGGCCCAGCTGGACTCGGCTGACATCGCCCAGCGCGTGTCGACGGGCATCACTGCCGTGGAGGGAGTCCAGGTGCACACCCGGCCGCCCGGCACCGTGGTCATCGAGGTGACGGAGCGTCGCGCGGTCTTCCATCGACGTGTCGGCGCCAGGCTGCAGGCCGTGGATGCCGCCGGCGTGGTCTTCGCCGACGTGCCCAAGCCCGTGAAGGGTGTGCTGCAGGCCGAGACGGCGACGGTGGACAACCGCCTGCTGGCCGATGTGGCCAGTGTGGTGGCCAGCCTGCCACCGGAGGTTGCCTCCCAGGTGCAGGTGGTGCGGGCGGGCAGTCCGGACCGGATCGAGCTGGCCCTGGACGAGGGGCGCAAGGTCATCTGGGGCAGTGCCGCCGCGTCCCAGGACAAGGGCAGGGTGCTGCAGGTGCTGCTGGGGGAACAGGCCACGGTCTTCGACGTCAGTTCCCCTGCCACGCCCAGCACCCGGTGACCCGTTGCGCGCGGCTGGCAGACCTTCAGGGCAGGGCTCAAGGGTTGGTTGAGACTCTCGACCAGTTCGGCCTGCACTGTTGGACACGGGTTTTGTGCAGCTCATAGCCTGTGTGAGTCAACCGTTCCGTCTCCCCCCGGGCGTCCAGGTGGATCCATCGGGCGACGACAGGTTCGCAAGGTCCGTACTGACAAGAATTGAGGCGGGATCCCCGTGGCGAGTGCTTCGCAGAACTATCTGGCAGTGATCAAGGTCGTCGGCGTCGGCGGCGGCGGTGTGAATGCCGTCAACCGAATGATCGAGGCCGGCCTCAAGGGTGTTGAGTTCATCGCGATCAACACCGATGCCCAGGCGCTGCTGATGAGTGATGCCGACGTGAAGCTCGACGTGGGCCGCGAACTGACCCGTGGTCTGGGTGCCGGCGCGGATCCGGACAAGGGTCGTCAGGCCGCCGAGGACCATGCGGAGGAGATCGAGGAGACCCTGCGCGGGGCCGACATGGTCTTCGTGACCGCCGGTGAGGGTGGCGGAACCGGTACCGGTGGCGCCCCCGTCGTGGCCAAGATCGCCCGCTCGATCGGTGCCTTGACCATCGGCGTGGTGACTCGCCCCTTCTCCTTCGAGGGCAAGCGTCGCTCCACTCAGGCCGAGGAGGGCATCTCCCGCCTGCGCGACGAGGTCGACACCTTGATCGTGATCCCCAATGACAAGCTCTTGCAGATGACGGATCACCAGATCGCCATCCTGGAGGCCTTCAAGCAGGCCGACCAGGTGCTGATGCAGGGTGTCTCGGGCATCACCGACCTGATCACCACCCCCGGCGTGATCAACCTTGACTTCGCCGACGTGAAGTCGGTCATGAGCAATGCGGGCTCGGCGCTGATGGGCATCGGCTCGGCGAGGGGAGAGGATCGTGCTCGGGCGGCTGCCGAGACGGCGATCAACTCGCCGCTGCTCGAGGCTTCCATCGATGGCGCGCACGGCGTGCTGCTGTCCATCGCCGGCGGCTCCGACCTCGGCCTCTTCGAGGTTTCCGCGGCGGCCAACCTGATCGAGGCTGCCGCCCACGACGAGGCGAACATCATCTTCGGCACGATCATCGATGACGCCCTGGGCGACGAGGTGCGCGTCACCGTCATCGCAGCTGGCTTCGACGGCGGTTCCCCGCCCAAGCGTCAGCCGGGCATCCAGCGTGCCCCCGGCCTGAACACCAATGGCACCCGCAACACGGCTCTCACCCCGCCGCAGGCGCAGAACACGCCCACCGCCACCCAGGTGGCGCGCGGGCCGCAGGTGACCAGTTCGAGCGCCCCCAGCCAGCCGCAGTTCACGCCGGCCCAGCCCCAGCAGGGGCAGAGCAGCCCGTTCAGCGCGCCGGCCCATCCTGCGCCGCAGCAGAATGCGCCGCAGCACAACCAGGGCTTCGAGACTGCTCGTACGCCCCGTCCGGTGGAGGACGATGACGAGCTGGACATTCCCGACTTCCTGAAGTGAGTCCTGACCCGAGGCCCGCGAACCACCGGTTCGTGGGCCTCGGTTCGTTCACGTCTAGGCTCGAGGCATGTTCTCGTACCTCGAACGGCCTGGTGCCTCTGGCACGGGCCTCGCGTTCACCGACCGCCATGGCGGTCACAGCGCCGGCACCATGGGTTCGTTGAACCTGGGCCGTACGGACGTCGATGACCTGGCTGCCCTCAGGCGCAATGGCCGCGCCGTCCTGGACGAGCTGGGCATCGAAACGATGGTGACGTTGAACCAGGTGCATGGCGCCGATGTCCTGCTGGTGGACGAGGACTTCCTCACACACCGCTGGGGGCCTGAGCACTGGCTGGGGGAGCCCGCTGGGGTCCCGCCACTGCCGGTGGCCGATGCCATGGTCACCACCCAGGCCGGAGTGGCACTGGCGATCCGGGTGGCGGACTGCGTCCCCGTTCTGTTGGCCGATCGGCGGCGCGGCGTACTGGGTGCCGCGCATGCGGGACGCGTCGGCTTTGACCAGGGCGTGCTGATCGCGACCCTCGACGTGATGCGCTCCGTGGGTGCGAGCGAGGTGGAGGCGTGGATCGGGCCGCACGTGTGCGGCCAGTGCTACGAGGTGCCCCAGGACATGGCCGACGAGGTGGAGTCGCGTCATCCCGGAAGTCGTGCGCGGACGAGCTGGGGAACGCCGTCGCTCGACCTGGGGGAGGGGTGCCAGCGGCAGCTCGAGCAGGCTGGCGTCTCGGTCAACCGACATGATCCCTGTACTCTCACAAGTCCAGACCTGCACTCGCACCGTCGGGACGGACGCGGGGCCGGCCGCCAGGTGGGCATCATTTGGCGCGTGTCGTGAGTCGTGGCCCCGCGAGCGTGCGGGGGTGCAGGGTAACCTCGTCGGTGACGTCATTCCAGGAGGGCACATGTCGGACAGCAGCATGAAGAAGGTGGGCAAGTGGCTCGGCCTCATCGAGGACTCGCGCTACGACTACGAGGTCGACGGTGAACTGACCGAGGAGGTCTTCACCGACGAGAACCACGAACCCTCGCAGATCACCTCGCTGCCGGAGCGTCGCGCCACCACCCAGGTCCAGCCGCAGGCGGTCACGGTCAACAACCGACCGGCGGCCACCCAGGCGGCTGGCACGGCCTCGAACGAGCCCCGCACGGCAGACCTGACCCGCATCATCACCGTGCACCCGCGCACCTACAACGAGGCGCGGACCATTGGTGAGCACTATCGCGACAATGTCCCGGTGATCATGAACCTGTCGGACATGGAGGATGCGGATGCGAAGCGTCTGATCGACTTCGCCGCCGGGCTCATCTTCGGTCTGCGAGGCACCATCGAGCGCGTTACCAGCAAGGTTTTCCTCCTTTCGCCGCAGAATGTGACGGTCACGGCCGAGGACAAGGAACGCATCGCAGCGGGCGGATTCTTCAACCAGAGCTGAATGCTGCTTTTCCCTGCTGGTTGAGGGTTTGACGGCTGTCAAGACACCCAAACCCTCAACCTGCGGTGGTGAGGCCGTCGGTGCTGGAGTAGCCTAACGGGCAGGCCCCTGAGCCAGGGGCGAGACAATGCCAACGGGTGTCAGGGCCGAAACAGTGCCCACGCGCGCCGCGGGCACGACAACGCCATCGAGCTGGGAGTTACACATGACGCTGACCCTTGAGGACGTGAAGAACGTTCGCTTCCCGATCGCCAAGCGAGTGGGCGAGGGCTACCGTGCCACCGAGGTGGACGACTTCGTCGACAAGGTTGACATGACCTTCGGCACCATTCTCGAGGAGAACGAGCGCCTGCGCGCCCAGCTCGAGGCCCTTGACTCCGATGCCCAGGACTCGGGCCTGCAGGAGGAGAATGACCGCCTGCGTGCCGAGCTCGAGCAGGCGCGCAAGAACACCCAGGCCCCCGCGGCGGCGCCCGTGGCTGCTGCGCCGAACAAGGCCCAGGAGGCGGAGCTGCAGCGTCTGCGCGAGGAGAACCATGACCTGCGTCGTCAGATGGAGGCGCTGAGCGGTGAGCTCGAGAGCGCTCGCCAGTCCACGGCTCTCACGGTGATGGACGGTCAGAATGGTTCCAAGATCGAGAAGATCGTCGTCTCCACCGCAGCCCAGGCCAGCCCGGCCGTGACCCGGCTCGTGCAGCTGGCCACGGAGCAGGCGGAGTCGGTGGTGACCGAGGCGGAGAACGAGGCGCTGCGCAAGCTGGAGGAGGCCAAGCGTCAGGCTCACGAGCTGACCCTTGACGCCCAGACGCGCGCCGAGCGCACGCAGTCCGAGGCCCGCGTGAATGCGGACCAGCTGACGGCCGCTGCCAAGGCCGAGGCCCAGCGACTGGCTGCCGAAGCCCGTACCAACTCCGAGCGGGTCAACAGCGACGTCGAGAACCGTCGTCGTGAGCTGTTCGCCAAGCTCGAGGCCGAGCGTGACGAGCTGGTGGGCAAGGTGGACCAGCTGCGTTCCTTCGAGGGGCAGTACCGCCAGAACATGACCGCCCACTTCACCTCGATGCTGGACAAGCTGAAGGGCGAGAAGCTGGAGCCCAGCGATGCTCCCGTCGCGCTGAGCGAGGTTCGTGCGAATGCTGCCCAGGGCAGCTCCGCCACCCCTCGCCTCGACGCGCTGCTGGCCGAGGGCAACTGACCGGCAGAAATCTGGACAGACCTGTGCAGGGTCCCGTCACCGCTGGTGACGGGACCCTTTACCGTGTCGATGCGATGCTGACGGTCCATTTGGGGGCTGCCGTTCATGCGCCCTGTTGACAGCTGGTGTATCTTCGCACCTCAGACGGCAAGGTGCCGTCGGTTGGAGATGTCGACACCCCACGGGTGTCGTCCCGTTCACGAGGGAGCAGTAGATGGCCAGCAGCAAGTCCGAGGGCGAGCAGGTGGTCCTTCCGGTTCGCGAGGGCGAGGATCCTTGGACCCCCGAGGAGGTTGCCGAGGTTCGCGAGGAACTCTCGAATGACATCGAGCGCATGCGCAAGGCCATCGAGGTGGCCGAGGCTGAACTCGCTGGCCTGATGCGGGAGGGCTCCGACGGTGCGGGCCGTGACCCGGCCGATGTTGGTTCGTCCAACTTCGAACGTGACCAGGAAATGTCGCTCGCGCAGAATGCTCGCGAGATGCTCGACCAGTCGGAACTGGCCCTGAGCCTGTTCGACAAGGGACAGTACGGTCTGTGCGAGACCTGTGGCGAGCCCATCGGCAAGGCCCGCCTGCAGGCCTTCCCACGAGCCACGATGTGCGTGCGCTGCAAGCAGCGCGAGGAACGACGATAACCAGCGCCAGCCACCCGGACCTGGAGGGTCGCGGGAAGACCTCGCCCACCGCTGCCCGGTGGGCGATGGCCGTTGTCGCCGTGTCCGGCTTGGCCCTGGACCAGTGGACCAAACATCTGGCGGTGACCCACCTGGATCCGGCCAACCCACCCCGCTTGCTGGGCGGCGTGCTGCGTCTGCGGTTGATCCGCAATCCGGGAGCGGCCTTCTCGCTGGGGGAGGGTTCCACCGTGGTGATCAGCGTGCTCGCCCTGGTGGCCTCCATCGTGATGCTCACCGTCGTGGCACCACGGGTGCGGCGGTTCTCGTCGGGAGTGCTGGCCGGCATGGCGACCGCCGGGATCGTCGGCAACCTGGTTGATCGTCTGGTGCGCCCACCGGGCTTCCTGCGAGGCCATGTGATCGACTTCTTCCAGCTGCCCCACTTTGCGATCTTCAATGTCGCGGACATCTTCATCACCTGCACGGCCGCGGTCCTGGTGGTCCAGGCGCTGCGCGGCGAGCCGGAGGAGGGCGCATGAGCATTCACCTGGTACCAGATGGCTTGGACGGCGAGCGGGTGGACGCGGCCACTGCCCGCATGACGGGGCTGTCACGTTCCCGGATCGCAGATCTGGTTGCGGCTGGCGCCGTTCGGTTGGATGGCGTGACGGTGGAGAAGTCCTCCACCAGGGTCACGTCGGGCGCCATGCTGGAAGTGGACATCGAAGCAGTGCCGAGCGGTGTCCAGGTCACGCCACGCGAGGTGGAGGGCGTGCGGATCGTGCACGACGATCGCGACATCGTCGTGGTGGACAAGCCCGTCGGTGTGGCGGCGCATCCATCGCTGGGGTGGGACGGGCCAAGCGTGGTCGAGCATCTGGCCGGTGCCGGGTTTCGGATCTCAACCAGTGGCGCCCCGGAGAGACAGGGCATCGTGCAGCGGCTCGATGTGGGTACCTCCGGTCTGATGGTGGTAGCCAAGAGTGAGCAGGCCTACACCGTTCTCAAGCAGGCCTTCCGGGACCGGACCGTCGCCAAGACGTACCACGCCCTGGTCCAGGGGCATCCGGACCCGTTCACCGGGACCATCGATGCCCCGATCGCTCGGCATCCCGGTTCCGAGTGGAAGATGGCCGTGGTTGAAGGGGGCCGACGCTCGATCACGCATTATGAGACCTTGGAGGCCCACCGGGCTGCCACCCTGTTGGAGATCCATCTGGAGACGGGTCGCACCCACCAGATCCGGGTGCACATGAGTGCGATGAAGCATCCCTGCGTCGGTGATCCAACCTATGGGGCCGATCCGGTCCTTGCGGAACGGCTGGGGCTGCAGCGCCAGTGGCTGCACGCGGTGGAGCTCTCCTTCACCCATCCGGGAACAGGGGAGTGGGTCACCTTCAGGTCCAACTACCCGGACGATCTACAGCATGCGCTGGATCTGGTTCGTGAGTGGTGACAGGCAGTCAATTCCCTGATTCCGAGGCAGTTGAGGCGTTCAACTCCTGAGATTGCGCTGTGTGACGGGAGGGTGAACAACCTTCGGCAACCGGGTGCCGCGAGGCGTCTTTGCTTGTCCCTGCCGGTAGGGTTGCCACCGTGCGTAGAGCTAATATTGTGTGCACGCTCGGGCCGGCAGTGTCGACCCCGGAGCGTATGGAAGAACTCATCATGGCCGGGATGGACGTCGCCCGCCTCAACATGAGCCATGGCGACCACCCGGAGCACGAGAAGCGCCTCAAGCAGACTCGTGAGGCTGCCGAGAAGCTGGGGCGGACCATCGGCGTTCTCGCTGACCTGCAGGGTCCCAAAATCCGGCTTGGCCGTTTCGCCGACGACAAGGTCATGCTGAGCTACGGTCAGACCTTCACCATCACCACCGAGGACATCCTGGGTGACCACGAGCGCTGCTCCACCACATTCAAGGGCCTGCCCGGTGACGTCAATCCCGGTGACACCATCCTGATCGACGACGGCCGCATCGGCCTGGAGGCCAAGGAGGTCACGGAGACGGACGTGGTCTGTCGCGTCACCGTCGCCGGCCCGGTCTCCAACAACAAGGGCATCAACCTGCCCGGCGTCTCCGTGAGCGTCCCCGCCCTGAGCGAGAAGGACGAGCGGGACCTTCGCTGGGCGCTGAAGCACGACGTCGACATGATCGCCCTGTCGTTCGTGCGCAATGCCGAAGACATCAAGCGAGTGCACGAGATCATGGACGAGGAGGGCAAGCGCCTGCCCGTCATCGCCAAGCTCGAGAAGCCCCAGGCGATCGAGAACCTGGACGCGATCATCGACGCCTTCGACGCGTTCATGGTGGCCCGCGGTGACCTGGGCGTCGAGCTCCCGCTCGAAGAGGTGCCGCTGGTGCAGAAGCGCATCGTGCGCGCCGCCCGCAAGTGGGCCAAGCCGGTCATCGTCGCCACCCAGATGCTCGAGTCGATGATCTCCGCTCCGCGTCCGACCCGTGCGGAGGCTTCCGACGTCGCCAATGCGATCCTGGACGGCGCCGACGCGGTGATGCTGTCGGGCGAGACCTCGGTGGGTGCCTACCCGATCGAGACGGTGCGCACGATGGCCAACATCGTCACGAACACCGAGACGCACGGCATGTCCAAGATCAACGAGATCGACTGGGATCCGCACACCACGGGCGGTGTGATCGCCAAGGCGGCTGCCGAGGTGGCCGAGCGCGTCAATGCGAAGTACCTGGTCGCCTTCACCAAGTCAGGCGACACGGCTCGTCGACTGTCTCGCCTGCGCTCGCCGATCCCGATGCTCTGCTTCACGCCGGACCAGTCGACGCGCCAGCAGCTCACGCTGACCTGGGGTGTCAAGGCTCGGATCACTCCCGAGTTCACCCAGAACGAGGAGATGGTGCGCGCCGTCGAGAAGATGCTGCTCGACGACGGCCTGGTCCAGGTTGGCGAGTACATCGTCATCGTGTCCGGTTCGCCCATGGGCGTCCCCGGAAAGACCAATTCGCTGCGCGTGCACAAGATCAAGCCGCAGGCGATGGATGACCATCACTGAGTTGGCCAAGGCCTGAGATCGTCGGAACGAGGGGTGCCCGTGGGTGCCCCTCGTTCCTGTTGTGCGGTGGTCAGGGCCGTGGTGGAGCCCGTTCCCGGCGGGATCCTCGCGCTGTGGTCATTTTCCCGGTCCTCGCCGCAGGATCTGCACATCGGTCTGGCGCACGGCCATGGTGGGGCAGTGCTCGATGATGTGGCAGAATGTCTGGGTGCCACCGGCCCGGGTGGCGGAATGGCATACGCGGACGGCTCAAACCCGTCTGGTCTCACGACCGTAGGGGTTCGACTCCCCTCCCGGGCACCACGCGGCAATTCCCGCCAACTCACGGCCGCAGGTTCTGATGTCTGACAGACTGGTCACGGACGCCAGTCGTGTGATGATGGAGATGTTGTCGCCGTTGGCGTGGTCAGACCGCACGGTCTAGAATGACCTAGCCCATCGCCTAGTCAAGGACGTCCCGTGAGCAACACCGAGCAGAGCACCAATCGCACCAGGCCGCGCGTCCTCGTCGCGGAGGATGAGGCGCTCATCCGGATGGACCTCGTCGAGCTTCTGGGCGACGAGGGCTACGACGTGGTCGGCCAGGCCGGGGATGGTGAGGCGGCCGTGGAGATGGCGCGTGAGCTCCAGCCCGATCTCGTGGTCATGGACGTCAAGATGCCCAAGATGGACGGCATCACGGCGGCCGAGAAGATCGCCGAGGAGCGTATCGCGCCCGTGGTGATGCTCACCGCCTTCAGCCAGCGGGACCTGGTGGAGCGCGCCCGCGAGGCCGGGGCCATGGCCTACGTCGTCAAGCCCTTCGATGCGTCGGACGTGGTGCCGGCGATCGAGATCGCGATCGGTCGGTTCGCCGAGATTCGTGCCGTCGAGGACGAGGTTGCTGACCTGGAGGAGCGTCTGGCTTCTCGCAAGGCCGTCGACCAGGCGAAGGGGATGCTGCAGGAGGGACTCGGTCTCAGCGAGCCCGAGGCCTTCCGCTGGATCCAGAAGACTGCCATGGACCTGCGGATCTCGATGCGCGAAGTGGCCGAGAAGGTCATCGCCCAGGGCAAGGGCAGCAAGAAGTAGGATTCCGGCAGCCCGGGGCCGGATCTCCGGTCGTCTCCCAGATCAGCCGTCCCACGCCCGGAATCAGGGGCGTGGGCGCACCATGCAGGTGAGACGCCCGGTCGCGACCCGATTGCCGTCCTCATCCGTGATCTCCACCAGATAGTTGGCCAAGGAGCGGCCCCGGTGAAGGGACGTCGCCACCGCCGTCACGGATCCCGAACGAACAGCCCGGTGGTGCGTCACGTTGATGTCCACGCCAACGGCGATTCCACCGAGTTCTCGGGCGTGGGCCAGTGCGGCGACCGATCCCGCTGTCTCCACCAGAGCAGCATTGGCGCCGCCGTGCAGCAGACCGATCACCTGGGTGTTCCCGGCCACCGGCATCCGCGCGACGGTGCGTTCCGCCGAGACCTCCAGGAGCTCAACCCCCAGCTTGTCGTCCAGCGCGCTGGTCATTTTCGAAATCCAGTCCGGCAGCTCTTCTCCTCGCATGCGGCCCACTCTAGGACGCAGCCACTGATGCTCGTGTCCGCTGTCAGTGGCGCCGACTAGAGTGCACTGCGTGACCGAAGCCGAGACCACACCCCACAAGTTGCTGCTGATCGACGGGCACTCCGTTGCCTATCGAGCCTTCTTCGCCCTGCCGGTGGAGAACTTCTCCACCAGTACCGGCCAGCACACCAATGCCGTCTACGGCTTCACGTCGATGCTGATCAACCTCTTGCGCGACGAGCAGCCCACCCACGTGGCAGTGGCCTTCGACCTCTCCCGGGTGACCTTCCGAACCGAGAGCTATCCGGACTACAAGGCGACTCGTTCGGCCTCCCCGGATGAGTTCAAGGGCCAGGTCACGCTCATCCAGGAGGTTCTCGACGCCCTCAACATCCCCTATGTCACCAAGGAGAACTTCGAGGCGGATGACATCATCGCCACGCTCTCCACGCAGGCGACGGCCCAGGGCTTCGAGACGCTGGTGGTGACCGGGGACCGCGACGCGATGCAGCTCGTCAACGAGCGCGTCACTGTGCTCTATCCCCGCAAGGGCGTGAGCGACTTGGCCCGGATGACCCCCACGGCCGTGGAGGAGAAGTATCTGGTGCCGCCGGCTCGATACCCGGAGTTGGCCGCCCTGGTGGGGGAGACGAGCGACAACCTGCCCGGTGTGCCGGGCGTAGGACCCAAGACGGCTGCCAAGTGGCTCGCCGCCCACGACGGTCTGGAGAACCTGGTCCGGCGCGCGGACCAGGTGACCGGCAAGGCGGGACAGAGTTTCCGAGACCATCTGGATGACGTCAAGCGCAATCGGCAGCTGAATGCCCTGGTGCGGGATCTCGATCTACCGGTCGGCCCGGAAGACCTGGAACGTCGCGAGTGGAACCGGGAGGCAGTCCACGAGCTGTTCGACTCCCTGGAGTTTCGCGTGCTGCGGGATCGCCTGCTCGAGACCTTCCCGGAGGATGACGAACCGAGCGAGGGGGGGTTCGAGCTGGCCGGCGAGATCCTGGAACCCGGCACACTGTCCGCCTGGCTCGACGAGCATGGGCGGGGGGAGCTGACCGGCCTGGATGTCTCTGGGCACTGGGGGCGGGGCGCCGGCGACATCGACGCGCTGGCCCTGGCTGCCTCGGATGGCGCGGCCGCCTGGTTCCGGGTGGGCGACCTGTTGCCCGAGGACGACGCCGCGCTGGCGTCATGGCTCTGCGACGAGTCACGTGCGAAGGCTCTCCACGACGCGAAGGGCCCCCGCCTGGCGGCCTGGTCGCGGGGCTGGGATCTGGCGGGCATTGCTTGTGACACGCAGCTTGCGGCTTATCTGCTGAAGCCGGACCAGCGCAGCTTTGACCTGGCAGACCTCACGATGCGCCACCTCAAGCGCGAGCTCCGGGTCGCGGGTGCTGCCGAATCGTCGCAGGCCGACCAGGGTTTGCTCTTCGAGGATGACGACGAGTCCGCCCAGCAGGAGGCGGCGCAGGCGGCGATGGTCCGTGCCCGTGCCGTGATCGACCTGGCCAGGGCACTGGACGGGGAGCTGGCGGATCAGGGCGAGGCAGCTCTGCTGACGGACGTGGAACTCCCACTGCAGACGACGTTGGCTCGCATGGAGCGGACCGGCATCGCAGTCGACGTGGATCACCTGGAGACCCTGCGCAAGGACTTCGACTCCCGGGTGCTGGCCGCGCAGGAGGCCGCCTATGAGGTGATCGGCAAGCAGATCAACCTGGGTTCCCCCAAACAGCTGCAGGCCGTCCTGTTCGAGGACCTTCAGATGCCGAAGACGCGCAAGACCAAGAGCGGCTGGACCACTGACGCGGAAGCCCTGGAGGGCCTGTACGCCAAGACCGGCAATGCCTTCCTCGAACACCTGTTGGCCCACCGCGATGCCATTCGCCTGCGGCAGACCGTGGATGGACTCCTGAAGAGCGTCTCGGACGACGGTCGGATCCACACCACGTACATGCAGACGATCGCCGCCACCGGTCGTCTGAGCTCCACCGACCCCAATCTCCAGAACATCCCGATCAGGACCGAGGCGGGGCGTCGGATCCGTGAGGCCTTCGTGGTGGGGGAGGGCTTCGACTCGCTGCTGACGGCTGACTACTCGCAGATCGAGATGCGCATCATGGCGCATGTGTCCGGCGACCAGCAGTTGATCGAGGCCTTCCGCAGCGGCATGGACTTCCACTCCGTGACGGCGGCCAAGGTCTTCGACGTGCCTGCCGACGAGGTGAGCGGAGAGCAGCGCGCGCGGATCAAGGCGATGAACTACGGCCTGGCCTATGGGCTCAGTGCCTTCGGGCTTGCCAACCAGCTCGGGATCGCCAACAGTGACGCCAAGGCGCTGATGGAGGAGTACTTCGCCAGCTTTGGTGGGGTGCGCGACTACCTGCAGAGCGTGGTCGCCGAGGCCAGGCGTACTGGCTACACCGAGACGCTGCTCGGACGGCGGCGTCACCTGCCGGACCTGAACTCGTCGAACCGTCAGCGCCGTGACATGGCCGAGCGGATGGCGCTGAATGCGCCCATCCAGGGCTCGGCGGCGGACATGATCAAGGTGGCGATGCTGGACGTGGAGCAGGCCTTGCTGCGTCAAGGGCTGTCCAGCCGCATCCTCCTCCAGGTGCACGACGAACTCGTCCTGGAGGTGGCGCCCGGTGAGGGCGAGCAGGTGGAATCCCTGGTCCGGGACAAGATGGGGCAGGCCATGGACCTGGACGTGCCGCTGGACGTCAGCGTCGGGACGGGACGCTCCTGGCACGACGCGGCCCACTGAGCCGAGCTCGACCGGGCTGCTCCCCGAGAGTTTCGGGGGATCAGGCCGCCAGGGGTTCCGCGTAGTAGATGACGCGAGAGTCCCACGTCTCGCGCTGGCGATCGAAGTCCCAACAGATGACGATCGCGAGCTGGTGCTTGCCCTTGGCGTCGTACAGGACGGTCGAGTCAGGGTCATAGTCCTTGACCCAGACCTTCTTCTGGCCGGTATGGCGGTAGCACAGCGTGCGCCCGTCCTTGCCGGTCACTCTGATGATGTCTCCGGGCTCGAGGCCACCGCTGGCGTGCATCGCATTGCCCAGACCCCCGCCATTGCGGAAGGTGTGGGCGGTCAGCACCACCTTCCCCTTGTCAGCTCCGGGCTTCGGCCCCAGGTTGTACCAGCCGACGCTCATCGGCTGGGAGTAGGGCGGCGTCGCGACCGTGCCATCGCCTGCGAGCCCAAGGCTGAGGACACTCGAATTCGCGGCCACGTCACCGATCGAGATGCGGGTGGGCACCATCGGGCCAGGCGTGGTGCTGCACTCGGCGGGCAGTCGTGCTGAGCTGCTTGCCGCGGGGGAGGAGCTGGCCGTGGAGGGATTTCCGCCCGGGCGTGATGGGGTCGAGGTGCCCGAGGGGGAGTCATTCGGGGTGCTGCTCGCCGTCGTGGATGAGCCAGGGCTGCTCGCGCTGGGATCACCGGCGGCCGTGGCCGTGGCGGCGGGACTGGCCTGGGTGTGGTCGGACAGATCGTCGGACCTGGACGTCCTCCACCAGGCCATGACGAGGACAACGGCGAGGACACCCGCGATCACGGACACCAGGCGACGCTTCCAGCTCACGAGAACTCCTTGGACATGCCGGGGCAGCGGTCCCCGGTCCGGTCATTCGAGACTACCCGCGGCGTGAGCGCTCGACGTTCGCTGCCGCGGGATCCGGATTGACCCTTCAGGAGGGCGAAAGATAGGCTGGAGGGGCGCTGTGGTCTGCGCATCCTCGGACGGAGCAGGCTGTGCTCGTCGTGTCATGTTCACTCGTCGGAAGTCCTTCCGACCCGATACTGGCTCGCCGAAGGGCCACGGAGCAATACCGACACACACATCCACTACGGAGTCCTACTACATGACCTCCACCTCTGAGGCCTCTCCTCAGGTCGCTATCGACGACCTCGGCTCGCCCGAAGCCTTCCTGGCTGCGATCGATGCCACCATCAAGTACTTCAACGACGGCGACATCGTCACCGGTACCGTCGTCAAGGTCGACCGTGACGAGGTTCTCCTCGACATCGGTTACAAGACCGAAGGCGTCATCCCCTCCAAGGAACTCTCCATCAAGCACGACGTCGACCCCTTCGAGGTCGTCAGCGTCGGCGATGAGATCGAGGCCCTGGTCCAGACCAAGGAGGACAAGGAAGGCCGCCTGATCCTGTCCAAGAAGCGCGCCCAGTACGAGCGCGCCTGGGGCACGATCGAGAAGATCAAGGAAGAGGACGGCGTCGTCACCGGCTCCGTCATCGAGGTTGTCAAGGGCGGCCTCATCGTCGACATCGGCCTGCGTGGCTTCCTGCCCGCCTCGCTCGTGGAGATGCGTCGCGTCCGCGACCTCCAGCCCTACGTGGGCCAGGAGCTCGAGGCCAAGATCATCGAGCTGGACAAGAACCGCAACAACGTGGTCCTGTCGCGTCGCGCCTGGCTGGAGCAGACCCAGAGCGAGGTTCGCCAGAACTTCCTCACCCAGCTGCAGAAGGGCCAGATCCGCAACGGTGTGGTCTCCTCGATCGTCAACTTCGGTGCCTTCGTGGACCTGGGTGGCGTCGACGGCCTGGTGCACGTCTCCGAGCTGTCCTGGAAGCACATCGACCACCCGTCCGAGGTCGTCGAGGTCGGCATGCCCGTCACCGTCGAGGTGCTGGACGTCGACATGGACCGCGAGCGCGTCTCGCTCTCGCTGAAGGCCACTCAGGAAGACCCGTGGCAGACCTTCGCCCGCATGCACCAGATCGGTCAGATCGTGCCGGGCAAGGTCACCAAGCTCGTCCCCTTCGGCGCGTTCGTTCGCGTCGAGGAGGGCATCGAGGGCCTGGTCCACGTCTCCGAGCTGGCCGAGCGCCACGTCGAGATCCCCGAGCAGGTTGTCTCGGTCAACGACGAGGTCATGGTCAAGATCATCGACATCGACCTCGAGCGTCGTCGCATCAGCCTCTCCCTGAAGCAGGCCAATGAGGGCGTCGACATCGCCGCTGACGACTTCGACCCGTCGCTGTACGGCATGACCGCCAGCTACGACGAGAACGGCAACTACATCTACCCCGAGGGCTTCGATCCGGAGACCAACGAGTGGAAGCCGGGCTTCGAGGAGCAGCAGCGTGCGTGGGAGGCCCAGTACGCCGAGGCGCAGGCCCGTTGGATGGCCCTGAAGAAGCAGGCCGAGGAGGCCGAGAAGGCCGACCAGACCGCCGCTGTCGAGTCGGCCACCGCCGCCACCTACTCCTCTGCGGCTCCGGCCGACGTGGAGCCGGAGGGCTCGCTGGCGTCCGACGAGGCCCTGCAGGCCCTGCGCGACAAGCTCTCGGGCGGCGCCAACTGAGCTGCGGCCCGGTGCGCTGCCGATGAGCAGCTGATCTGACGGCCTTGCCCCGACCGGATGTCCGGCCGGGGCAAGGCCGTTTTTCCACCACTGGCTGAACAGCGGCTGAATGTTGGGTGCGAGGGAATTCACGGTTTCACCCAGCACAGTGAAAAACCGATTGAGTCCGTGGAGGACAATGCACGCGCCACGCCGGAAAAGCCGATGTCCGCCCGATATCGTCTTGTCCATGCATCCCCCAATCCCCACCATCGAATCTGAGGTCCTGTCTCGCGATGGGCACCAGATCCACTGGGAGGAGTCCGGTTCCCCAGCCGGCATCCCAGTGCTCTACCTGCATGGAGGTCCCGGCGCGTCCCTGACGGACGACCATCGGAGACACTTCGATCCCGAGCTGTATCGCGTCATCGCGATCCAGCAGCGCGGCTCCGGACGCAGCCTGCCATCCGCGGCGGCGTCCGAGCATGACCTGTCCACCAACACCACCCGGCACCTGCTTGACGACATCTCGGCGCTGAGGGATCACCTCGGCGTGGAGCGTTGGCTGGTGGCCGGATCCTCGTGGGGCTCCACCCTGGCCCTGCACCACGCTGTGGAGAACCGTGAGCGTGTGCTCGGTCTCCTCCTGGCCGCCGTGACCACCACCAGCCCTGACGAGGTGGAATGGATCACTGAAGGCGTTTCCGTGCTCTACCCGGAGGCATGGGAGCAGTTGGCCGGCTTCGTCGAACAACACAGTTCCTGGACCCGTGGCTCAGAGCGGCTCGTCGATGCTGTGGCGGACATCATGACCGGTGACGACCAGGACTTGCGACGCGAGATGGCAATCACTTGGATGGCCTGGGAGGAATCCCATGTGCAGATCGGTCTACCGGTGGAGGAGCTGGCTCCGGTTGGTCTGTGCGAACTGCCCATTGACCAGCAGGTGGCCCTCACGACCTTGGCCAGCCACTACTGGTCCCATCATGCGGCGCTCGACCCCGAATGGGTTCCCGAAGCCGGCCTGTTGGCCAGCCTCCCAGCACTGACGGGGGTCGAGCTGTTCATGGTGCATGGCCGACGTGACGTCTCGTCGCCGGTGAGCATTCCGTGGCGGATCAAGGGGATCCTTCCCGACGCCCAGTTGCACGTCGTGGAGCACGAGGGCCACGGTGGGCCGTGGATGTCGCACTTGGTACGGCATGCCAGCGACGTCTTTGCACAGGAGAACTCCTTCGCGAAGGTTCTGCAGGGCTGAGCTCGACGTGAGGGCCTCGCCGCACGGTCGGCCTGCCCGGTAGTGTCAACGACATGATCAGAGTTGGCCTGACGGGCGGCATCGCCTCCGGCAAGTCCGCCGTCGGCGAGGTCCTGCAGAAGCTCGGCGCCCTGGTGGTCGATTCCGACCAGCTGGCACGTGATGTCGTCGCGCCCGGCACACCCGGTCTCGCGGCCGTGGTGCAGCGCTTCGGCAAGGACGTGCTGCGGCCGGACGGTTCCCTGGATCGTGGCAGGCTGGGCGCAGTTATCTTCTCTGACCCCGCTGCTCGCGCGGATCTCAACGCCATCGTCCATCCGCTCGTTCGGTCAGCCAGCAGATCCATCGAAGACCAGGTGACCGATCCGTACGCCATCGTGGTCCTGATGATCCCGTTGCTGGTGGAGACGGGGCAGGAGAGGGATTTCGATGCCCTGGTCGTCGTGGATGTTGACGAAACGACCCAGCTGGAGCGTTTGATGGCTCGCAACGGCCTCACCCGTGAGGAGGCGCAGGCACGCATCGATGCCCAGGCCTCACGCGCCGAACGGTTGCGTGTGGCCGACTACGTGATCCGCAATGACGCCGGTCTGGACGAGCTGGCGGAACGCACCCATGCCGTCTGGCACGAGCTGGAGAAGTTGCGCGGGCAGCAGGGCGACGGCTGCGGCTGCTGACTCCGGGGCCACTCTGCCCCCCTCCCGCAGACCCACTCTCAACCTGAAATGTCAGTGGAGGCTTGTAGCCTTCAGGCATGCGCGCAGTTGACGAGATCCAGCGAGTGGTGGCCCCTTTCACGATGCAGGCGGGTTTCGAGCCCTCGGGCGACCAGCCGGCGGCCATCGACGAGCTGGAGCGGAGAATCCGGGCGGGGGAACAGGACGTCGTCCTTCTGGGTGCCACCGGTACTGGAAAGACCGCGACGATCGGATGGCTCACCGAGCGGCTGCAGCGTCCGGTCCTGGTGATGCAACCCAACAAGACACTCGCAGCGCAGTACGCCAACGAGCTGCGGCAGTTCTTCCCGGACAATGCCGTCGAGTACTTCGTGAGCTACTACGACTACTACCAGCCCGAGGCCTATGTGCCGCAGACGGACACCTACATCGAGAAGGACTCATCGCTCAACGAGGAGGTCGAGCGGCTGCGGCACTCCACCACCGCCAGTCTCCTGACCCGTCGCGATGTCATCGTCGTGGCCACGGTGAGTGCCATCTATGGTCTGGGTACGCCTGAGGAGTACGTCGACCGCATGGTGCGGCTGAAGGTGGGCCAGGAGTACGAGCGGGAAGCACTGCTGCGCCGTCTGGTGGAGATCCAGTACGTGCGCAATGACCTTGCCGGTACGCGCGGAACCTTCCGGGTGCGAGGTGACACGCTCGAGGTCTTCCCGGTCTATGAGGAGAATGCGGTGCGCATCGAGTTCTTCGGCGACGAGGTGGAGGCGCTGAGCACCATGCATCCGCTGACGGGCGAGGTGCTCACCACCGATGACGAGATGTACATCTTCCCGGCCACCCACTACGTGGCGGGCCCCGAACGGATGGAGCGGGCCATCGTCGGTATCGAGGCCGAGCTGGAGGAGCGTCTGGCGGAACTGCATCGGCAGAACAAGCTGCTGGAGGAGCAGCGTCTGCGCATGCGCACCACCTATGACATCGAGATGATGCGGCAGATCGGCAGCTGTTCCGGCATCGAGAACTACTCGCGGCACATGGACGGGCGTCAGGCGGGGGAGCCAGCCCACACGCTGTTGGACTTCTTCCCGTCGGACTTCCTGCTGGTGATCGACGAGTCGCATGTCACCGTGCCGCAGATCGGTGGCATGTACGAGGGTGACGCCAGCCGCAAGCGAACCCTGGTGGAACACGGCTTTCGTCTGCCCAGCGCACTGGACAACCGACCCTTGCGGTTCGAGGAGTTCGCGGAACGGGTGGGGCAGACGGTCTATCTCTCGGCCACCCCTGGTGACTACGAGATGGCGCGATCGGACGGCTATGTGGAGCAGATCATCCGCCCGACCGGGCTGGTCGACCCCGAGATCGTCGTGAAGCCCACCAAGGGCCAGATCGACGACTTGCTGGGGGAGATCCGGGTGCGCGCCGAGCGCAATGAGCGCATCCTGGTCACCACCCTCACCAAGAAGATGTCGGAGGACCTGACCGACTACCTGATGGAGAACGGAGTCCGGACCCGCTATCTGCACTCCGAGGTGGACACACTGCGGCGCGTCGAGCTGCTGCGGGAACTGCGCATGGGCGAGTACGACGTCCTGGTGGGCATCAACCTGCTGCGTGAGGGCCTCGACCTGCCAGAGGTGAGCCTGGTGTCGATCCTGGACGCGGACAAGGAGGGCTTCCTGCGCTCCGAGCGATCCCTGATCCAGACGATCGGCCGCGCTGCCCGAAATGTGGCGGGTCAGGTGCACATGTACGCGGACAAGATCACGCCGAGCATGGAGAAGGCCATCGACGAGACGAATCGCCGACGGGCCATCCAGATCGCCTACAACACCGAGCACGGAATTGATCCGCAGCCCCTGCGCAAGAAGATCGCGGACATCACGGACATGCTGGCCCGAGAGGATGCGGACACTGCGGAGCTGGTGGGACAGGCCCAGAAGGGCGGCCGCAGGCCCAGCCAGCCCGTGCCGGCGCTGGGGGAGAAGCGGGCCCTGGACACCTCGAACATGGCGGTCAGCGAACTGGCAGACCTGGTGCAGGAGCTGACGGAGCAGATGCACACCGCTGCCAAGGAGCTGCAGTTCGAGCTGGCGGCGCGCCTGCGTGACGAGATCGGGGATCTCAAGAAGGAGTTGCGCAGCATGATCGAGGCCACCAAGTAGGCGCCCATCCCGGGCACCAGGGCAGGTCCCTCTGGATGCCCGGCTGGACCCCACGGTCAGATCGCGCCCCGAGACGCGCACAGGGCCCATACCCCATGAGGGTATGGGCCCTGTGCGCGTCAGGAGTGGACCAGCAGGATCAGTGCTGGGCCTCGAGCTCCTCGTCGGTCATGTGCCGGGTCTTCCAGAGGCTGGCCACCGTGGTGATGACCAGGGTGGCGACGATCACGCCGAGGCTCAGCTCGATGCCGAGCTCGGCCCAGTCACCCACCAGGTGGTAGTGGTGCGCGGCGTGCAGCACCAGCTTCACACCGATGAAGCCCAGGATCACGGACAGGCCGATCGGCAGGTAGATCAGCTTGTTCAGCATGCCACCGATGAGGAAGTACAGCTGACGAAGGCCCATCAGGGCGAAGACATTGGCCGTGAAGACCAGGTAGGCCTCATTGGTCAGGCCGTAGATGGCCGGGATGGAGTCCAGGGCGAACAGGATGTCGGTGGAGCCCAGGGCGACGATCACCAGGAACATCGGGGTGAAGAACTTCTTGCCGTCGATCTTGACGACGCTCTTCGTGCCCTTCCAGTCCTCGGTGAAGGGCAGGGTGCGCTTGACCCAGCGCAGCAGCATGTTCTCCGTGGCCTCGTCGTCATGGTCCTTCTGGAAGAAGTCCTTGACCAGGTCGAAGGCGGTGTAGAGCAGGTAGGCGCCGAAGATGAAGAAGACCCAGGCGGCAGCCTCGATCAAGGTCTTGCCGAGCGCGATGAAGATGCCTCGGAAGATGAGGGCCAGGATGATGCCCACGAGCAGGGCGTACTGCTGCAGATGCCTCGGCACCTTCATCTTCGACATGATGATGATGAAGATGAACAGGTTGTCGAGGCTGAGGCTGTACTCGGTCAGCCAGCCGGCGAAGAACTCCTTGCCGTACTGGAGGCCGGAGAAATGGGTCACGCCCATACCGAAGAGGATGGCCAGCGCCACGTACATGCCGACGAAGATGCCGCACTCCTTCATGGAGGGCTCGTGCGGGCGACGACCCAGTACCAGGACGTCGAAGAGGAGCACCGCGGTCATGATGCCGACGGTGATCAGCCAGGTGTAGAGATGGACGTTCATCCAAGGCCTTTCACGGGGACGGAAAGCTCAGGAGGTCTCTTCCGCCACCGCTTTGGTGACTGCAGGGCCGGGTGCACGTGGGGGCACCGGGCTGACGACACTGCTCGTGGGAGTACTCCCCTCCAGAGACCACCTTGTCACGATCTGTGGCCCAGTTCACAATTGTTGCCAGTTCCTGCACAGAACGACGGGTGCGACCGGCGGGATTCGGAGCTTCACCAGCCGCGTGCGCGCCACTCGTCCAGCTGGGGGCGTTCGGCCCCCAGGGTGGTGGGCTCGCCGTGGCCGGGCCAGACCACGGCCTCGTCGCCGAAGACCTCGAAGAGCTGGGTGGTCACGCCGTCCAGCAGGCTCGTGAAGTCCTCCGGAGTGCCGGTCTTGCCGACGCCGCCGGGAAAGAGGGAGTCGCCGGTGAAGAGCTGTACCGGGCCGCCTGCCGGGTGGACGACCACCGTGATCGAGCCCGGAGTGTGCCCCACCAGACCCACGATTGCGAAATGGTGCTGCCCGAGCTGCACCTCGTCACCCGTCCACAGGCCCTCGCAGTGCACTCCGGTGGCCTGCTCGATCGCGGCGGCGTCGGGGCTGCCGCACACCTGGCGCGCCCCGGTGCGCTCGGCCATCTGGGCCAAGGCCTGGATGTGGTCGGGGTGGCGATGCGTGGTCAGGATGGTGGTGACCCGAGCGTCACCCACGAGGTCGGTCAGGGCATCTGCGTCGTTGGCGGCATCGATCAGGAGGGCTTCACCAGAGGCATCCACGAGCAGATAGGCATTGTTGCCCATCTCACCCACGACGGTGGTGCGCAGTTCGAGGTCATCGGCGAGAGGAATGGTCCTGGTCATCACAACTCCGGGAGGACGATGGAATCGGCGCCGGAGATCCCGGTGCCGTCGGCACGGCTGGTCAGCCAACCCAGGAGGCTGGCGTCGCTGCCGTGCACGGTGAGGGGGGTCTGGTCGGGATTGCCGATGCGTGCCGTGACTCCGGTGCTGCTGGCAACCCAGAGCGAGGGGAAGTCCGGCCGCTCCCCGATGCGTCGGCAATTCCATTCCAGCAACCACTGGGCTATGTCTGCATCGACGTCAGCAGCGGTGAAGCCGTGTGCGAGGTCGATCCGGTGGAGCACCACTTCATTCAGCCGCGCGACGGGCAGGTGGTGCGCTGGCATCCACGAGCCAGGACGCACTTCCACCGGATCGGTGATGTCGGCCTCCATGAGGTAGTTGAGGGTGTCGTTCAGCTGCCCGGCGGAGGTGTCGAGGTCGATCTGCAGTTCGAGTCCGGAGCGGCGCGAGCCCAGCTCCAGTTCCCGCATGCGAGCCCGCTCGTCCGGGTACATGCGGTTCGGGCGGTGCTCGAGCAGGCCCAGGGCGACGCGTCGGAGACCGTCCGCATTGCGGGCCAGGTGCGTGGCGACGTGCGCTCGGGTCCAACCCGGAAGGCGGCTGGGGCCGTGCCAGTCCTCCTCCGGGATCGCGATCGTGTCCCCGAGCAGGGCCTGGGTGGCTTCGAGCTTGCGGTGGCGCAAGTGGGACAGCGTCGTGCTGACGGGCATGCCCGTCATGTCGTCGCCCCGCTCGCTGCTCATGGGTCCAACCTATCCACCGATCGGTGCTGCTGCCACCGTTGTTGGCGCAGTTCTGTCGGTGGGGCCATCTACTCTGGGGAACGTGAATGACCGCCTTGTAGTCCGTGGTGCGCGTGCGCACAACCTTCGCAATGTCTCGTTGGACCTCCCGCGAGATGCCCTGATCGTGTTCAGCGGACTGTCCGGGTCCGGCAAGTCATCCTTGGCCTTCGACACGATCTTCGCGGAGGGTCAGCGCCGTTACGTGGAGTCGCTCAGTGCCTACGCGCGGATGTTCCTCGGTCAGATGGACAAGCCCGACGTCGACTTCATCGAGGGCCTTTCGCCCGCGGTCTCGATCGACCAGAAGTCCACCAGTCGCAATCCTCGCTCGACGGTGGGCACCATCACGGAGGTCTACGACTACCTCCGTCTGATGTACGCCCGCATCGGTCACCCGCACTGCCCGGAGTGTGGGGAGCCGATCAGCCGCCAGACCCCACAGCAGATCGTGGACCGGTTGATGGCCCTGCCGGAGGGAACCCGTTTCCAGGTCCTGGCGCCCGTCGTGCGCGGCCGCAAGGGTGAGCATGCAGATCTCTTCCGCCAGCTCTCGGCCGACGGCTACAGCCGTGTCAGGGTGGACGGCACGGTGCACCAGCTGACGGACGCACCGTCGCTGGACAAGAAATTCAAGCATGACATTGACGTGGTGGTGGATCGGGCAGCCGTCAAGCCCACGGCGAAGCAGCGCATCACCGACTCGGTGGAGACGGCCCTTCGGCTGGCCCAAGGTGTGGTGGGCATCGACTTCGTCGACCTCGACGAGCAGGATCCCGGCAGGGAGCGTCGCTATTCGGAGAAGATGGCCTGCCCCAACCAGCACGACATCTCGATCGAGGAACTGGAGCCCCGTCAGTTCTCCTTCAACGGCCCGTGGGGTGCGTGCCCGGCATGCACCGGTCTGGGCACGACGCATGAGGTGGATGCGGACCTGGTGGTTCCGGACCGCGGCAAGTCGCTGGCCGATGGAGCGATCGCCCCATGGGCGACGGCTCATGTGGCCTCCCACTACGAACACGTCTTCCAGTCCCTGGCGGAGAAGCACGGTTTCAGCGTCGACACCCCGTGGCAGGACCTGCCGGAGAAGGTGAAGGTGATGCTGTTGCAGGGCGCAGGGGATCCCGTCTATGTGCGCTATCGCAACCGATTCGGCCGCACCCGGACCTTCACCCAGAACTACGAGGGTGTCCTGCGTTATGTCCGGCGCCGTTACGAGGAGGCCGAGAGCGACGCCGCCAAGGACCGTTGGGGCGGCTACCTGCGGGAGATTCCATGCCCCACCTGCCACGGATCCCGGCTGAAGCCGACCTCGCTGGCCGTCACCGTGGGAGGCAAGAACATTGCCGAACTGGCGGACATGTCCGTCCGAGAGGTCGCGGACTTCCTGAATGACCTGGAGATGACCCCGCGCGAGGCCCAGATCGCTGAGCGGCTGGTCAAGGAGATCAATGAGCGTCTCCGTTTCCTGCTCGACGTCGGGTTGGAATACCTCACCTTGTCCCGGGCCGCCGGCACGCTCTCGGGCGGCGAAGCCCAGCGCATCCGGTTGGCCACCCAGATCGGCTCCGGACTGGTCGGGGTCCTGTATGTGCTGGACGAGCCGTCGATCGGTCTGCACCAGCGGGACAACCACCGGCTGATCCAGACCCTGGTCCGGCTGCGAGATCTGGGCAACACCCTCATCGTCGTCGAGCATGACGAGGACACCATCCGGATGGCCGACTGGACCGTGGACATCGGCCCAGGAGCCGGTGAACGCGGTGGCAATGTGGTGGTCTCCGGCCCGGTCGAGGAGCTGTTGGCCAACGAGTCCTCCTTGACGGGGGCCTATCTCTCGGGACGACGCTCGATCGCACTACCGGCTGTGCGTCGGCCCGCGACGGGGCGTGCCATCACGGTCCACGGAGCGACGCAGAACAACCTGCGCGATGTGGACGTGAGCTTCCCCCTGGGCCAGTTCGTCGCGGTGACGGGGGTTTCGGGCTCAGGCAAGTCCTCCCTGGTGAACGGCATCCTGTATCGGGCCCTGGCTCAGCGCATCTACAAGGCCAAGGCCGTGCCCGGGCGCCATCGTTCGATCACGGGCATGGAACACATCGACAAGATCATCCACGTCGACCAGTCGCCGATCGGTCGCACGCCACGCTCGAATCCCGCCACGTACACCGGGGTCTTCGACAAGATCAGGACCCTCTTCGCCGCCACCCAGGAGGCAAAGGTCCGCGGCTACCCGGCCGGCCGCTTCAGCTTCAACATCAAGGGTGGCCGCTGCGAGCACTGCTCTGGCGACGGCACGATCAAGATCGAGATGAACTTCCTTCCCGATGTCTACGTGCCCTGCGAGGTCTGTCACGGCGCTCGCTACAACCGGGAGACCCTGGAGGTGCACTACAAGGGCAAGACCATCTCCGAGGTCCTGGACATGCCGATCGAGGATGCTGCCGAGTTCTTCGCCGCACACAGTGCGATTGCCCGCCACCTCAAGACGCTGACCGAGGTGGGGTTGGGCTATGTGCGGCTGGGACAGCCAGCGACGACGCTGTCGGGCGGTGAGGCGCAGCGAGTCAAGCTGGCCACGGAACTCCAGCGTCGATCGACCGGGCGGACGATGTACGTGCTGGACGAGCCCACCACTGGGCTGCACTTCGAGGACATCCGCAAATTGCTCGGCGTGCTGCAGAAACTGGTGGACCAGGGCAACAGTGTCGTGGTGATCGAGCACAACTTGGACGTGATCAAGACGGCAGACCACCTGATCGACATGGGTCCCGAGGGTGGCTCCGGGGGCGGCACCGTGGTGGTGGAAGGCACTCCGGAGCAGGTGGCCGCCTGCTCGGAGAGCTACACGGGCCAGTTCCTGGCCCCGATGCTTGCGGGCAAGGAGGTTCCGGAGGGCGAGGCCACCGAGCCCCTGGTCGAGTCACCCGCCGTCACGGCGGGGGCGCAGAAGTCCACCGGGCAGAAGCGCACTGCCAAGAAGAGCACTGCCAAGAAGAGCACTGCCGAGAAGAGCACTGCCGAGAAGAGCACTGCCGAGAAGAGCACTGCCGAGAAGAGCACTGCCGAGAAGAGCACTGCCGAGAAGAGCACTGCCGAGAAGACCCCCGCGAAGTAGACCCCCGCGAAGTAGACCCCTCGCGAAGCAGGCAACGGGGCCCGACCGCCCCGACTAGGGCGCCACGTCCACGACGCAACGCCACAGCACCTCACCGTCGGGAGGACGGCGAGGCGCTGTGGCGTCGGATGCGGGCTCCGTCGGACGGAAAGCTCAGGGCCCTCGGGAGAGTCAGGGATGGTGGCCGGTCACTGACCCGAGACCTTCACCGTGTCGCCCTCGAGGGTTGCCACGGCCTGGCCGAGTCCACCGGTGGCGGGGCCACTCAACTTGGACCCGTCGGCGGCGGAGAATCGCGAGTTGTGGCAGGTGCAGATGATCTCGGCCTTCTCCACCTTGGTGACATTGCATCCGGCGTGGGGGCACATGCGGGTGAAGGCCTTGTATTCGCCCGCGGTGGGCTGACTGACGACGAAGTTGGAGTCCTCGATGATCTTGGCACTGCCCACGGGAACCTCGGCGGCCTTGATTTCGGTGGGGCCCGCCTGGACCTGCTCGGGCGACGAGCAGCCAGCCAGGGCGCCGACGCCAGCGGCCGCACCGGCAGCGAGACCAGCATTCTTCAGGACGTCACGACGGGTGGGGCTCATGGAATCTCCTCTGGGTTGGCTGCACACCACCGTACCGGGTGGCGGGCGTGGGATGGGGGGCGGTGATCTGCGGCACGAACCCCTTGCCACCGGGGGCACGCCCGCGGGGAATTGTCCAGGTGGGGAGCCAAGCGGCGGGCTCGAGGCGCGGGGTCTCAGTCGGCGCTGATCGTGAGCGTCGTGCCATCCAGGGTCGTCGTCACCTCGGTCAGGCCCGTCTCGGCGGGGCCGCTGAGTCTGGCACCGTCAGCGGCTGCGAAGCGGGCATTGTGGCAGGTACAGATGATCTCTGCCTTCTCCACCTTCGAGACGTCGCAGGCGGCATGCGGGCAGGTGCGGCGGAAGGCCTTGTACTCGCCCGCGGTGGGCTGACTCACCACGAAGCCAGTGCCCTCGACGACCAGGGCGCTGCCCACCGGGATGCTGGCCACGTCAACCTCCGCGGGACCCTCCTCGATCACCTCGGGCGATGAGCAGCCAGACAGGCAGCCGACAGCCGTCATGGCGCCGGCGGCCAGGCCTGCGGACTTGATCACTTCACGACGGGTGGGGCTCACGGGGCATCTCCAGGGCAGTGTGCGGGGTCGGCTCGACGCCTGTACGGCCCTCTCTCGGCTCCACGGGGAAGCACCAAGGTCGTCGGCAGGCCTTGTTCCTGCACACTATCCCACCGCTGGTGCGGCTCTGCGGTCGGGGCCCAGCCCTGTCGGAAGTGGCTCCTAGACTGACCTCCATGGCCGATCCCTCCACCTATCGCCCTAAGCCGGGCACGATCCCCACCGATCCCGGGGTCTACCGGTTCATCGATGCACACGGCCAGGTGATCTACGTCGGCAAGGCCAAGAACCTGCGACAGCGGCTCAATTCATACTTCGCAGATCCGGCGGGGCTGCACTTCAGGACCCAGACGATGGTGCGCACAGCTGCCAAGGTCGAGTGGACGGTGGTCCAGAACGAGCTCGAGAGCCTGCAGCTGGAATACACCTGGATCCAGCAGTACGACCCCCGATTCAACGTCAAGTACCGCGACGACAAGTCCTATCCCTGGCTGTGCATCACGTGGAGTGACGAGTACCCACGGGTCTTCGTGGGGCGGGGGAGCAAGCGCAAGGGCTATCGCTACTTCGGTCCCTTCGGACAGGCATGGGCCATCCGGGAGACGGTCGACGCCCTGCTGCACGTCTTCCCGATGCGTTCATGCAGCAATGGGGTCTTCAACAGCGCCAAGGCCTCGGGCCGTCCCTGCCTGCTGGGCTACATCGGCAAGTGCTCGGCACCCTGCGTCGGGAGGATCAGTCCGCAGGACCACCGAGAGATCGTGGAGGACTTCGCCAGTTTCATGGCTGGCCGTACCGGGCAGCTGACCCGCAAACTGGAGCAGCAGATGCTGCGGGCCAGCGAGGAGCTGGAGTTCGAGAAGGCGGCAGTGCTCCGGGATTCCCTGCAGGCCCTCAAACAGGCCACGGAACGCAATGCCATCGTGCTGGATGACGGCACCGATGCCGATGTGATTGCCCTGGCCGAGGACCCACTCGAGGTGGCAGTCCAGATCTTCAATGTCCGGGCCGGCCGGGTGCGCGGCGAGCGTGGTTGGGTCGCGGATCGTGCGGATGACGCCGACACTGCTGAACTCATGGAGCAGTTCCTGCTGCAGATCTACGCGGACTCCTCCGCCGCAGACACCGAGGTGGCCAGTGCGATCCCGCGTGAGGTACTGGTTCCGGTGATGCCGATATCGGGCGTGGTGATGGAGGAACTGCTGCGCGAGCAGCGGGGTGCCACCGTGCGACTGCACGTGCCGCAGCGAGGTGACAAGCGGGTCCTGATGGACACCGTCGCGAAGAATGCCGAGCAGGCGCTGCAACAGCACAAGATGAAGCGGGCCAGCGACCTGTCCACCCGCAATCGGGCCCTGGAACAGCTGCAGGAGACCCTCGAGCTGCCGTCGGCGCCGTTGCGTATCGAGTGCTACGACATCAGCCACCTCCAGGGAACCGAGGTGGTGGGCTCCATGGTGGTCTTCGAGGACGGCCTGCCGCGCAAGAGCGAGTACCGGCGCTTCGTGATCAAGTCCTTCGAGGGATCCGATGACCTGAGGGCGATGCGGGAGGTGCTCACGCGCCGTTTCCGCCGGTTGCTCGATGATCGTGCCTCGATGAGCGCAGAGGCCGAGGGTGGCCCCGTGCTGGTGGACGCCACCACCGGGGCTCCGAGGAAGTTTGCCTATGCGCCCCAGCTTCTCGTCGTCGACGGTGGCGCACCCCAGGTGGCTGCGGCCGCCGAGGTCCTGGAGGAGCTGGGCCTGTCCGACGAGATCGCCCTGTGCGGCCTGGCCAAGCGTCTGGAGGAGGTATGGATTCCCGACGAGGAGTATCCGTTGATCCTGCCCCGCACGTCCGAGGGGTTGTACCTGCTCCAGCGTGTGCGCGACGAGGCCCACCGCTTCGCGATCACCCATCATCGGGGCCGTCGCAGCAAGGCCATGGTGGAGTCGGTCCTGGACGACGTGCCAGGCCTGGGGGAGACGCGACGCAAGGCACTGCTCAAGCACTTCGGGAGCCTGCGCAAGCTGCGGGCCGCGACGGCGGAGGAGATCGCCCAGGTTCCGGGCTTCGGACCCACCCTCGCCGCGGCGGTGACCGGGGCGCTGGCGGCCCAGGAGCCAGGCGAATCGGTCAACATGACCACGGGTGAGGTGCTGGACGGGTGAATTCCATCTGACAACGTCGAATTGTCCGAATCCTCGGCCATAATGGGCCGTGTGAGCACACCCAGCAGCCAGAACCCTCGCGTCGTCATCATCACCGGGATGTCCGGTGCCGGTCGGCGGACGGCCGCCCATGCCATGGAGGACCTCGGCTGGTACGTGGTCGACAACCTGCCGCCGTCCCTGCTGCCCAATCTGGTCGATCTGGCGCGGCACAATGCCATCGAGAAGCTCGGTGTGGTGCTGGACGTACGCAGCCGCACCCTGTTCGAGCAGTTGGGCTCGATCTTCGCGGAGCTGACCGAACAGGGCATCGACATTGAGGTCCTGTACCTGGAGGCCGATGACGCGGCGATCGTGAAGCGGCAGGAGTCCACCCGTCGCCCGCTGCCGCTCCAGGGGGACGGTCGTCTGCTGGACGGTGTGGTCAAGGAACGAGCGATGCTCTCCACGTTGCGTGCTTCGGCCGATCTGGTGATCGACACCACGAACATCAACGTGCACCAGCTCTCCGCGCGGGTGGCGCATGCCTATGGCGGCGACGACGGCGCCCGGATCAGGGCGGCCGTGATGAGCTTCGGTTTCAAGAACGGTTTGCCGCTGGACGCTGACCTGGTGCTCGACGTTCGTTTCCTGCCCAATCCGCACTGGGTGCCGGAGCTGCGGCCGCAGACCGGTCTCTCGGAAGCGGTCAGCGGTTATGTGCTGGCGCAGCCGGGTGCCGAAGACTTCCTGGACCAGCTGGAGGGACTCTTCGACACCATGACACCGGGCTACATCCGCGAAGGGAAGCGTCAGGTGACGATCGCCATCGGTTGCACGGGTGGGAAGCACCGTTCGACGGCCATGAGCGAGGCCTTCGGGCAACGGCTGCGTGCCAAGGGGGTTGGCGTGACGGTGATGCATCGAGACCTGGGCAAGGAGTGACGGCATGGACATGCGAACCAGTCGCCCGTCGGTCACGGCCCTGGGAGGTGGCCACGGTCTCTACGCGAGCCTCAGTGCCCTGCGCAGGGTGACCGACCGGCTCACGGCCGTCGTCACGGTCGCCGACGACGGGGGATCCTCGGGCAGGCTCAGGACCGAGTTCGACTGCCTCCCGCCGGGCGATCTCCGGATGGCGCTCGCGGCCCTGTGCGGTGATGACCACGCTGGACGCCAGTGGGCCGACGTTCTGCAGTCCCGATTCGACGGCAATGGCCCGCTGGGCGGTCATGCCGTCGGCAATCTGCTGATCGCGGGCCTGTGGCAACACCTCGGGGATCCCGTGGCTGGTCTGGACCAGGTGGGGGAACTCCTGCGAACCCGCGGCCGGGTGCTGCCCATGTCATTGACCCCCTTGACCATCGAGGCCGACGTCATCGGTCTCGACCCGATCCGCCCGGACGAGGTCTGCACCCTGTCCGGCCAGGCCACCGTCGCCAAGACCCGAGCCCAGGTGCAGAAGATCCGGCTGGTGCCGGAGGATGCAGCGGCCTGCCCCGACGCGGTCGAGGCCGTGATGGAGAGCGACTTCGTGGTGCTGGGGCCCGGATCCTGGTTCACCTCGGTCCTGCCGCACCTCCAGGTTCCGGAGCTGGCGCAGGCCATCGTGGACACCTCGGCCCGCAAGGTGGTCACCCTGAACATGTCGTCGGCCGGGGAGACAGATGGTTTCACCCCCTCACGGCACATCGAGCTGCTGGCCGAGCACACGCCCCAGTTGAGATTGGATGTGGTGATCGCGGACCAGAGCTTTGCCGACGAGCATCTGGACACCTTCGTCCGGTCGCTCGGGGCGGAACTGGAGGTCGCGGACGTGGCGATGCGCGATGGATCGGCGCGACACGATCCCTTGCGCCTGGCGTCCGTGTACGCCGAGGTGCTCGGCTGTTGACCCAGTGTTGTTGACCCAGTGCTGTTGACCCCATACCGCTGCTGGCGGCACCGACGTGTGCCGTGGCCGCCCTGAACAGGGTGACGAGTGCGGCGCGTCATGATTGAATCGGAGCCCTGAGGAGGGGCCGCCCCCTCCGCGCCTCGGGGGAGGACCAAACAGACACAGTGCACCGTGTCCGAAACCTGCTGGGCGGGGGCCGGAGTGGTGCGGGAAGGATCCGTGCCCCATGGCCATGACCCAGCAGGTGAAGGCGGAGCTCGCCACCATTCGGGTGACGAAGCCCTGCTGCCGACGCGCCGAGGTGGCCAGCATGCTGCGCTTCGCCGGGGGCATCCACATCGTCAGCGGCAGGATCGTGGTGGAGGCCGAATTCGACACCGGCGCCGCGGCCCGCCGACTGCGGACCGCGGTCCAGGAGCTCTACGGCCTCACGCCCGACCTGATCATGGTCAACGGCGCGGGGATTCGACGTGGCACGCGCTACACCGTGCGCCTGGTGCAGGGTGGCGATGCGCTGGCCCGGCAGACCGGATTGACCGATTCCCACGGACGCCCGGTGCGTGGCCTGCCGGCCATCGTCGTCGGGGGCGGGACCTGTTGCCAGGTCGCCGCCTGGCGGGGCGCCTTCCTGGCCCATGGTTCACTCACCGAGCCCGGTCGGTCGATGGCGCTCGAGGTCACCTGCCCCGGTTCCGAGGCTGCCCTGGCGCTGGTGGGCGCCGCCCGCCGTCTCCAGATCACGTCGAAGGCACGCGAGGTGCGCAATGTGGACCGCGTGGTGATCCGCGACGGTGATGCGATCGCCGCCATGCTGACCCGGTTGGGCGCCCACGAATCCCTCCTGGCCTGGGAGGAGCGGCGGATGCGCCGCGAGGTGCGTGCTTCGGCGAATCGACTGGCGAACTTCGACGATGCCAATCTGCGCCGTTCTGCGCGAGCGGCCGTGGCGGCGGGCGCTCGGGTGGAGCGTGCCCTGGAGATCCTTGGTGATGACGTGCCGGACCACTTGAAGGCGGCTGGGCTGCTACGCTTGGAGCACAAGAATGCGAGCCTCGAGGAACTGGGGCAGCTGCACAATCCGCCGCTCACCAAGGATGCCGTGGCTGGCCGGATCCGACGGCTGCTGGCGACGGCCGACAAGGCCGCAGCCGAGCGGGGCATCCCGGGCACCGAGTCCAGCCTCAGCCCCGAGATGTTGCAGGAGTCCCACTGACCGGGGCGCCGTCCCGCTCGTCTGCGAGCACCGGCCCTTCCCGAATGACCGCACTCTGCTTGACCAACTGGTAGGAATTGGGTGTTGGTCGTTCATCCCGTGTTCACTTGCGGTGATACCAGTGCCACTTCCGGTCCGCTCGCTACGGCGACCTCCACCATTCGTTACACTCGGACATGTCCGTACACGCCTTCCGCTACGGCGGCAGGCAATCGAATATCTCGAAGGAGATAACGCATGACCGTCAAGGTTGGAATCAACGGCTTCGGCCGCATCGGCCGCAACTACTTCCGTGCCCTCATCGAGCAGGGTGCCGACATCGAGGTCGTTGCCGTCAACGACCTGACCGACAACAAGACCCTCGCGCACCTGCTTAAGTACGACTCGCTGATGGGCCGTTTCGACGGCGAGGTCAGCTTCGACGACGACTCCATCACCGTTGACGGCAAGAAGATCAAGGCTCTGGCCGAGCGCGATCCCAAGAACCTGCCCTGGGGCGACCTGGGTGTCGACATCGTCATCGAGTCGACCGGCTTCTTCACCGACGCCGAGAAGGCCAAGGCCCACATCGAGGCCGGCGCCAAGAAGGTCATCATCTCCGCCCCCGGCAAGAATGTCGACGGCACCTTCGTGATGGGCGTCAACGACAAGGACTACACCAACGAGATGAACATCATCTCGAACGCGTCCTGCACCACCAACTGCCTGGCCCCGATGGCCAAGGTGCTGAACGACAACTTCGGCATCGAGCGCGGCATCATGACCACCATCCACAGCTACACCGGTGACCAGCGCCTGCTCGACGCCCCCCACAGCGACCTGCGTCGCGCCCGCGCCGCCGCGCTGAACATGATCCCCACCAAGACCGGCGCCGCCCAGGCCGTCGCCCTGGTCATCCCCGAGCTCAAGGGCAAGTTCGACGGCTTCGCCGTGCGCGTTCCCACCCCCACCGGCTCGCTGACCGACCTCACCTTCGAGGCCTCCAAGGAGGTCACCGTCGAGGAGATCTGCGCCGCCATGAAGGCTGCCGCCGAGGGTGAGCTCAAGGGTGTCCTGAAGTACACCGAGGATCCGATCGTCTCCTCCGACATCGTCGGTGATCCCCACACCAGCATCTTCGATGCCACCCTGACCAAGGTCGTCGGCAAGACCGTCAAGGTCCTGTCCTGGTACGACAACGAGTGGGGCTACTCCAACTCGCTGGTTCGCCTGACCGCCCTGGTCGGCAGCAAGCTGGCCTGATCTCCCGATCAAACCGTGTGACGGGGTGGGACGCTCCGGCGTCCCGCCCCGTCGTCACATCCGCACCACCTGCACCACATCCGGGGCGTTGGCGCCCCACCCATTCCTCGACGGAAGGACCGACGTGAAGTCGATCAAGGATCTTGGCGATCTGAAGGGCAAGCGGGTTGTCATCCGCTGCGATTTCAATGTGCCGCTGGATGGCGACACCATCACCGACGACGGCCGCATCAAGGCCGCACTGCCCACCCTGAACGAGCTGCGTGAGGCTGGTGCCCGCGTGGTCGTGCTGGCCCACCTGGGCCGCCCCAAGGGTGAGGTGAACCCCAAGTACTCCCTGGCCCCCGTGGCCAAGCGCCTGGGCGAGCTGCTCGGCACCGAGCTCCCGCTGGCCGGTGACGTCGTCGGCGAGTCCGCCAAGGCCACCGTGGACGCCCTCGCCGACGGCGACGTCGCCCTGATGGAGAATGTCCGCTACGAGAAGGCGGAGGAGAGCAAGGACGAGGCCGAGCGCGTCGAGCTGGCCAAGAAGTACGCCGAGCTGGGCGACGTCTATGTCTCCGACGGCTTCGGCGTCGTGCATCGCAAGCAGGCGAGCGTCTACGACATCGCCAAGCTGCTGCCCAGCGCCGCCGGCCTTCTGGTGAAGAAGGAGGAGGACGTCTTCTCGAAGGTCCTCTCGGATCCGGACCGCCCGCTGACCGTCGTGCTGGGCGGTGCGAAGGTGGCCGACAAGCTGGCCGTCATCGACAACCTGCTCAAGATCGCCGACACCGTGATTGTCGGTGGCGGCATGGCCTATACCTTCCTCGCGGCCCAGGGCCACGAGATCGGAAAGTCCCTCTTCGACGAGGCCTCCCTTGATGCCTGCAAGGGCTACATCAAGCAGGCCGAGGAATCGGGCAAGCAGCTGCTGCTCCCGGTCGACGTGCGCGTCGCCTCGGGCATGGACTTCGACGCCAAGACCGTCGATGGTGCCGTCGACGTCGTGAAGGCCGACGCCATCCCCGCCGACAAGATGGGCCTGGACATCGGCCCCGAGACCGAGCAGCTCTTCGCCGACGCGATCAAGAGTGCCAAGACCGTCGTCTGGAACGGCCCCATGGGTGTCTTCGAGATCGAGGAGCTCAGCAAGGGCACCGCGGCTGTCGCGAAGGCCCTCACCGAGGTCGACGGCCTGAGCGTCGTCGGTGGTGGCGACTCTGCTGCCGCCGTGCGTGAGCTCGGCCACGCCGACGACGAGTTCGGCCACATCTCCACCGGTGGTGGCGCCTCGCTCGAATACCTGGAGGGCAAGGAGCTCCCGGGTCTCACCGTTCTGGAAGGAAGCAACTGATGGCACGCAAGCCGATCATGGCCGGCAACTGGAAGATGAACCTCGACCACGTCGAGGCCACCGGCCTGGTGCAGAAGCTGGCCTGGACCCTCAAGGACAAGGGCTACGACGAGTCGAAGTCCGAGGCCGTCGTCCTGGTCCCCTTCACCGACATCCGCACCGTCCAGACCCTCGTGGAGGGCGATCGCCTGCCGATCGCCTTCGGCGCGCAGGACGTGTCGATGTACGACAAGGGCGCCTACACCGGCGAGGTCGCCGCGCCGATGCTGGCCAAGCTGAACTGCTCCTACGTGGTCGTTGGCCACTCCGAGCGTCGCCAGTACCACGGTGAGGACGACCAGGTCGTCAACACCAAGGCCAAGAAGGTCATCGAGCACGGCATGACGCCGATCATCTGCGTCGGTGAGGGCCTCGACGTGCGCAAGGCCGGCAACCAGGTGCAGTACACGCTGGACCAGGTCAAGGGTTCGCTCGACGGTATCAGCGCCGCCCAGGTCGCCAACCTGGTCATCGCCTACGAGCCCGTCTGGGCCATCGGCACCGGCGAGGTGGCCACCCCCGAGGATGCGCAGGAAGTCTGTGGCGCCATCCGCGAGGAGATCGGCAAGCTCTACGACGCCCCGACCGCCGAGGCCGTGCGCATCCAGTACGGCGGCTCGGTCAAGGCCAAGAATGTCGGCGAGCTGATGGCCAAGCCGGACGTTGACGGTGCGCTGGTGGGTGGCGCCAGCCTCGATCCGGAGGAGTTCGCCGGAATCGTGCGCTTCTACGAGCTGCCTGCCGTCTCTGCCTGACCCAGGCACGAGCCGTGCTCCGAACGGGGCGTCACCGCTGGTGGCGCCCCGTTCGCACGTCTCGGTGGAGACACGCTGCTACCGCTTGTCGGAATGTGGAAAAGAGTGAACCGTGGGTTACGCTTGCCCACGTGATTCTGGTACCGCTGATGACCTGGCCCATCATGACTCTGTCGATCGTGCTGGTCGTGCTGAGTTTGATCCTGGCCCTCTTCATCCTGCTCCACAAGGGGCGCGGCGGAGGCATGTCCGACCTGTTCGGTGGTGGAATGTCCACCTCCATGGGCGGCACGTCCGTGGCTGAGCGCAATCTTGATCGGCTGACGGTGATCGTCGGTCTGCTCTGGTTCACCACGATCATCGGCCTCCTGGCGCTCTACCGCTACAGCTGAGGTCGCAGGGCGTCGCGACGACGCTGCACCGGCGAGCACTGCGTCGGTGGTCAATCACTTGTGGAAATAGGAGAACAACTGTGGCAGGTGGCAGCGCCATCCGGGGGAGCCGCGTAGGAGCAGGACCCATGGGGGAGGCGGAACGCGGCGATGCGGCTCCGCGCCTCTACGTCTCGTACTTCTGCTCGAACGGACACGAGACCCGACCGGCCTTCGCGGCTGAGGCAGCGATTCCGGAGAGCTGGGACTGTCCGCGGTGTGGGCTGCCGGCCAACACGGATGCGGAGAATCCGCCGCCGCCGCCGAAGATCCTGCCGTACAAGACCCACCTGGCCTATGTGAAGGAACGCCGCACCGACGAGGAGGCCCAAGCAATCCTGGCGGAGGCCCTGCAGATCCTGCGTGATCGCCGCGAGCGCGGTGACATCATCTACTGACCGTGAACCCATGACCCGGCGCAATCCGGGCGGGCACGGAGAAGGGGCCCGGACGCGTTGGCGTCCGGGCCCCTTGCGTTGCCGTGTCCTCGCGCGCCCCCGGGAACCGGCGCGATTGCCGGGGGCGCAAGCTCACAATCCGCAGCGGTAGAAGGGCAGGTCCTCTGCGGCGGACTCGTCGACGAACCACAGCGTCTCCAACTCCCCACGAACCTGGGTCGCGGGCAGCAACTGGTCGCCCTGCAGCGCGCGTGCCACCGCTGCTGCCTTGTCCTGGCCCGTGACCAGGACCCAGACCCGTTGCGATCGGTTGATCGCCCTCAACGTCAGGCTGATCCGCTCGGCCGGTGGCTTGGGGGAGTCGGTGACACCGATCGCCAGGGAGCTGCCCTGTTCGTGCGAGGGATGCCCGGGGAAGATGGAGGCCACATGGCCGTCCGCTCCCAGGCCCAGCAGACACACGTCGAAGGTGGTCTCTCCCAAGTCATGGGCGTAGGCATAGGCCGCCTCGCCCGGATCGGCCTTGCCGTCGCTGGCCGGCATCGGGTGGGTCTGGGCGCTGGACAGGTGCAGCGTCCGAGCCAGGATGGACAGCGCCTGCAGGGCATTGCGGTCGGGATCGGTGGTGGAGACGAAGCAGTCATCACTCCACCACAGGTGCAGCGCCTCGGGGCGCAGTCCCGAATCCGGCACCAGCTCGGCGAAACGTTCGTAGATGCGGTTGGCCGTGCGACCTCCCGTCAGGCACAGGTGCACCGTCTCCTGAGTCTCCTGCAGCTGGAGCAGGGTGTGCAGCAGATGGCTGGCGGCCTGGGCCACCAGATCATCGGTGTCCTCATGACGCAGGACGCGTGGTTGGCTCATCAGCTCTCCTCCTGGGCAGCATCTTGCTCTTGACGAGGGCCAGACGTGTCCTTCTTCGCCTTCTTCGTCTCCTTGGCCTCGTCCACGGAACTCTTGCTGTTGCGCGTCAGCAGCATCTGGGTGGCCTGTTCGAAGACCGCGTCGGAATCCATCCGGCGCAATTCCTCGGTGATCAGGTCATTGATGTCGCGACGCTTGAGTGCCACCTGGCGTTCTGGCTGGCCGGGCACCAGGTAGCTGGCGGTATTGGCATTGCTGGGGCGCAGGATGGCGATGTCGCCGGCCGCGGTGGTGAGGCGGACACCCGTGATTCCCGGCCCCTTGGTGTACTTGCGTTCCACCGGGACGTCGAGGCGCGCCTGGAGCCAGGCGGCCATCAGCTCGGCCGGCGCATTGTCACGGGCCGCCTCCACGGTGGCGCTGCGCACACGGCCGGGGTACTGGTCCACTGCGGCAGCCAAGAGCGCGCGCCAGGGCGTCAGGCGGGTCCAGGTCAGGTCCGTGTCGCCGGGGGAGTGGTAGCGCGCGCGCACGCTGACGGCCTCGACAGGATTGCGTGCACCGGCGGCATCGGTGATCCGACGGTTGGCCAGCGCACCCACCTGGTCATCGGAGGGGTGCTCCGGCGATTCATTGGGCCACCAGACAACCACCTTGGAATCGGGCAGCAGTAGGGGCAGCACCACCGATCCGCTGTGCTCGGCGAGCTCACCGTGCATGCGCAGGGTCACGATGTCGCCAGGGATCCCTTCCCCGGTGCGGATCTCTGCGTCCAGACGGGACTCGTCGCCATTGCCGTGCACGACGACGAGGATGCGAGAGGGATGCTCGCCGCCGGCCTGCAGGCAGGCCTGCAGCACCTTCTTGTAGTGCTTCTCCTGGGTCACCACCACGAGCGTGAAGGCCAGGGCGGTGTTGCCGGTCTTCTGGTGCGCCTTCTGCAGGGCGCGCGAGATCCGGGACGTGGAGGTCTGGCTGAGTTCGATGATCATCGTGCTGCCTTTCAGGGACGTCGCCAGTGGAAGCCGTCACGCGCCAGCATCTCGTCGGCGCTGGAGGGGCCCCAGGTGCCCGCGGCATAGCCTTCCGGCGTGCCGTTCTCGGCCCAGAAGTCCAGGACCGGGTCCAGGATCCGCCAGCCCAGCTCCACTTCCTCGTGCTGCGGGAAGAGCGGCGGATCGCCCAGCAGCACGTCGAGGATGAGACGCTCGTAGGCCTCGGGGCTGGACTCGGTGAAGGCGCCGCCGTAGCCGAAATCCATGCTGACCTCGCGGATCTCCATGGCGCTGCCCGGCACCTTCGCGCCGAACCGCATGGTGACGCCCTCATCGGGCTGGATGCGCATCACCAAGGCATTCGTGCCCATCTCGGTGGTGTCGGTGGCGGCGAAGGGCAGGTGCGGAGCTCGCTTGAAGTTCAGGGCGATCTCGGTCACCCGTCGGGGCATCCGCTTGGCCGTGCGCAGGTAGAAGGGGACGCCGGCCCAGCGCCGGTTGTCCACGTCGACGCGAATGGCTGCATAGGTCTCCGTGGTGGAGGACGGCTCGATCCCGTCCTCCTCCAGGTAGCCGCGCACCTTCTCGCCTCCCTGCCAGCCACCCAGATACTGGCCCCGGGCCGTGTGAGCGGCCAGATCGGCCGGAGTGGAGGCAGCAGCCAGCACCTTGCGCTTCTCTGCCCGCAATTCCTCGGCCTCGAAGTTGTTCGGCTCCTCCATCGCGGTCAGGGCCATCAGCTGCAGGAGGTGGTTCTGGATAACATCCCGGGCCGCGCCGATGCCGTCGTAGTAACCAGCCCGGCCACCGATGCCGATGTCCTCTGCCATGGTGATCTGCACGTGGCTCACGTAGTTGTTGTTCCAGATCGGCTCGAACATCTGGTTGGCAAAGCGCAGCGCCAGCATGTTCTGCACCGTCTCCTTGCCCAGGTAGTGGTCGATGCGGAAGACCGACTCGCTGGGGAAGACGCTGCCCACCACCCGGTTCAGCTCCCGGGCGCTGTCCAGATCGTGTCCGAAGGGCTTCTCGATGATGACCCGGCTCCACCGGCCACCGTCCTGCTTGGCCAGACCGTGCTTGCGGAGTTGGCCGACGACCCGGTCGAAGCTGGCCGGTGGGATCGACAGGTAGAAGGCATTGTTGCCCGCAGTGCCCTGGCTCTCCTCGAGGTCGCGCAGGGTCACCTTGAGGTCGGCGAAACCCTGGTCGTCGGTGAAGTTGCCCTGGACGAAGCGGATGCCCTGACGCAGCTGCTCCCAGACCTCCTCCTTGAAGGGCGTGCGTGCGTGAGCCTTGACGGCCTCCAGCACCACCTGGGCGAAGGCGTCCTCGTCCCAGTCACGACGGGCATAGCCCACCAGGGCGAAGCCCGGGGGCAACAGGCCGCGATTGGCCAGGTCATAGACAGCGGGCAACAACTTCTTGCCGGCCAGGTCGCCGGTGACCCCGAAGATCACCAGGGCGCACGGGCCCGCGATCCTGGGGAGTCGGCGGTCAAGGGGATCGCGTAGCGGATTGACGCGTTCGTCTTCGCTCACTGGGGCTCCTGTGGGACGGGGGCGGACGGCAAGAGGCACCGAGGACGGGCGAGGCCCGCGACCGGTCAGCACCGGGCGCGGGCCTCCAAGAGACTACCTGTGGTCAGGCCTTGGCGGCTTCCACAGCAGAACTTACGTCACCGACGAGCTCGTCCCACGAAGTGATGAACTTCGAGACGCCCTCGTCCTCCAGCTTGGCGACGACGTCGTCCATGTCGATGCCCACCTGCGCGAGCTTGCCCATGACGTCGATGGCCTGGTCGATGTTGTCGGTGATGGTGTCGCCGGTGACCTCACCGTGGTCGGCGACGGCATCCATCGTCTTTTCGGGCATGGTGTTCACACAGCCATCGGCCACCAGCTGGGTGACGTACATGGTGTCGTCGTAGGAGCGATCCTTGACTCCGGTGGAGGCCCACAGTGGGCGCTGCGGGTGGGCACCGCGCGACTTGAGGACACCCCAGCGTTCGGAGGTCATCACCTCCAGCCACGCGGCGTAGGCGATGCGGGCATTGGCGATGGCGGCCTGTCCCTTCAGGGCCAGCGCCTCGTCGGTGCCGATCTCCATGAGGCGCTTGTCCACCTCGGAGTCCACCCGCGAGACGAAGAAGCTGGCAACGCTGTGGATCTCGTCGATGTCCAGACCAGCCTCCAGCGCGTCCTCAAGGCCCGAGAGCCATGCCTCCATGACCTCGCGGTACCGCTCGATGGAGAAGATCAGGGTGACATTGACGCTGATGCCGGCGGCGATGGTCTTGCGGATGGCCTCCAGACCGGGACGGGTGGCGGGGATCTTGATCAGGACATTCGATCGGTCGACCTTCTCGAACAACTCCTTGGCCTGGGCCACGGTGCCGTCGGTGTCCATGGCCAGTCCCGGCTCCACCTCGATGGAGACCCGGCCATCGACGCCGTCGGTCTGCTCGTTCAGGTCTGCGAACAGTTCACACGCGTCGCGCACGTCGCTGGTGGTGAGTTCGCGGATGGCCTCGTCGACGCTGAGTTCGGGATTGGCCGCCACGAGGGAGGCGAGCTGTTCGGCATAGGCCTCGCCATTGCTGAGGGCCGCGGCGAAGATGGTCGGATTGGTGGTGACGCCGGTGACGGACTTCTCGGCAACCAGCTGGGCGAGGTTGCCGCTCGTCAGGCGGTTGCGTGAAAGGTCGTCCAGCCAGATCGAGACCCCTGCGTCGGAGAGGGCCTTGAGTCGCTCGTTCACGGTTCCTCCTGCTGAAGATGTGGTGGGTGGTACGTCTTGAACACTAGTTGGGCCTGTACAGGGCCGGTAGCAGCTGCCGACAGTTGCCATGACGAGGTGTTGCACCGCTCGGCACGGAATCGGTTTTCTCTGCAACAAGACGTAGAATTGGCCGGAGTTGCCCCGCGCACGGTGCGGGGCCGGGGGCAGCATGGCCGACGCCGCGCCCTGGGAAGGGAGAGCCACGTGACCACGCAGCACACCACCGAGCACGCCGACGGGTCCGCCCGCGGGGCTTCCGGTGGCGAGCCGCTGGACGCGGCGACCACCCACGCGGGTGGTACGGACAAGGCGACTCTCGGGGACAAGGTCAAGGCCTACGTCGCCCTCACCAAGCCCCGCATCATCGAGCTGTTGTTGACCACCACCCTGCCCGTGATGTTCCTGGCCGCCGGGGGAGTACCTCCGCTGTGGGTGGCCCTGTGGACCATGGTGGGCGGCATGCTCAGCGCGGGCAGCGCCAATGCCTTCAACTGCATCCTCGACGCCGACATCGACGAGGTGATGCGTCGCACACGCCGTCGCCCGATGCCGCGTCACCGTGTCTCCACGCGCAATGCTTATGTCTTTGCGATCACCCTGGCGATCATCTCGACGCTGGTGCTGGGATTCGGAGCCAATTGGCTCTCGGCCTTCCTGGCGCTGGGGGCGAATGCCTTCTATGTCTTCGTCTACACGATGTGGCTGAAGCGTCGCACCAGCCAGAACATCGTCTGGGGCGGCATCGCAGGTTGCTTCCCGCCCCTGATCGGCTGGACGGCGATCACCGGCAGCGTCAGCTGGGCCCCCATCCTGCTCTTCCTGGTGGTCTTCTTCTGGACCCCGCCGCACACGTGGGCGCTGGCCTTCCGCTACCGCGAGGACTACGCCGCCGCGAATGTGCCGATGCTCCCGGTCGTGATGGACGCCGTCGGTGTGTGCCGACGCATCCTCTTCTACTCGGTGCTGACGGTCCTCACCACGCTGCTGGTCTGGCCGGTGGCGAACACGGGCTGGATCTACCCTGCCGTGGCAGTCATCGCCGGGGCGGTCTTCCTCTGGGAGGCGTGGCAGCTGCTCCAGCGCGCGAAGGCCGGCAAGCGCGATGCCGAGTTGAAGGCGATGCGTCTGTTCCACTGGTCGAACAGCTACTTGGCCCTGGTCTTCCTGGCCATTGCGATCGATCCGATCATCTTCTGATCCGTCCGGATCAGGGCCGCCTCTGGGTGGAGCTCGTGGCCCGGTCGCGCTGTCAATGGTGGACCCGTCTCGTGGCGTGGTCCGCCTGACGACGCGCGGTCTGCCACACGTGATGTCCACCGCACGTCTTGGGGGCACCACTCCTGATGGCTACTACTGGGCACGTGGGAGTTGGTGGGGCACGTGATGCAGTGCGTGCCCGTGGGGTTTGGACGTGCGTAGTGGCATCCGGTGCAGGCGGTGCTGGCGCCGGTGCGGGCTGTGTGCTGGCGCCGGTGCGGGTGTCACGGGGCACGTGGGAGTTGGTGGGGCACGTGATGCAGTGCGTGCCCGTGGGGTTTGGATGTGCACAGTCGCGTGGGGCGGCCCACCAGTGACACGAGGCGTGGGGTGGCCAACCACTGGCACGAGGCGTGGGGCGGTCCACCTGGGGGATGCGCCCGGGCAGTCTAGGGTGATCTCAGTGTCAGGGTGGTGGCACCGCGATGTGTCGCGGTGGTTGGATCCTGATCACCAGTCGTCTGACTCGTAGGGTGTTTGCCTTCGTGGCGTTCATGCGTTTTGTCGGCGT